>JAKLLO010000001.1 GCA_023150095.1 Zoogloea sp. | reverse complement strand
CGACCGCGACGTGCTCTCCGGCATCCAGAACCTCGACATCGTCTAAAGACACCCGTCAGCCTACTGCGCGACCCGATCTCGCAACTGCGATGCTCGCCGTACCCAAGTACGGCTGCGCTTCTCGTCGCAACCTCGGGCCGCTCGCTACGGCTGCCGGGCGCCTTTAGTCCGGGTTACTTTCCCCTTCCGGCCTGGGCTTGCGTGCCGAGCCCGCCACCATCAGATATTCAAACAGCCGGCACTCGATGGCGCCGTTGAAGAGCGGCGTGCGCTTGCTGGCCTTGAGGCGTACGCCCTTCGGCAGCAGCGGGTCGCCGGTGAAGAAGTAAGCCCGCCAGCCGCTCCAGTTGGCCTTCAGGGCGTCACCCAGCTTCGGATAGAAGGCTTCGAGTTCCGACGTATCCGACAGCCGCACGCCGTAGGGCGGGTTGGCCACCAGCACGCCGCTCGCCGCCGGCGCCTTGCGGTCGAGCAGATCCAGCCGCTCAAGCTCCACGCAGCCTTCCAGCCCGGCGTTCCGCAAGTTGACGAAGCTCTTGCGCACCTGATCCTCGACGATGTCCGAACCGTAGATCGCCAGCGGGCGCGGCGCCTGCCGGCGGGCGTCGGCCGCCTTGCGGATCGGCTGCCAGGTGTCGCGCTCGAAGTGCTTGAAGCGCTCGAACGCGAAATGCCGGCCCAGCCCCGGCGCCACGTCGAGGGCCATCTGGGCGGCTTCGATCAGGAAGGTGCCACTGCCGCACATCGGGTCGCACAAGGCCTCCTCTCCGGGTTTCCAGCCAGTCAGGCGCAGGATGCCGGCGGCGAGGTTTTCCTTCAGCGGCGCCTCGACGGCTGCCGACTTGAAGCCGCGCTTGTAAAGCGGCTCGCCCGAGGTATCCAGATACAGCGTGACGGTATCGGCCGACAGGAAGGCATGCACGCGGATGTCCGGCGTCTGGGTGTTCACATCCGGCCGGCGCCCGACAATGGTGCGGAAGTGATCGCACACCGCGTCCTTGATCTTCAGCGTGACGAACTCCAGGCTGCGCAGGGGCGACTTGTGGGCGGTGACGAACACCCGAATCGTCTCGTCGGGCGTAAACCACTTGGCCCAGGTGGGCGCGTAGGCGATGCGGTATACATCTTCCTCGTTGCGGTAGCGGCCCATCGAGACCTGCCACAGCACGCGGGTGGCGATCCGGCTTTCCAGGTTGGCGCGGTAGCACAGCGCCCAGTCGCCGGAGAACTGCACACCGCCGGGAATGACTTTCGGATCAGTGGCGCCGATGGCGCGAAGCTCGTCGGCAAGAAGCGGCTCGAGGCCGCGGGGGCAAGGGGCAAAAAAGTTCAAGGCAGCAATCCGGTTCGGAAATCAGGTTCGGTCGATCAGAAGGGCTTCAGCACGACGAGGAAGACGCAGGCGAACAGCACCAGCACCGGCACCTCGTTGAAGAAGCGGTACCACACGTGGCTGCGCGTGTTGCGCCCCTCGGCAAAGGCCCGCATCAGCCGGCCGCAATACAGGTGATAGACGATCAGGAAGGTGACGAGCGTCGTCTTGACGTGCAGCCAGCCGCCGGCAAAGCCGAAGCCGAACCACAGCCACATCCCCAGCGCCACCGCGAGGATGCCCAGCGGCGTCATGAAGCGGTAGAGCTTGTTCTCCATCAGCGCCAGGCGATCAAGGGTGGCCTTGTCGGTGGCCATGGCGTGATTCACGAACAGCCGCGGCAGGTAGAACAAACCGGCAAACCAGCTGGTGACGAAGATGATGTGCAGGGCTTTGATACTCAGAAAAAGCATGATGTAGGCTCGAAAGGGAAAAATCAGGAAACCGCCAGGCGGCGGGCGCGCAGCGCGTCGGCCACGGTCGGATACATCAGGCGGGCGCGCAGTTCCCGCTTGATGCGGTCGTTCTTCAGGCGCCGCGACTCGGACATGAACGACAGCGTGAGGGGCGACAGCCGCCCGGCCAGTTCGGCCCGGGGCAGGCGCGGCGGACGCGACAGGCCGACCGCATCGGCCACCAGATCGAAGTACTCGCCCATCTTCAGGCTGCTGTCGTCCGACGCGTTGTAGGCCCGGTTGGGCCGGCCACGGAACAGCGCCAGCCCCAGCAGGCGGGCCAGGTCGTCGGCGTGGATGTGGTTGGTGAACACGTCGTCTTCGGGGGCCAGCACCGGCTCGCCCTTTTCAAGGCGCGCCACCGGCAGACGCCCGGCGCCATCGTAAATGCCGGGCGCCCGCAGCAGGCTGACGCGGCATCCGGTACGCCGTCCGAATCGCCGCAGGTGACTTTCGGCTGCAACGCGCCGAACCGCCCGGGCCGAGGCCGGACGGGGCGGACGGGACTCGTCCAGCCAGGCGCCGGCGCAGTCGCCATACACGCCCGTGGTACTTATGTAGATGATCCGTCGTGGTAGACTCGCGCGATGCGCCAGCGCGGCGAGGAGACTGCGCGTGCGCGGATCGTCACCACCCATATTGGGCGGCGGAGCACAGTGGAGGACGTAGTCGGCAATGCCGGCCAACCGGCCAAGGCTTTCCGGCTTGTCCAGGTCGGCAATCAGGGTTGTCGCACCGAGGGCCCGCAGGGCCACACGTTCTTCCGGGCGGCGCACCACGGCGCACACGCGAAAGCGTTGCAGCAGCCACGGGATGATCCGACGCGCCACATCGCCGCTGCCAACGATCAGGACTTGCTTCATTTTTCGACGTTTCATTTAACGATTATCTCACGGCCACCCATCATGTCGTTCCAGGTCACCCTCCAGCCCAGCGGACTCGAATTTCCCGCCTCGGCTGACGATACCGTTCTCGAATCCGCCCTTGCTGCCGGCCTGCTGCTTCCTTACAGCTGTCGCGACGGCGCCTGCGGCGTGTGCAAGAGCAAGGTGCTCTCCGGCGACCTGGACCTGGGCCGCTTTGGCGAAGGCACGCTGACCGAAGCCGAGCGCGAGGCCGGCATGGCCCTGCTGTGCTGTGCCCGTCCCCGCTCCGACCTCGTCCTCGAGGTGCGCCAGGTGAGCCGTGCCGGCGAGATCCAGATCAAGAAGCTGCCCTGCCGCGTGCAGAAGCTGGTACGCGCCGCCGATGACGTGATCGTCCTCGAGATCCGCCTGCCGGCCACCGAGAAGTTCCAGTTCATCGCAGGCCAGTACATCGACTTCCTGCTCGCCGACGGCAAGCGCCGCAGCTTCTCCATCGCCAACGCCCCGACCGGCGCCGACCACCTCGAACTGCACATCCGCCACGTGCCCGGCGGCTTCTTCACCACCCACGTCTTCGAAAAGCTCAAGGAAAAGGACATCCTGCGCTTCGAAGGCCCGCTGGGCGGCTTCCGGCTCGACGAGAGCTCCAAGCGCCCGATCGTGCTGCTGGCCGGCGGCACCGGCTTCGCGCCGATCAAGAGCATCGTCGAACACGCCATCGCCACCGGCATCCAGCGCCCGATGACGCTCTACTGGGGCAGCCGCAACCGTGCCGGGCTCTACCAGTTCGACGTGGCCAGGGGCTGGGAAGACAGGCTCCCGGGCTTCCGCTTCGTGCCCGTGCTCTCCGACAGCCCGGCTGACGACGGCTGGACCGGCCGCACCGGCCTCGCCCACGCCGCCCTGATGGCCGACCTGCCCGATCTTTCCGGGCACGAGGTCTACGCCTGCGGCTCGCCGGCCATGATCGACGCCGCCCGCGCAGCGCTCACCCGCGAGTGCGGCCTGCCCGCCGACGCCTTCCACGCCGACGCCTTCAGCTTCTCGAACGACGCCCAGGCTGGCTGAGCCGGCACCGGAACCCTCCCCCATGAGCAACGCCGTCCTGATCACCCGCGAACCGGTGATCAACAAGCAGCACAAGATCACCGCCAACCGGCTGATCGTCCACGCCACCTCCGTTGCTCAGGCAGTGGAAACCCTGTCGGGTCTGGCAGACGTGTGGCCGACGACCCACCCGGTCTTTGTGAGCCTCTACCGGCTGGTGCCCACGCCGGATCTCCTCGGCTGGAAAGCGCCGGCCAACGCGATGGTCGAGATCCCGACCCAGGCCATCGCCCACCCGCTCACGCTCGAACTGATCCCCAAACTGCAGGCGGCAGGCATCAGCCTCAACCTCACCTGGTATCAGCCCGACACGATCATCCCGCCGGATGTGCCGTGGCGCTTCGTGATCATCGACGCCAAGCGGCAGCCGATCCCGATCGCCCCGCCCGGCCTGGCGCTCGCCTGGGGCCTGCCTGACGTGCCGGCGTTCCGCAACGCCATCGTGGGTGGCTACGACGGCGCATCGGGCTGGTTCTTCCTGCATGGCGTAAAGACCGACGGCAAGCTCGCGCCGTCCCACGCCCAGATCGTCCGGCTGCTCAATCTGGTGCGCAAAAATGCCGAAGTCAAGGAAATTGAAAATGTCCTAAAGCAGGATGTGGCGTTGTCATACAAATTGCTGCGATACATCAATTCTGCTGGTTTCGGGCTGATGTGCGAGATCCAGTCCTTCCGCCACGCGGTGTCGATTCTGGGCTATGACAAGCTCCACAAGTGGCTCTCGGTGCTGCTGATCTCCGCGAGCCGCGATCCGTCCGCGCCAGCCCTTATGCAGACCGCCATTGCCCGCGGACGCTTCATGGAGCAGGTCGGGGCAGCCTTCTTCGAGAAATCCGAGCTCGACAACCTGTTCATCACCGGCGCCTTCTCGATGTTGCACCTGCTGCTGGGCGCAAGCCTTCAATCGGCACTCGACGAGATGAATCTTCCGGCCCCGATTTGCGACGCCCTGCTGGGCGGAGATGGCGTTTATGCACCTTTTCTCAAACTCGCGCGGGCACTGGAGAGCTTCGACGACAAGAATCTGGCATCCCTTGCGGATGATCTTCACATCACGCCGGAACACATCAACCGGGCACATCTTGAAGCGCTCTCGTTCGCAGACAGCCTGCAGTTCGGCTGAATCCCGCGCAGCCAAAGGCAGGCCGGGACGCAAACTCTTCACGACGTTGCGAACTGGGTCACGCTCGGAAGCGCAAGCGCCGGTGCGGGCGAGCATAAGTCACAGGCGAGAGCCGGGAGGGTACGGTTAGAATCCAAAGCACTAAATTTGTGAAATACGTGCTTCATTCATGCCCACCACCCGAATATCCAAAATGCGACGTCCCCTAGCTGCACCGACATCGCGTCTGCCAGCGCTGCGGGAAACCGCGTCCGCGCTGCTGCGGATACTTTCGGCTGGCGATGCATCCCGACACGATATTGCACGTGTCATTATCCTCGATCCAGTGATGGTTTTCGAGTTGCTTTTGACAGCACCGCTGAGCAAGAGCGATTTTTCTATTGCCCTCATCGACGTGCTCATCGAGCGCCTCGACCGGATCGACTCCGGCTTGCTGCAGGCGTGGTCACTGCGCCACATGATCCAGCAACCCAGCCACCGGATCTCTCCCCGCGCCCACCGGCATCACACGATGCACAGCCTGTTCGTGGCCGAGCTGGCGGTCAATCTGGCCCGCGAGATGGGTTATCCCCATCCCGACGAAGCCCGCTCCGCCGGCCTGCTGCACGACCTCGGCCTGCTGTGGCTCAATGAATACGGCGATCAATACGGCCGGGTGCTCGCCGACGCCATCGACGAGCGCAGCCTCTCGGCGGCCGAATGGGAGCGCTACGGCCTCGATCACGCCGAGATTTCGGCCGACCTGGCCGCTCGCTGCAGCTTCCCGCTCGGCATCATTGACGCCATCGCCCTGCACCAGGCCGAACCGGAAACCGTCGAGACCGCACACCCGCTGGTGCGCGTGATCGCCGCCGCCGAAGAGCTCGCCAGCTATCGCGGCAGCCAATCCGCGGCCAGCCTCGAGGGCGCCAGCCGCCTCACCAAGATCGACGGCAGCGTGCTGGTCAGCGTGCTCGCCGACACCACCCGCGGCATGCAGGATCTGGTCAAGAGCCTCGAGATCGTCGTCGAACCCACCATGCTCACCCTGCCCTGGGCCACTCCGGGCAGCGACACCGAGCGTGAGAACATGGACAGTGGCATCGCCCGCACCGCGCTCACCGCCTTTGCCCGCAGCGCCTTCATCGATGCCGCCACGGCACGCCAGAGCTTCGACGTGGCCACCCGCCTGCTCCTCGGCCTCGACGCCCCGGTGCTCTTCGTCAAATCCGAATGCGACGATGCCCTGGTGGGCGCGCCGACGATCACCCACCCCGGTCTCGACCAGATCAGGATCTCCGCCCGCGACGAGCACAGCGCCGTTGCCGAGGCCTTCCGCAACAACGCCGAATCCCGCTACCAGAGCGGCCCGCGCCCGCCTGGCAAGTGTGCCGCCGACTGGCAGCTGGCCCGCTGGCTCGACAGCGACGGCCTGCTCTGCGTGCCCTGGCAGAACCCCAACGAAACCGGCGTGGCGGTGTTTCCCTGCGCGGGCGCCGAAATCCCGGGCACCGGCCTCGAGCCCGCCCTGCGCCGCTCGGTCACCGAAGCCGCCACCAGCCGCATCTCCGAACGCCGCGCCGAAGAGCAGATGCGCCTCGACCTCGAAGACAGCATCGCCCGCCGCTACGTGGATCACGCCCGGCGCATTGCCCACGAGGCGAGCAACCCGCTCACCGTCATCAAGACCTACCTCGGCCTGATCGACGAGCGCGTCGAAGACCCGACCCTGAAGGAGCAGCTTGGCCTGCTCAGCGAAGAACTCGACCGCGTCGGCGCCCTGGTGCGCAAGGCCAGCGACTTCACCTCGATGACCCCGTCCGGCCCCGCCCACAGCGGCGTCGCCGAGATCCTGCACGACCTGCGCGCCCTTTACGGCGAAGCGCTGTTCGCCCGCAAGGGGATCAACTTCGAGCTGCGCACCTCGCCCAACCTGCCCGCCGCCGCAATTCCGCCCGACGCCCTGAAGCAGGTGTTCCTCAACCTCTTCAAGAACGCCGCCGAGGCGATCCCCGAAGGGGGCAAGCTCTCCGTGTCGGCCGTTGCCGGCATCAACGCCAACGGCAGCCAGTGCATGGAGATCCGGATCGTCGACAACGGCCCGGGCCTGGCCCCCGAACGCATCGAAACCCTCTTCAACCCGGGCGCCCGCAACAGCGACAAACCGGGTGGTGGAGTCGGCCTGCCGCTGGTCCGCGAACTGGTTGCCGCGGTCGGTGGCACCATTCTGTGCCGCAGCCAGCCGGGCTCCGGAACCGTGTTCCAGATCTTCATGCCACTGGCGGCAACCCACTGACTTGATGCATCATTGCCGCGCCAATTAGAAGAGCCATGTCCGGGAGTCACAATGGTCATCCCCTGGGAAGGAACTTCCTTCCCGACAGAGGCAAACCGGCGAACGTCGGCAGAGTCTCTTACCCGAATCCTAGTCGTCGACGATGAACCGTCCCTGCGACGGTCGGTTGGCGCCCTCCTGCAGGGCAGCGACCGGCTGATCGAGGACTGCGGTTCCGTCGCCGAGACACTCGCTCGTCTCAACACCCGCTCCTACGACCTGCTGATCCTCGATTTCCGCCTCCCCGACGCCTCGGGCCTGGCGGTGATGGACTGGCTGCTCAGCAACGACCGGCGCGAATCGGTCATCATGATCAGCGGCGAACAGTCCATGGAGGCCGCCATCGGCGCCCTGCGCCGCGGTGCCGACGACTTCCTCATCAAGCCCTATGGCGCCGACCAGATCCGCCGTGCGGTGACGGGCGCCCTCCTCAAGCGCCAGTCCGAGCGCACCAGCCGGCTCAGCCAGCAGCGCCTCCAGTCGTCCGAGCAGATGCACCGCTATCTGGTCGAGAACTCCCTCGACCTCATCTACACCCTCGACGCCGAAGGCCGCTTCAACTACCTCAACCTGCGCATCGAGTCGCTGCTGGGCCACCCCCGCAACGCCCTGATCGGCAAGCACTTCTCCGAGATCGTCCACCCCGAGGATCTCGAACGGGCCCGCTTCACCTTCAACGAGCGGCGCACCGGCCCCCGCGCCACGGTCAACATCGAGCTGCGCCTCGCCCGCAACCCCTACGGGGCCGACGGCGACGACACTGGGCCCGTGGCCGTCGTGCTCAACGCGATGGGCATCTACAACAGCGCCGAATCCCGCTCGCCGTCCCATTACGCCGGCACCTATGGCGCGGCCCGCAGCCTGCCGGCGCTGCGCACCATCGAAGCGACCCCGCGCTACCAGACCTACCACGACCCGCTCACCCAGCTGCCCAACAACGAGCTCTTCCAGGATCGCCTCAACCTGGCGATCACCCAGGCCAAGCGCCGCAAGGGGCTCATCGCGGTCATGTTCATCGACATGGACCGCTTCAAGCAGGTGAACGAAACCCACGGCCAGGGCGAAGGCGACGCGCTGCTGCGCTCGGTGGCCCTGCGCCTCAAGCAGTGCCTGCGCCGCGGCGACACCCTCACCCGCCACCGCAGCGACGAGTTCGTCGTGCTGCTGCCCGACATCAACGACCAGGAAGACGCCCGCGCCATCGCCGAGAAGGTGCTGCTCGCCTTCCGCAAGCCCTTCCCCCTGAGCGAGGGCGAGGTGCTCATCACCATCAGCATGGGGATCGCACTCCACCCCGAAGACGGCGACACCGCCGAAGATCTGGTCCAGCACGCCAGCGTGGCGATGCACCAGGTCAAGGGCGACGGCCGCAACGCCTACAGTTTCTTTTCGCCGGACATGCACGCCAGCTACCGCACGCGGGTGTCCCTCGAAAAGGAATTGCGCCTGGCCATCAGCCGCAACGAGTTCGAGCTTTACTACCAGCCACTGGTCAGCCTCTCCCAGGACCGCATCACCGGCATGGAAGCCCTCGTGCGCTGGCGCCATCCGTCCCATGGCATCGTCGCGCCGTCGCGCTTCATCCACTTTGCCGAAGAAGCCGGGATCATCCACGAGATCAGCCGCTGGGTGCTCGAGACCGGTTGCGCCCAGCTGGCCGTGTGGCGCCGCCAGTTTCCGGATCTGCGCCTCACCGCCAACCTGTCGTCGCGGGATTTCGACCAGTCCGACCTCTCCGACACCATCTCCCGCACCCTGTCGCGCAACGGCCTCGCCGCCGGCAGCCTGGAACTCGAGATCGCCGAGAGCCTGCTGCTGGAGAACACCGAACGCGTCGCCCCGCGCCTGCAGAACCTGCGCGAGCTGGGCGTCGGCGTATCGATCCACGATTTCGGCACCGGCTATTCGTCCCTCGTCAGCCTGCAGCGCTACGGGGTCACGCGCCTGAAGATCGACCGCAGCTTCGTGCGCGACATGAACGGCCACGGCAATCATCCGGTCATCAGCGCCATCGCCGGCATCGCCCAGGGCTTCGACATCCGCCTGGCCGCCGAAGGCGTCGAGCGCGGCGAGCAGATGACCACCCTCGACGGCATGGGCTGCGACGAGATGCAGGGCTTCTACTTCTCCCGCCCGGTGGATGCCGAAGCCGCCACCCGCCTGCTGCGGGATTTCCGCCCCTCCCGCATGAGCGCAGCCCACGCGCCCGCCGCATCCTGAACGGCGCAGCCACCTCAAACCGTCATACTTCGCCGCTAGATTTGCCCCATCGTCGAACCCCCGAGGTCCTCGTCATGGGAATCTACCGCCTCATCCTCGCCTCCCCCCGCCAGCCCGAAGCCCCCAGGCTGGTCGCCGAACACATCGACCCGTCGTGGCTCAAGCAGCGCGGCTACGAGCTCGCCCGCACCCTGGGCGACGCTGCCGCCGTCTGGGCCGCCCGTCCAGGCAGCGACCGGCAACTCGCCCTCCACTGCCGCACCGGCCACGCGCTGGCCATCGTCAGCGCCTGAAACCCGCGCCGTAAACGGCAAGCGGCGGACCACAAGGCCCGCCGCCGGGAGTGCTGCACGCCGGGTTCAGCGCCGGAAGGGAATCAGCTCGCCGGCGGAAAAACCCTTTTCCTTCAGGCGATTCTGGGCCGCAACGGCATCGCGTCTTTCATTGAACGGCCCCACCACCACCCGGGTTTCCAGCTGGGCGGGGATGCCATCGGCCAACAAGCGCGAACGTAGCGCCTCGGCCTGGGCCGCGCTGGTGAACACGCCCACCTGAACCGCGTAAGCGCCAGACGTCTCGCCACTGACGGCCGGCACCTTCGCCACCGGCGCAGCCGGCGCCGGCATGGGCGCAGCCACGACCTGCGCGGGCTTCGGCGCGCCAGCCGACGCGGGCGCAGGAGCGGCGACCGACGGCGCTGCCGCGACACGGGGTTGAGGCGCAGACGGCGCCACGGGCGCCACCGCGGCAGGCGCCGCTTCATGCTTGCGGGCCGGCTCGGCGGATGGCGCAGCCACCACGCTCTGGGAACCCGGCCGCAGTACCGGGCGGGTCTCCTCGACGGGCTTGCGGGTGCGCTCGACGAGGCGGTCGCCCTTGTCGGCGGTGGGCAACGGCGGCGGCGCGGCGCTACCTTCGGCGACCGGCGGTGCGGCGGGCTCGGCCGGCTCGGCGGCACGCACCACATCAGGCGGCGCATCTCGACCGGGCTCGGGCGGCGGCGTCACCTGGGCCGGCGCAATCGGCTTGGTGGGCACCACCACCGCCTCGGGCTGCGGCGGCCGGGAAAGATGATCAAAAACCGCGAGGCCGCCCAGCAGGACGGCGATCAGCCCCCCTGCAACGCCCGCGCGAACCCACAGCTGCCGGCGGGGATCGTCGTCCTCGTCAATTTCCGGCACTTCCGGCTTGTCCGTCATGCTCCCCCCTCGGCCCGCGCCAGCGCACAGACCAGTTCGGCTTCCGCCACCGAGATTCCACAGTGCTCCGCAATCTGGCTTGCCGGAATGCCACGCCCGGCCAGCAGCATGGCTTCCGAATGCTGCGGCGATTCAGGACGCACGTACTGAGGTTGCGGCTGGGCCTGAGCCCTGTCCTGGACAGCCTGCATTTCGTTGAGATCAAGGCGCAGGGCCACCAGCTCGCTGCGCAGGAAATCCTGCTCGGTGCGCAGCTGGGCGACATCCCGCCGCAATTGCTGGATCTCGAGTTCGTTGAGGGTTTCCTGGGGCACCTCGAGCGGGTTCTTCGGCACCACCGGCGCTGGAGCAGGCATGGCCGGCGCCTCGGCCACCACCGTCTGGGGCGAACGGCCGGACGCCTCGGCAGAAGCGGCTGCCTTGCCCGGCAAGGCGAGACGGAACAGGATGATCGCCAGATAGATGGAAAGCACCGCGACCAGCGCCCAGACACCCTCCCGCAACCCTACATCGATCATCGCGCCGGCTCCCTGGCTGCGGCGCCGCATTCTTTTGAGTGAAACCGTTGGCTGACGATGATCGTTCCCCTGGAAACTGGCACTTGTACGACATGAATTTGTCGCAGCGATGATAGCCGCGCGCCTCTTCAGCCACAATGCGAGTTCTCGCTCTGCGTGCGTCTTTTCATCATGTTCTTCGTCAAAAAGCTGATCGCCCTGCTTCTGCTGCCGCCACTGGGCCCGCTGATCGTGATCTGTGCCGGCCTGTTGCTGCAGCGCTGGCGTCCGCGGACGGGCCGCCTGCTGGCCTGGAGCGGCCTCGCGCTGACCTTGCTGGCGACGACGCCGCGCATGGTGGACGCCCTTCTCGACGACCTCGAGGACGTGGCGGTCGTGCAACCGGCGCAACTTGCCGACGCCGGCGCGATCGTGATCCTGGGTGGCGGCGCGCGCACCAATGCCCCGGAATTCGGCGGCCAGACCGTCAATCGCCTGACCCTCGAACGGGTCCGCTATGGTGCTCGTCTGGCCCGCCAGTCGGGCCTGCCGGTGCTGGTGAGCGGCGGCGCGCCAAGCGGCAGCCAGCCCGAGGCCGAGCTGATGAAGACCGCGCTGGAAGAAGATTTCCGGCTGCCCGTGAAGTGGGTGGAAGCCGCCTCGCTGGACACCCGCGACAACGCCCGGATGAGCGCCGCCCTGCTCCAGGCCGCCAGCGTGAAACGGGTGGTGCTGGTCACCCACGCCGCCCACATGCACCGCGCCGTAGAGGCCTTCGAAGCCGCCGGGCTGGAGGTGGTCCCCGCGCCAACCGGCTTCTTCCGGCGCGGCCCGGCCGACGACACCCTGCCCCGCCTGCCCAACATGAACTCGGCCTACGCCGGCACCTACGCCATCCACGAATGGCTCGGCCTGCTGGCCTACCGCCTGAGCCGCTGAACCCCATCCGCAACCCTGACCGCCCCCGCCCCATGCCCGACGACAACCGAACCACCGACAACGCCTGCCGGCAATGCCGGTTCTTCATGGCAGCCGAAAGCACCCTCGGCACCTGCCATCGCTACCCACCGGCTTTCGCCGGTGCCCAGTCACCCCGCGAGGATCACCACTGGCGTTTTCCGATCGTCAGCGGGCTGGCCTGGTGCGGCGAGTTCCAGCCACGGCGCTGACGCGCCTCAGCCCTTGAAGCTGGCCTTGCGCTTGCCCAGGAAGGCGTTGATGCCTTCGTCGAAATCGCCCCGGGCCGAGCAGCGGGCAAAGGCTTCGGCCTCCAGCTGAAGCTGGGTGTCGAGGCTCTGGTCGGGCGACTGGTTGAGCAGGCGCTTCATCTCGGCGTAGGTTTCCCGTGGGCCGTTCAGGATGCGACGCACCAGCGCGCCCACCGCGTCGTCCAGTTCGGCCAGCGGCACGACCTTGTTCACCACACCCAGGCGCTGGGCTTCGGTGGCGTCGAAGCGGTCGGCCATCAGCAGCAGCTCGAAGGCCTTGTGGCGCCCGACGATGCGCGGCAGGAACCACGACACCCCGCCGTCGCCCGACAGGGCGATGCTGGCGTAGGCGGTGGTGAAATAGGCGTTGTCCGCCGCCACCACCATGTCGCAGCCCAACGCCAGCGACAGCCCGAAGCCCGCGCAGGCGCCATGTACGCGGCCGATCACCGGCACGCGCAACTCGGCCAGGGTTTCGACGCTGCGGTTGATGTGCTGCTCGATGGTCGCCCGGAAGCTGGCGATCCGGCTCTCCGGCGACAGGTGCAGCTGGCCGGCAAAATCCTTCAGATCACCGCCGGCCATGAAGTGGTCGCCGGCGCCCTGGATCACCACCACCCGCAGGTCATCCCGGTGGGCGAGCCTGGCGGTGATGTCCGAGAGCGCGTGCATCATCTCGAAGGACAGCGCATTGAGCGCCTTCGGCCGGTTGAGGGTCAGCGTCGCAACGCCGTTGGCCACGTCGAGCAGGATCGGAGAGGTCATGAGAAGCGGTTCCTGTGGTTCGTGATTTCGTAGCCCGACATTCTGAGCGCTAAGCCGGGGTGGCGAAAAGAGCCCCGCCGCCCCCGCTGCGCGCGTCAGAACTTCAGGCCCGCAGACAGGCTCACGAAATCCCGGTCCCGGGCGTTGTTGTAGGTGCCGCCAAAGGTGTTCGTCCATCCCAGCTCGGCCACGTAGCGCCGACCGAAATCGGCCTTCAGGGCGAAGATGGCGAAGCGCCGGCCTTCGTTGAAGAGCCCGTCCGCCGACCAGCCCTTCACGTCGTGGGCCCAGCTCACCACCGGGCTCAAAACCACGCCGTCGGCGAGGCCCGCGTAGCGCCAGGCGGCGCGCAGTCGATAGCCCCAGGCGCTGCGGGTCACATAGCCGGCGTTGGCGCAGCCGGTGGGGATGCTGGTGCACGCGCCGGAAACCGTCCCGACGCCGTACAGATCGGAGCGGCCGTAGCGGCGCACGCTCGGATCGGGCAGATCATGAACAAACTTGACGCCCGCCTCGCCAGCGAGGGTCAGCCCCTCGCCTCCCAGAAAGCGGTCGAGGCTCCACACGCCCGCCAGCTGCGCCTGGGACACGCTCAGGCGGTCGTAGCCGTGGAGCACGCCACCGTAGGGCGTGGCGTTCATGTCGGCCCGCAGCAGGGTTGGCGCGGTGCTGGAGGCGGCCGCGTTGAGCAGATCCACCGAGTTGAGCTGGACCGGCAGGTTCGGCCGGTGGGTCAGCTCGGCGAGCAGGTTCACGCGGTTGAGCTTCGCGGCCCAGGTCATGCCGAAGACGCGGATGTCCTCCGGAAACTCGGTGAGGTAGCGGGCGTTGAGCCCGTCGGCGTCGCCCGGCACGAAGGGCGCGCCGCCCACCCGGCCCGAGCGGACCGGGCTCGCGATGGGGGTGCGGCTGTGATACTGGGCGGCGTAGAGTCCGACTTCGCTGGCCAGCGACGGCAGCCGGAAGCTGGTGGCGACGCCGAACTGGCCGGCATCGGCGACGCCCGGCGTGGCGCTGCGCTTGAGGTAGCGCTGGGCGCCCACCGAGTCGGGATCGCTGACGGTGTCGCCCACCATCACCCGGTTGCAGCCCGGCGCCACGTAGTCGGCCGTGGCGAAGAAGGTGCCGCAGCCGTCCAGCTCGGTGCGCCGCCAGAGGATCTGGTAGAAGGCCTCGACGCGGCTGGTGTCGCTGGTTTCGAGGCGCGCGGTGAGGGCCGGGATCGGCACCCGGGTCTCGTCCGCGGTGGCGCCGGGGCGACGCATGGCGGGGATGTCCACCGGCTGCAGCGCCGACAGGCCGCCGCCGATGCTCATCCGGCTGCCCCAGTCCAGGTACTGGTTGCCGAGCTTGAGCTGGAGCGCCCGCTCGCCAACCGTGAAGCGCCCCGCCACGAAGGCCTCCATCAGCGCGGCGCCCGAGAAGCGCCCGCGCTGACTGAAGCCCGCATCGTCGATGGGGCCGCCACTCTGGTAGCCGGCCGGCCCGTTGCCCCACGGGCGGCTGCCATTGAGGAGCGCGTCGTCGTACCAGCCCTTGGCGGCGAGGGTGGCGCTCAGGGCATCGCGGCGGAACTCCGCGGCGACGTAGCCCTTGAGCACCCGTGAGACGGTGTCGCCCTTGTCGAAGTTGAGGTTGCCGTCGTCCTGATTGCGGCCGTGGGGGGCGTAGCCGGGCACGCCGGCGGCGGCGCCGTTGGTGCGCTGGACGAGGTTCGGGTCGCGCTCGGCGGTCCGCCAGGCGGTGCCGACCGAGGCGGCGCCGCGGAACGTGAAGGGGGCGTCGGCCTCGGCAGCAAGCACGAGGGACGGGGCGATGAGCAGGGCGATCCCTGCCCGGCGGGCATGGTCTTGAAACATCCGGATTTCCTCCTTTGGCGGATCGCGCCCCTCTTTGGCGGGGGCGCTGATCCGGTTGGCGTGCGGGCGTGTCAGCCGGCGGCGTAGCGCTCGCGCATCTGGCGCTTGTTGATCTTGCCGACGCTGGTCTTCTCGAGGCTGTCGGCAAAGCGCACCTGATCGGGCACCGCGAAGCGCGAGATCCGCCCCGCGTCGGCGAAGGCGCGCAGGTGGGCGATGATGTCGTCCGCCGTCACCCCTTCGGCGCCGGCCTTGGGCACCACCACCGGCAGCGGACGCTCGCCCCAGCGGGCGTCGGGCACGCCCAGCACCGCTACCTCGGCCACTGCCGGGTGCTGGGAGATCAGGGTCTCGATCTCCAGCGACGAGATCCACTCGCCGCCCGACTTGATGACGTCCTTGATGCGGTCGGTGATCTGCAGCGAGCCGCTGGGCGCGATGCGGCCGATGTCCTGGGTGTGCAGCCAGCCGCCACGCCACAGGTGGGCGGTGGCGTCGGCGTCGTTCAGGTAGCCCTGGGTGAGCCACGGGGCACGCACGACCACCTCGCCCTGGGCCTGGTCGTCGTGGGCCACGT
Organism: Zoogloea sp.; assembly: GCA_023150095.1. GTDB lineage: Bacteria > Pseudomonadota > Gammaproteobacteria > Burkholderiales > Rhodocyclaceae > Zoogloea. Next base: position 61,166 of record JAKLLO010000001.1, on the reverse strand, counting down.
CGTCCAGGTTGCCGTCGACGATGCGCAGGTTCACCAGCGGAATCGGCAGGCCGGTGCGGCAGCGGTCGGGCACGGTCTGCTCGGGCGGCAGGTCCAGGTCGGCGGGCTTGAGCTGGGCGAGGGTCAGGATCGGGCAGGTCTCGGACATGCCGTAGCCGGTGAACACGTCCATCCCCCGCGCCACCGCCTGGGTGGCGAGGCCGGCGGTGAAGGCCGAACCGCCAATCACCATCTTCCAGCCGGACAGGTCCATCTCCCTGGCGGCCGGCGCCAGCAGGAGCATCTGCAGGATGGTGGGCACGCAGTGGGAGAAGGTCACGCCTTCGGTGCGGCGCAGCTGCAGCAGCATGTCGGGCACGTAGCGGCCGGGGTAGACCTGCTTCACGCCCAGCATGGTCGCCACGTAGGGCAGGCCCCAGGCGTGGACGTGGAACATCGGGGTGATCGGCATGTACACGTCGCCCCGGTGCAGCCGCTGGCCCGACGCGGCGCCGGCCAGCCCGCCGAGGGTGCCGAGGGTGTGGAGCACCAGCTGGCGATGGCTGAAGAACACGCCCTTCGGCAATCCGGTGGTGCCGGTGGTGTAGAAGGTGGTGGCGCGGGTGTTCTCGTCGAAATCCGGAAACGCGTGCTGCGGATCGGCGGCGGCCAGCAGGGCTTCGTACTCGCCGATGGCACCCGCGGCGGCCAGGTCGCAGGGCTCGTCGGAGAGCAGGACGATGCGCTTGAGCTTGGGCAGGCGCTCGCGGATGCCGTCGAGGATGGGCAGGAATTCGGTGTTGATGAGCAGCGTCTCGGCACCGCAGTGGTCGATGGTGTAGGCGATCTGCTCGGGCGACAGGCGCACGTTCACGGTCATCAGCACCGCGCCCAGCATCGGGATTGCGAAGTAGCTCTCGAGGTAGCGGTGGGAATCCCAGTCGGCCACCGCCACGGTGTCGCCAAAGCCCACGCCGAGCCGGCTGAGGGCGCTGCCCAGGCGGCCGATGCGGGCAACGAGATCGCGGTAGGTGTGGCGGCACAGGTCGCGATAGACGATCTCCTGATCGGGCGCGTGGGCCAGCGGCGTGTGCAGGAGCTGCTTGATGAGCAGCGGGTAGGCGTAAGGCTGGTCGGCGGACGCGGCAGCGTCTCCGGTGGCACGGATGTCGGTTTGCACGATTGTCTCCTCGGGCTGTTATGGTCTGACGGAAGCGTCCGCAGCTTAGCCGGAGGGCGGGGTGAAATCGCCCCCCCGAAAGGGGGGCAGCCGGGGCTCAGCCGGGTGGCGGGCGCAGCAGGCCGGCCTGCCGGGCCCGGTGGATGGCTTCGGTGCGGCTGCGGGCGCCGAGCTTTGCGTAGATGTTGCTGAGGTGCCACTTCACGGTCTCGGGCGTCACCTGCGCCTCACGGGCGATGGCCTTGTTCGACAAACCCTGGGCAACCCGCTGCAGGATGTCGTGCTCGCGGGCCGACAGCCGCTCCGGCGCATCAACGGCGGCACCGGCCCGGGCTTCGACCAGCAGCACCTCGACGAGCGGGCCGGCATCGGCAAAGCTGCGCACCATCCCTGCCTGCTCGGCGAGGGGCAGCAGCGCCGCCAACCCCGCTACCGCCCGGGGGCGCTGGCCGGCCAGCGCCAGGGCTTCGGCCAGCAGGATGCGCCGCTGCAGGGCGCGGTAGTGAAAACCCGCCTCGCCAGACGCCGTCACCAGCGCTTCGAGCGCCGTCACCGCGTCGGCGGCCCGCCCCTCTGCCAGGGCCAGCACTGCCAGCGCCTCGCACCACGCAAGCCAGGTTTCCATCAGGCTGCTCACCTGCCGGGGCGGCCGGGCCGGCATCAGCGGACGCAGCGCGTCGACCCGCCGACGCAGCGCGGCAGCGTCGCCGCCCCGCCACAGGATGCGCGCCGCTTCGACCAGCATCAGCGCCCGCATGCGCAGCCAGCGGCGGGCCTCGCCCAGCTGGTCGGCGGCGTCGAGGCGGGCCAGCGCGGCGGCCCGATCGCCCCGCAGCAGCGCCAGCCTTGCGGATGTCACGGCAAACCGGGCGCACGAGCCCAGCGGGCAGGTTTCGGCCACTACCTCGGCGCGGCCGCCCATCACCTCGGCGACGGCCTGCAGGTCGCCCCGCTCGTAGAGGATCTCGGCCAGATAGCCCACAGGCAGCGCGGCCACCGCCGACAGGGGGCCGGATTCGGCCACTGCCCGGGCCAGGGCTTCCCGCAGCAAGGCCGCCGCCTCGCCCAGCCGGCCGGCGATGCCGTGCCCCAGCCCGGACATGCTGAGCCGATACACCATGCCGAAGAGCGGGCAGCCACCCGCCTCGAAGGGCGCCGAGCGGGCCGCCAGCTCGGTCGCTTCGTCGAAGCGCGACGCGGTGTGCAGCCCGAACAGGATCACGCTGCGAGCCATCTGGGCGACCCACGAATCGGCCTGCGGGGTTTCGTCCAGCGCCTGCCGGCCAAAGGCCATCGCCGCCTCGCTCTCATCCGAGAGGCCGGCGATCAGGCCCTTCACCGCGGCCAGCTCGCCTGGCTCGGCCTGGGCCGGCAGGCGTCCGCTGGCCACGTCGGCCTCGATGCCGCTGAGGGTGTCGCGGGCCTCGCCCAACCGCAGCCCAAAAGCCAGCGCCCAGGCGTGGGCGAGGCGCAGACGCAGGCTGCCGGCCACCAGCGCCGGCGGCAGCAGGGCCAGCCAGCCGGTAACGGTGCGGATGTCGCCGGCCTGCACCAGCCCCATGGCGCAGGCCTCGGCCCAGGCGGCGGCGCGGGGCGCGTCACCGCCGGCCAGGGCGTAGCGCACCGCCTCCTGCCACAGGCCAGCGTCGGCGCACCAGCGGGCGGCGGCAAGCTGGATGTGGCGCAGGCGCGCCGGGTCGTCCCGCCCGAGGCGGGCCTTCAGGTAGTCGGCAAACAGCGCATGAAAGCGGAACCAGCCGTCGTCCAGGCGCTTCACGAAGAGGTTCTGGCCGGCGAGCTCATCGAGCAGCCGGCGGGCATCGGGCTGGCCGCTCACCGCGGCGCACAGGTCCGGGCAGAAGCGGTCGAGCGGGCCGGCGGCGAGGAGGAAATCCACCCGGGCCGGGTCGAGCCCGGCGAGGACGTTCTCGGCCAGATACGCCCCGACGCCCTCCCCCGCCCGGCGGCGGATGCCGGCCATCAGCGCGTTGGCGTCGTCGGCGCCGCGCACCGACAGGGCAACCAGATACATGCCGGCGGCCCAGCCTTCGGTGGTGCGCCACACGGCATCCGCCACGGCGGATTCGGCCAGCGGCCCGCCCAGGCCTTCAAAGTAATGCCGCGCCTCGTCGGCTGCAAAGCGCAGCTCGGGCTCGCCGATGCTGGTCAGCTGCCCCCGCGCCGCCAGGGTGGCGAAGGGCAAGGCCGGCGCACCGCGCCCGGCGAGGATCAGCCGGAAGGCCGGCGGCGCATAGCGGACGAGGGTCTGCAGGGCGTCGAGGAGTGGCGGTGTGGTGAGCGCGTCGGCGTCGTCGAGGATCAGCGCCACCGGCACCGGCGAGCGGGCCAGCCCGTTGATGAGGGCCGCCAGCACCGCCCGGGGCGAGGCCAGCGCATCCCGCGCGAGAAGGCGGGCGGCCTCGCGGGCGACGCCGTCTTCGCCCCCCAGGGCCGCGACGAGATACGGAAAGAACAGGCCGGGATCGTCGTCCTCCCGGTCGAGGCTGAGCCAACCCACCAGCCAGCCCAGGCCGCTGAGGCGTTCGCGCAGCTGGGCGAGCAGGGTCGTCTTGCCGGCGCCGGGCGAGGCACACACCCGCAGCACCGGCGGCTGACCGGGCGCGCAGAGGGCATCCAGCAGGCGTGGACGAAGCAGCACGCCCGCCGACGGGGCCGGCGGGCGCAGCTTGGTCTGGATCAGCAGGGACGGGCGCGGGTCGGCCCGGTCTGCCGGAAGCGAGGTCATCTGAAAACAGACGCCCCGGCCGCGATCCCACGGCCGGGGACGAGGCGGGTCACACCTTCTCGAAGATGCCGGCGGCGCCCATGCCGGTGCCGATGCACATGGAGATCATGCCGTAGCGGGCCGAGGTGCGCTGGAAGGCGCTCATCAGCGTGGCGGCACGGATCACCCCGGTGGCGCCCAGCGGATGGCCGAGGGCGATGGCGCCGCCCTGGGGGTTGATCCTGGACTGATCCATGTCGAGCTGGCGCATCACCGCCAGGGCCTGGGCCGCGAAGGCTTCGTTCAGCTCGATCCAGTCGAGATCGGATTGCTGGATGCCGGCCGCCTTGAGGGCGCGGGGGATCGCCTCGACCGGGCCGATGCCCATGATCTCGGGCGGCACGCCGGCCACCGAGTAGCTGCAGAAGCGCGCGATGGGCTTGACGCCGTAGCGCTTGACGGCCGCCTCGGACATCAGCAGCACCGCGCCGGCGCCGTCGGACATCTGGGAGCTGTTGCCGGCCGTCACCGAACCGCGGGCGGCGAACACCGGCTTGAGCTTGCCGAGGCTCTCGACGGTGGCGTCGCCCCGCGGGCCTTCGTCGGTGTCGCAGATGCGTTCGGTGACGCGCACCGTGCCGCCCTCGCCCGGCACGTGGGTGCGCACGGTGTACGGCGTGATCTCGTCACGGAAGGCACCGGCGGCGATGGCCGCGGCGGCGCGCTGGTTGGACTGCACCGCGAAGGCGTCCTGGGCGGCGCGGTCGATGCCCCACTGCTGGGCGACCTTCTCGGCGGTGAGGCCCATGCCGAAGGCGATGCCGAGGTTCTCGTCCTTGGCGAAGATGGCCGGGTTGAGGGAGATCTTGTTACCCATGATCTGGGGCATCACGGTCATGCTCTCGGTGCCAGCGGCGATCATCACGTCGGCTTCGCCCAAGCGGATGCGCGCGGCGGCGTCGGCCACGGCCTGCAAGCCGGACGAGCAGAAGCGGTTGATGGTGATGCCAGGCACGGTGTTGGGCAGGCCGGCCAGCAGCACGCCGATGCGCGCCACGTTCATGCCCTGCTCGGCTTCCGGCATGGCGCAGCCGACGACCACGTCGCCGATCTCGGTGGCGTCGAGCCCCGGCACCTTGGCGACAACCGCAGACAGCACGTGGGCCAGCATGTCGTCCGGACGCACGTTGCGGAACATCCCGTTGCGCTTGGCCACCGGCGTGCGGGTGGCGGCAACGATGTAGGCTTCCTGAATCTGTTTCATCGAATTCTCCTTTGGGGCAGTGAGGAGTAAGGCGTGAGGAGTGAGGAGACCGGCGCCAGCCTTGGCGCGCTGACGTTCGCCAGCGCACCGGGCGCAAACAAGGTCTCCGAACGCCTTCCTCCTATCTCCTCACCGCATCACAATCAGTTGCGCAGCGGCTTGCCGGTTTCCAGCATGTGCACGATGCGCTGCTGGGTCTTTTCGGTCTTGAGCAGATCCACGAAGAGCGCACGCTCCACGTCGAGAATCCATTGCTCCGACACCTTCGCGTTGGTTTCCACCTCGCCGCCGCACAGGGCGGTGGCCGCCGCACGAGCGACGCGGTAGTCCCAGGCGGAGATGAAGCCGCCCTCCTTCATGTTGATGAGCATCATCTCGCAGGTGGCGATGCCGTTACGGCCGGCCACCTGCACGGCGCGCTGGATGAGCGGCGGCTGATAGCCGGATTCGGCAATCGCCCGCGCCCGGGCCAGGGCCACGTGGAGCAGCTCGTTGGCGTTGAAGAGGATGTCGTCGGATTCCTTCGCGAAGCCCAGCTCCACCGCCTGCAGCGCGCTCTTGGAGACGTTGGCCATGGCGATGGTCTGGAACATGTTCTGGATGAAGGGGAACACGTCGCCGCCCGCCGCCCGGCTGGCGAGGCCCGCCGCACGCAGCGCGAACTCCTTGCAGCCGCCGCCCGCCGGGATCAGGCCGACGCCGGCCTCGACGAGGCCCACGTAGCTCTCCAGCGCCAGCACCCGATGGGTGGCGTGCATCACGAACTCGCAGCCACCACCCAGGGCCATGCCCTGCACCGCCGCCACCGTGGGCACCGCGGAATGCTTGAGGGCCATCGAAGCCTGCTGGAACTTGGCAACCGTCTTTTCGAGGCGGTCGAACTGGCCGGCCTTGCAGGCTTCGACCACCTGCGCCAGGTTGGCGCCGACGGCAAACGGCGCCTCGTGCCAGATCACCAGGCCGTCCAGGTCGCGCTCGGCGCGGGCGATGGCTTCGAGCACACCGTCCAGCACCTCGTCGCCCACCGCGTGCATCTTCGACTTGAAGGAGATGATGCCGATGCGGGCGTCCTTGGCCGGGAGATTCCAGAGGCGCACGCCTTCGTTCTCCCACAGGGTGACGCCGGCATCCGGCGCAGCCTCGCCCAGCACGCGCTCGGGGAAGAGCTGGCGCTGATAGACCGGCAGGGTCGAACGGGGCTTGAGGGCGGCATCAGACGCGCTCCACGAGCCTTCCGGCGCATGCACGCCCTGGCGGCCGTCGAACACCCAGGCGGGCAGCGGCGCGTTGGTCATCGCCACGCCAGCATCGATGTCGGCCTTGATGGCGTCGGCGATCACCTGCCAGCCGGCGGCCTGCCAGGTTTCAAACGGCCCCTGCTGCCAGCCGAAGCCCCAGCGCATGGCGAAATCCACGTCGCGGGCGTTGTCGGCGATCGAGCCGAGCTGGGAGGCGCAGTAGTGGAAAACGTCGCGGAAGATCGCCCACAGGAACTGGGCCTGGGGGTGCTGGCTTGCGCGCAGCTGGGCGAACTTCTCGGCCGGGTTGCGGTTCTTGAGGATGGCCAGCACTTCGGGCGCAACCTCGCCGGCGCTGGGGCGATAGGCGCCCGAGGCGAGATCCAGCACGTTGATGACCTTGCCTTCCTTGCGGAAGATGCCGCCCTTGGTCTTCTGGCCCAGGGCGCCCTTGGCGATCAGGCCGGCGAGCCACTCGGGCGACTTGTAGTAGCCATGCCACGGGTCGTCCGGCAGGGTCGCGTCCATGGTGCCGACCACGTGGGCCAGGGTGTCGAGGCCAACGACATCCGCAGTGCGGTAGGTGGCGCTCTTGGGGCGGCCGATGAGCGGGCCAGTGAGCGCGTCCACCTCGTCGAAGCCGAGGCCCAGGCGTGCGGTGTGGTGCATCACCGCCAGGATCGAGAACACGCCCACGCGGTTGGCGACGAAGTTGGGGGTGTCCTTGGCGCGGACGATGCTCTTGCCGAGGCGGGTGGTAAGCCAGGCTTCGAGGTCGTCGAGCATCGCCGGCTGGGTGCGGGCGGTGGGGATCAGCTCGACCAGCGCCATGTAGCGCGGCGGGTTGAAGAAGTGGATGCCACAGAAGCGATCACGCATGGCTTCGGGCAGGCCCTGGTCCAGGGCGTTGATCGACAGGCCCGAGGTGTTGGAGGCGAAGATCGCATCCGGGCGGATGAACGGGGCGACCTTGGCGTACAGGTCGAGCTTCCATTCCATCTTCTCGGCGATGGCCTCGATGATGAGGTCGCAGTCGCGCAGCTTTGCCAGATCCGAACCGTAGTTGGCCACCTCGATGAACTGGGCCCGGTCGCGGGTGGCGAGGGGCGCCGGATCGAGCTTCTTGAGCCCGTCCACGGCCTTCTTGGCGATGGCGTTGGGGTCGCCTTCCTTCGGCAGGTCGAAAAGGATGACCGGCACGCTGGCGTTGGCGCAGTGGGCGGCGATCTGCGCCCCCATGACGCCGGCACCCAGCACGGCCACCTTGCGAATGATGAGTCTGCTCACTTGCTCCTCCTTCAGATGCGGCCCATGGGTGGGCCGGCTTTATGGTTCAGGAATCCCGCAATAAATTTGAACAACTGTTCAAATCTTAGCGCAATCATGAATTTAGATGCAACAGTCAGAAAAAAATCAGGTGCCGACGGCGGTCGGCAGCGTGCCTTCCGGGGCAAGAAAACCCGCCACGACAAAGGGTCGCAGGCGGGCCATGATGCCTTCGGGATTGCCGGCATCGGCAAGGGAATAGGTTTCGGTCATCCGCATCACATCCTTTCCGGCCATCGCGTAGGCGACGATGCCGACGAAGAAGTACATGCGCCACACCACGTCGTCCTGCGAGAGGTGGGGCAGCGTGCGCATGAAGGCCTGGCGGTAGCGATCCACCGCCTCCCGGTATTCAGCCGGAAAGAAGGCCTCGGTGCCCGGGCCGGGCTCGTAGAAGGCGCGCCCGATGAGTTGCTTGAAGACCTCGCCCGAGATCGTGTCCTTGCGGGTGAGGCGCAGCGCCGACGACAGGAAGGCATCCACCAGCACGTCGACGGCGATGGGCTTGCCGGCGGCGTCCAGCTCGAGCTTGTCGAGATAGCTCACCCGGCTGCCACCGCGGCTCCCCAGGGCACGCTCGTACACTGCCTCCATCAGCCCCTGCTTGGAGCCGAAGTGGTAATTGACCAGCGCCACCGGCACGCCGGCGGCGCCGGTGATCATGCGGATCGAGGTGGCGGCGTAGCCGTTTTCCATGAACAGCCGCTCGGCGGCGTCGAGGATGCGGGTCTTGGCGTCGGGGGTGGGGTCGATGCGCGGCATGGGGGCTTCAAACGAAAACCGGCGCCGGAGATGCTGGCGCCGGGTTGTTACAGCAGATCAGAAGGCCATCGAGTACTGGGCGCCGAGGATCCACACGCGGGCGTCGTACACACCGGTCACGCGGCCACGACCGAGGGCGGTCTGGTTGTTGTCGATGTGCGACTCGGCCACGCGCAGGTAGGCGGCCCCCAGGTCGACCATGGAATCCTTGGAGACCTTGATCTGGGCGCCGGTCGAGAGCCAGGTCCGGTTGCTGTCGGGCAGCGACACGAGGCGGTGCTGGTCGCTCTGCACCGGACTCTGGTCGTAGGCGATGCCGAACTTCAGCTTCACCTGTTCGTTCAGGCGGTAGTTGGTGCCGAGGGCGAAGCGCCAGGTGTCGCGGAACTTGGTGTCGAGGGTCTGCACCGTCACGCCGTTGAGGGCGCCGGAGGTGCGCACGATGTCCACCTTCGGGATGCTGCTCCAGCCGGTCCAGGAAACGTCACCGAGCATTTCCCACTTCTCGTTGAGGGTTTGCGCCACGCTCAGGATGAAGGTCTCGGGCAGCTCGACGTCGGCCTTCGCCGCGCCGGTGGTGAGCGCCGCGCTGGCGCCCGCGGCCGGGCCGCTGACGGACAGGTCGCCCTTCAGATCGTGCTTGATCGACGAGCGGTAGGACACGCCGACCTTGGTCGTCGGGCTCAGGGTGAACAGTGCGCCCACGTTCCAGCCCCAGGCGTCGTTGTCGGCCGACAGGGTGGCGGTGGTGGCGGCAAGAGCGGCCGACGTCACCGTGGCCTGGCGGATGTACTCCACCTTCATCTTCTGGTAGCTGAGGCCGCCGCCGACCGAGATCTTGTCGTTGATGCGGTAGGCCAGGCTGGGGTTGAGATTGACGGTCTTGATGTCGAACTTGATGGCCTGGGCGCCGCCCAGCCAGGGATTGTCGTACTCGGTGACCAGACCGAAGGGCGCACCGATCCCGAGGCCGGCGTAGAGGTTCTTGGTCAGCGCCCACGACATGTAGGCGTTGGGGATGAACGCCCAGCTGCCCGCGTCATTGCCCTCGCCGGCAGTGCCCAGCACGCCGACACTCGAGCCGCGGTTGTCGAACTTGAAGGTGGGACGCACGGCAGACATGCCGACCGACACCTCCCTATCCTTCAGCTGGGTCATGCCCGCCGGGTTGAAGAAGATCGTGCTGGCGTTCTCGGCGACGGCCGCCGAGCCCGCATACGAGTTGCCGATGCCGCTGGCGTTCTGCTCGAGCAGCTGGAAGCCGGCGGCGGCGGCCTGGCCGCTGGCGAGACCGGCGGCCAGCAGGGGGATCAGGCGGGCGATGGTTTTCATCTTCATGGTGTCTCCTCACGTGGGCGCTGTCATTGTGTGCAAGCCTCGGGCTGCGCGACGTCCCGGGCGTTTCTGGTTGGGCGAATCCGCTGGGGATTCGCGGCAAGGGTGATGTCGATTCTGGGTCAGACGTTCGTTTCAGGCGGAATTTCCCGCTTCTGGCCGTTCTTGTCCACTGCCACGTAGGTGAGCACGGCTTCGGTCACCTTGACGACGATGGGGTGCTCGGGGTTGCGCTCGGCGTACACCGCCACATCGACGGTGATCGAGCTGCGCCCGACCTTGATGATCTCGGCGTAGAAGCTGACGATGTCGCCCACCGACACCGGCTGCTTGAACAGGAAGGAATTGACCGCGATGGTGGCCACCCGGCCGCGGGCCCGCTTGATGGCCGGCACGGCGCCGGCGATATCCACCTGGGCCATGATCCAGCCGCCGAACACGTCGCCCGACGGGTTGAGATCGGCCGGCATCGGCATCACGCGCAGGACCGGCATCTGGCCTGGCGGGAGCTGGGTGGGTTGATTGCACATGGAGTGGCTCCTCGGGAGGGTTTCAGCCGGCTGCGCCGGCGCGGGACAGGTTCAGGGGCCCGCCGGTGAAGGGCGGAAAGCCGGTCCCGAATATAACCCCGGCGTCGGCCAGATCGGCATCCTCGACCACGCCTTTTTCAACGCAGCGACGGGCCGCAGCCAGCAGCGGCGCGGCGATCCGCTCGGCGAGCCCGGCCGGCGGCGCACCCGCGGCAGCCTTCTTCGCCTTGCCATCGACCCACGCGTAGAAGCCCTGCCCGCTCTTCTTGCCGAGCTGGCCGGCGGCCACACGATCGGCCAGCGCCTTGGGCAGCACCGCATCCGCGCCGGCCAGGGACTTGCCCGCCGCCACCGCGATGTCGAGGCCGACGGTGTCCATCAGCTCCACCGGCCCCATCGGCATGCCGTAGGCCACCAGCGCGGCGTCGATGGTCTCGGGGGCGACGCCTTCATCCACACAGCGCAGTGCCTCATACATGTAAGGGCCAAGCACCGCGTTGACCAGGAAGCCCGGCTCGTCCTTCACCGGCAGCGGCAGCTTGTCGAGCTTGCGCACGAAGGCGGCGGCGCGGCGATAGGGCTCGTCGGCCGACACCGCACTCTTCACCACCTCAACGAGCGGCAGCACCGCCACCGGGTTGAAGAAGTGGATGCCCACCAGCCGGCTCGGGTCGGCCAGCGCGGTGGCGATGTCGGCGATGCGCAGACTGGAGGTGTTGGAGGCCAGCACCGCGTCGGGCCGGGCGCGTCTTTCGATGTCGGCAAACAGGGCGCGCTTGGCGTCGAGGTTCTCGAAGATCGCCTCGATGATGAGGTCGGCCTGGGCCACGCCGGCACCTTGCGGATCGGGGATCAGTCGATCCAGCGCAAAGCGCGCCTCCCGCGGCTTGCCCCGGAACTTGCGCTCGATGCGCTTGCCGGCCCGGGCGATGGCCGGGGCGATGCGTTCGACGGACTGGTCCTGCAGGGTCACGATCATCCCGCGCAGGGCGCATTCGGTGGCGATGTCGCCGCCCATCACGCCGGCGCCCACCACGTGCACCCGCTTGGGCGAGAAATCCGAGCCCTTGCCGAAGCCCTTCATGCGCTCCTGCAAAAAGAACACGCGGATCAAATTCTTGGCCGTGGGCGAGCGGAAGATCGCCTCGAGCGACGAGGGCGAACTGGCCGGCACCGCCAGCGCATTGCCACCGTGATTGGCCCAGATGTCGATGATCGCGTAGGGCGCGGGGTAGTGCTCCGGGCGCGCCTTGGTGGCCACCTGCTGGCGGGCCTTGCCGGCGACGATGCCGGACAGCGGGCCGTTCATCAGCTTCTGCATGAAGGGCAAGCGGCGCGGCTCACGGCCGGAGCGCACCAGCATCCGCGCGGCGTTGTCCATCACCCGGGCGGGCACGGCCTCATCGGCGAGGCCCAGGCGCTTGGCCTTGCGGGCATCCACGCCCTTGCCGGTGAGCATCAGGTCGAGCGCGGCGGCCGGGCCGATCAGCTGCGGCAGGCGCAGCATGCCGCCCCAGGCCGGGTAGATGCCCAGCATCACCTCCGGCAGCGCCATGCGCGTGCCGGGCTCATCCACCGCGATGCGGTAGCGGCAGGCCAGCGCCAGCTCGAAGCCGCCGCCCATGCAGTGGCCGCGCACCAGCGCCAGCGTGGGGTAAGCCACCGCGGCCAGGCGATTGAAGAGGTGCCAGCCTCGCTCCACCAGCACCCGCGCCGCGGCGGCGGAGTCGATGGCGGTGAATTCCTCGATGTTGGCCCCGGCGATGAAGCCCGCCGCCTTGCCCGAGCGGATCACCAGCGCGGTGGGCGGCTGGCGGTCGAGCGCGTCGAGGAGCAGCCCGAGCTCGGTCATCACTGCGGCGCCGAGGGTGTTGGTGGTCGAATCGGCCACATCGAGAGTCGCCCAGGCGATGCCGTCGGCGTCCCGTTCCAGTTTCCAGTGCGTCAGGTTCATCACAGGGCCTCCACCAGCATTGCGCCACCCAGACCGCCGCCGATGCAGATGCTGGCGATCCCCCGCTTGCCGCCCGTGCGGCGCAGGGCGTGGAGCAGGTGCAGCACGATGCGCGCCCCGCTCGCCCCCACCGGATGGCCCAGCGCCACCGCGCCACCATCCACGTTGAGCTTCGCCGGGTCGATGGCGCCGAGCGCCCCGGGCAGGCCGAGGCGCGTGCGGCAGTAGTCGTCGTTCTGCCAGGCCTTCAGGCAGGCGATCACCTGGGCGGCGAAGGCTTCGTTGATCTCCCACAGGTCGATATCGTCGCGCCCGAGGCCGTTGCGGGTGAGGATCGGCGAGGCCGCATGCACCGGGCCGAGGCCCATGCGCTCGGGCTCCAGCCCGGCCCATTCGGTGTCGACGATGCGGCCGATGGGCGTGAGGCCGTGCTGCTGCACGGCGTCTTCCGATGCGAGGATCAGCCACGCGGCGCCGTCGGTGATCTGCGAGCTGTTGGCGGGTGTGACGCGGCCGTATTTCTTGTCGAAGAAGGGCTTGAGCTTGGCGAGGCCGGCCATCGAGGCGTCCCGGCGCAGGCCGTCGTCCTGGGCGTAAACCGTTCCGTCCTTATCCACCAGCGGCACGATCTCGCCAAAATGCCCGGCGTCCTGGGCTGCGGCCACTCGGCGGTGGCTCTCCACCGCAAAGGCGTCCATGTCGTCGCGGGTGATGCCGAACTCGAAGGCCAGGTTCTCGGCGGTCTGGCCCATCAGCTGGCCGACGATCGGGTCGGTGAGGCCCTTCATGATGCCGATCACCGGCGCCAGGTAGCCGAGCTTGAAACGCCGGATCATCGCCAGCTTCTCGCCCAGGCTGCGGGCGCCCATCCAGCCGGCGAACCAGCGCACCATCGGGTCGGAATACAGCAGCGGCGCCCGCGAGAGCGCATCCACGCCGCCCGCCAGCACCAGCTGCGAACGCCCCCGCTCGATGTTGGCGATGGCCGAGTCGATGGCCTGCATGCCGGACGCGCAGTTGCGCATCACCGTCCAGCCCGGCACGTCGATGCCGCAGCCCATGCGCAGGGCCACCACGCGGCCGATGTTCACCTCGTCGGGCGACGGCGCGGCGCAGCCCAGGATCACCTCGTCCAGCTGGTCCGGCGCAAAGCGCTGGCGGGCAAGCAGCGCGCTGCCGGCCGCGGTGGCAAGATCCGACGCCGCAAACGGCCCCGGCGCGTTGCGGGCCTTGAGGAAGGGCGTGCGGGCCCCGTCGATGATGTAGATCGGCTGGTTCATGGCGGAGCTCAGGCGGCCTGCTTCTGCGGTTCGGTCACGTCGGCGAGCGCCTCTCGCAGGCCGAAATCGTAGGGGAAGTCATCCACGCGGATCACCTTGTCGCGCAGCTCGCCGCGGCGGTGGATCAGGCGATGTTCCTCGCCGCTGATGATGCCGGCGGTGAAGGCCGCGTCGTACAGCGCATCGACGCCGCCATTCACCAGCAGGCCGGGCTTGAACTCGCCGCGCTTGATCGCCTGGCGCACCTTGGCCTCGATGGGCTCGGCGGCGAGAGTCGCCAGCAGCGCGGCCTCCAGCGCACCGACGGGCTCCTCCAGATCGGTCGGCAGATGCACGTCGGAGGTCAGGCGGTCGCGGGTTTCGGACGGATTGATGAGTAGCGTCGCCACCTCGTGGCCGAGCTTGTCCGATGGCACCACGTAGGGCCGGCCCAGCGGGAAGACCACCACCCGACGCAGCAGCAGCGCGAAGAAGCGGTTGGGGAAGTTGGCGATCACACCTTCGAAGGCGTTCTGGATCTTGAACATGCAGTCCCAGATCGCCCAGTGGAGCAGCGGCAGGTCGGCGCGCTGGCGGCCTTCGTCCTCAAAACGCTTGAGGGTGGCCGACGCCAGATACATCAGCGACAGGATGTCGCCCAGCCGCGCCGAGAGCTTTTCCTTGCGCTTGAGCGCACCGCCGAGGGTGCCCATCGAGATGTCGGCGATGAAGGCGAAGGCGGCCGAGAAGCGGGTGAGCTGCTGGTAATAGCGGCGCACTTCCGGCGCCACGCCATCCGGCACCGCCACGAAGTGGGAGCCGGTCATGCCCATCACCAGCGCCCGGGCGGCGTTGTTGAAGGTGTAGCCGATGTGGCCCCAGAAGGCGTCGTCGAAGGCGGCCAGATCACCGCTGCGGGCGGCGTCCATTTCCTTCAGCACATACGGGTGGCAGCGGATCGCGCCCTGACCGAAGAGGATCAGGCTGCGGGTGAGGATGTTGGCGCCTTCCACGGTGATGCCCACCGGCACCTGCTGGTAGGCGCGGCCCAGGAAGTTCTGCGGGCCCAGGCAGATGCCCTTGCCGCCGATCACGTCCATACCGTCATTCACCGACTGACGGGCGCGTTCGGTCACGTGGTACTTGACGATGGCCGACACCACCGACGGCTTCTCGCCCAGGTCGATGGCGCCGGCGGTCATCACCCGCGCGGCGTCGCACAGGTAGGCGTTGGCGCCGATGCGGGTGAGCGCCTCCTCGACGCCCTCGAACTTGCCCACCGCCGTCTTGAACTGGTAGCGCACGCGGGCATAGGCGCCCACCGCGCGGGCGGTCATCTTGAGCATGCCGGTGTTGGAACCGGGCAGCGAGATCGAACGGCCGGCCGCCAGGCACTCCATCAGCATCCGCCAGCCCTGCCCCGCCATCCTGGGGCCGCCGATGATGAACTCCAGCGGCATGAACACGTCCTTGCCGCGGATCGGGCCGTTCATCCACACCGCGTTGAGCGGGAAGTGACGCCGGCCGATATCCACGCCCGGATGATCGTGAGGCACCAGCGCGCAGGTGATGCCCAGGTCTTCCACGTCGCCCAGCAGATGCATCGGGTCGTACAGGCGGAAAGCCAGCCCGAACACCGTGCACACCGGCGCCAGGGTGATGTAGCGCTTGTCAAAGCTCACGCGCATCCCCAGCACCTCGCGGCCCTGGTAGATGTCGCGGCAGATCACGCCCGAATCCGGGATCGACGCCGCGTCCGAGCCCGCCCACGGGCTGGTGAGCGCAAAGGCTGGGATGTCCTGCCCGCTGGCAAGGCGCGGCAGGTAGTGGCGCTTCTGCTCTGGCGTGCCGTAGTGCAGCAGCAGCTCGGCCGGGCCGAGGGAGTTGGGCACCATCACGGTGACGGCCGGCGCCGAGGAGCGGGTGGACAGCTTGGTCACCACCTGCGAGTGGGCGTAGGCCGAGAAGCCTTTGCCGCCAAACTCCTTGGGAATGATCATCCCGAGGAAGCCCTTCTCCTTGATGTAACGCCACACTTCGGCCGGCATGTCCTGCTGCTGGGTGCACTCCCAGTCTTTGGTCAGGCGGCACAGCTCATCGGTTTCCACATCGAGGAAGCGCTGCTCCTCGGGCGTCAGCGTGGGCTTGGGAAAGGCCAGCAGGCGGTTCCAGTCCGGCTTGCCGGCAAACAGCTCGCCTTCCCACCACACCGTGCCGGCCTCCAGCGCGTCCTTTTCGGTCTGCGACATCGAAGGCAGCGCCTTGCGGAAAGGCTTGAAGATCTGCGCCGTCACCAGCCCGCGCCGCACACCGGGCAGCAGGAAGACCGCCCCGATCACCGCCACCGCGGCCACCACGCAGGTGGTCAGCGCCACCGGCCACGCGGCCAGCCAGCCGAGCGCCGCAATCCACGCCAGCCCCACCCCAAACCAGGCAAAAAAAGGCGCTCGCCCGTAGGCGAGCGCGACCACCAGGGGAGGGAGGGAAACCAGAAACCAGTAAGCCATGAGATGTCTCCTCGCGTGCGGTGCCGTCGATTGCGGCCCGCATCCGTTTCTTTATGGGTTCGAACCAAAATCCGCCAGCGGCGCGCGCAGGCCGCCCAGCAGAAAACTCATCAACCGCGGCGCCAGGCGCGACGGGTGCTCGTCATCGAATTTGCCGGTGACAAGTTGCAGCGCGTCGGTGCCGGCGATGGCGTACGACATGGCGCCCATCATGAAATGGAAGCGCCACAGGATCTCCTTGCGCTCCACCTCGGGCAGCGCCCGGTACAGCGCCGACAGAAAGCGCTCGACGCACTCGGCGTACTCCTCGGCCAGAAACTTGCGCACGAACTCGTTGGGCTCGGTGTAGGTGCGACCGAGCAGGCACATGAAGGTATGCCCGCCGCCATCCACGTCGGCAGCCATCCGCAGCGCGGTGCCGAAGAAGGCATCGACGATGCGGCTCGGCTTGAGCGGCGCCCCGCCCGCCTCGGCCTCCATCTGATCCAGCACCGCCAGACGCGCGTTGTTGAGATCGGTCAGGCGCCGGCGGAAGACCTCCTGGATCAGCAGCTCCTTGGTGCCGAAGTGGTAATTCACCGCGGCCAGATTGACCCCGGCGCTGCCGGTGATCATGCGCATCGACGTGCCGTCGAAGCCATGCTCCATGAACAGCACCTCGGCCGCATCGAGGATGCGGCTACGGGTATCGGCAGATGTCTTGGCGTTGTCGTCGCGCATGGGAGTGGCCTCGAAAGCTGGCTGACGGGGCGAAATCAAACAGTCGTTTTAATCATACGTTTACTTTTTTTTATGTCAACACTGCGGGGTGAAATACGCGGGCAGGGCTGGAGTCTGATAAATGAAACCTGAACCGGGCATGGCGGCGCGGTAGCCGCGTGGCCGACGTGATGCGCCTTTTTGCCCGGCAAACCGCTGCCCGGACACGCGGGCGTGATGTAATCGCCCCCCACCGAAAAAAAGCTGTCTGTGCTTTCGGCGGGCTCATCCGTAAATGGTCAGGTGGCGCCTGCGTCCCACCAATATGTCCGGCGAGCTTTTTTTGGCGTCAACCGCGCCTCGTAAAAACGGCAATTCCTTCCAACCTCCACGCCAACCTATGCTCATTGGACTGATCAACAACATTGCCTTCCTGGTTGCCCTGGTTGCGGCGGGACAGGCTGTCTTCTCGCGTTTCGAGAAAAACAGCCAGAGCCGGGAGGGATCGATCGGCCTGTTGTTCGGATGCGTCGCCTTGCTGGGCATGGTCAATCCGGTCACCTTTGCGCCGGGGCTGATTTTTGATGGCCGGTCGATCGTGCTGTCGGTCGCCGGTGTCGTCGGTGGTGGCCTGGCGGCCGCCATCGCCGCCGCCATGGCGGCGGTGTACCGCTACCATCTGGGCGGCACCGGCGCGACGGTGGGCGTGATGGTCATCGTGCAGTCGGCCTTGCTGGGCGTGCTGGCGCGCTGGTGGTGGGCGAAGCGAAGAAGATCACCATCGCCCCTGGACTTCGTTGCGCTGGGGGTGGTGGTACAGATTGGCCAGCTGGTGGCCTTTGCGCAGCTGCCAAACCGCGCCGGACACGCCTTCATCGAGCAGGCCTGGTGGGTGCTCCTGCTGTTCTACCCGCTGGCGACCATGCTGCTCTGCGTGAGCTTTCGCAATTACGAACAGCAGCAGAGCGACCGCGAGGCCTTGCAGGCGGCAGAGCACGCCGTGGTTCGAGAGCGCGCGATCCTGCGCACGCTGATCGACACGCTCCCCGACCTCATCTGGCTGAAGGATGCCCAGGGGGTTTACCTGTCGTGCAATCGGCGATTCGAAGCGTTTTTCGGCGCGAGCGAGCAGGCGATCGTCGGCAAGACCGATTACGACTTCGTGAGCAAGGAGCTGGCGGATTTCTTCCGCGCCCACGACAGGAAGGCCATGGAGAAGAACGGGCCGAGCATCAACGAGGAGGAAATCAGCTTCGCCTCGGACGGGCACCGCGAGATACTCGAAACGACCAAGATTCCCATGCGCGACGAGCACGGCCATCTCATCGGCGTGCTGGGAATCAGCCACGACATCACCGAGCACAAGCAATCCAAGCAGGCCCTGGAGAACAGCGAGCAGCGCCTCAACATGGCCCTGCGGATCGCCCGCCAGGGGTGGTTTGAAGCCAACCTCCAGACCGGGGAGATCGCGGTCAGCCCGGAGTATCCGCGCATGCTCGGCTTCGACCCGGCGGAGTTCAGCTCGACCATGAGCGCCTGGACGAGCAGCATCCACCCGGACGATCTGCCACAGCTGCAAGCCTTGCTCCAGCTGGCGCTCAAGACCGGCTCGGTGCAGGAGATGCGCTATCGGCGACTCAACAAGGCCGGCGAATGGCAGTGGATCGACTCGGTGGGCCAGGTGACGGAATGGGATCAGGCGGGGCGCGCCCTTCGCCTGACCGGCATTCACATGGACATCACCGACCGCATCCAGTCCGACATCAGGCTCAGGACGACCCTGGCCGAGAACGAGCGCTTCCGGGAAGCCCTGGATGCCGTGCCAGCCTATGTGTTCATCAAGGATCTGGAATCGCGCTACACCTACGCCAACCAGATGACGCTGAAGATGTTCGGCTGCTCGGCCGAAGCGCTGCTTGGCAGGGGCGACGTCGACTTCTTTCCGCCCGAAACGGTGCAGCGCCTGCGCACCATCGACCTTCAGGTCTTTTCCGGGGCCAAGAGCGAAGTGGAGGTCGTGGTGCCCGGTGACGGCCCGGACAAGACCGACCGCATCTACTGGGAGGTCAAGACGCCGCTCTACGCGGATTCCGGGCATCTCAAGGTCTCGGGGCTGCTGGGCATCGCCACCGAAATCACCGAGCGCAAGCGGACCGAGCGGGAACTCATCGCCCACCGGGATCACCTGGAAACGCTGGTCAAGGAGCGCACGGCCGCGCTGCAGCTCGCCAAGCAGGCCGCCGAGACGGCCAACATGGCCAAGAGCGCCTTCCTGGCCAACATGAGCCACGAGATCAGGACACCCCTCAACGCCATCATCGGCATGACGCACATCCTGCGCCGCAATGGGGTTGCCGAGCATCAGGCGGGCAGGCTCAACAAGATCGAAGCCGCCGGCAATCACCTCCTCGAGATCGTCAATGCCGTCCTGGACCTGTCCAAGATCGAGGCCGGCAAGCTCTCCCTGGCCGAAGACCCGCTCGATCTGGACGAGCTGATCGAAGACGTCTCCAGCATGGTCAGCGTCCGCGTCAGGGCCAAGGGGCTCAGGTACGACATCGAGGCCGGCGATCTGCCCGACAATCTCCTGGGCGACCGCACCCGCCTCCAGGAAGCGCTGCTCAACTACCTGGCCAACGCGGTGAAATTCACCGAGGAAGGCAGCGTCACCCTGCGCGTCAGGCTCATGGACGAAACCCCGGAGACGGCCCGCGTCCGCTTTGAAGTGAGCGACACCGGCCCGGGCATCTCGCCGGAGGCCCTGCCCCGGCTCTTCTCCGCCTTCGAGCAGGCCGACAACTCGATCAGCCGCAAATACGGCGGAACAGGCCTGGGTCTCGCCATCACCAGGAAGATCGCCCAGCTGATGGGCGGCGATGCCGGCGTGGAGACGGAGCCGGGCAAGGGCAGCACCTTCTGGCTGGCCGTGCGCCTGAAGAAGGGCGACGGCGGCCACGGCGCGATCGCAGCCCGTGCCGCCACGAACGCCGAGGACACCCTCCGGCAGGCGTTCTCCGGCACGCGCATCCTGCTGGCCGAGGACGAGCCCATCAACCGGGAGGTTGCCTTGACGCTGCTGGAAGATGTCGGCCTGCTGATCGACATCGCCGAAGACGGCGCGCAGGCCCTGAAGCTCGCCGGCGAGAACGACTACGCGCTGATCCTGATGGACATGCAGATGCCGAACATGGACGGGCTGGAGGCCACCCGCAGGATTCGCCAGCTTGGCGGCGCGCAGTCCGTCCCGATCGTGGCGATGACCGCCAACGCCTTTGCCGAAGACAAGGCACGCTGCTTCGAGGCCGGGATGAATGACTTCATCACCAAGCCGGTCAATCCCGACACGCTGTTCGTGACGCTGCTGCGCTGGCTGCAGCAGAATCCGGCAGCCGGGGGGGCGTGACGAAGCCGCCTCGACGCGACGCCGGCGCAAAACGACCGGACCACACGATGCCAAGGTCCTTGCCACAAAAACCCGATGCGGCGGCGGCAAGGTTGGACCCCAGGGCCGGCAACGTCACTATGAACACCAGCCGAGACCCTACCTCGACGAAGACGTCATTGATCATCCCGATCCGCTTCAGCCAGGCGCCATGGCCGAGGATGACGAAGATCGGGCCGACAGTCCGGTTATCCCCCGCCGCCACCTTGAGCAGGTTGAAGGCAATATTGGCGGCGTCCAGCGTCGGCATCACCAGCAGGTTGGCCTGCCCGGTGAGACGCGAGGTGGGAAAGCCCCGGGCGCGCGGCGGATCACTTCTCGGCCTTGCCGTGCATGACCATGATGGTCTGCTGCATCAGCGCGCAGAGGGATTTCTTGCCCTCCTTCACGGCGAAGACTTCGGCCTTGGTGACGATCAGCGTCCGCCCCGAGCGGACAACCTCGCCACGGGCGATGAGCTTGTCGCCATCGGCGGGTGCCATCAGGTTCATCTTGTATTCAACCGTCAGCACCGAGGCGCTCGCCGGCACCATCGTCATCGCGGCGTAGCCGGCGGCTGAATCGGCGATCATGCCGACCACGCCCCCATGAACGAAACCGTGCTGCTGCTCCACGCCCTGCCAGTGGGGCAGATGGATTTCGGTGCTGCCGTGCTCCACGACGGGCAAGGTGGCCTGGATGAGGTGCATCGCGTGCTGCCGCGCGAAGCTGGCGCGGACGCGATCGGCGAAATGGGGATCAGATACGTGGGCCATGCTTCACAACTCCATGAAAGGGGGCACGCCCGGATTAGAATTCATGGATGAGCGCCGTACAACCGAGTTTTTCGGCGCGATGCATGAGCCCAGAGAATGCTGACGCCCCTCGCCAAGATCCCCTCCATCGAGTCCCTGCGTGGCTTTGTCGCCGTGGGACGACGCATGAGCATCACCCTCGCCGCCCACGATCTGTTCCTGACCCAGTCGGCGGTCAGCCGGCAGATCCACGGGCTCGAGTCGGCGCTGGGCATCAAGCTGTTTGAACGCGCCCACCGGTCCATCCGCTTCACGCCCGAGGGCGAGCGGCTGTTCCTGATCGCCGACAACGCGATGCAGGAACTGCAGGAGACCATCGGCGCGCTGCAGGCCGCCAAGGCGGGCCACCGACCGGTGACCGTGACCGCCAGCATTTCCTTCGTGGGGCTCTGGCTGCTGCCGCGCCTGCCGGGTTTCCAGCAGCAGCACCCGAACGTGGAAGTGCGCCTGTCGGCCAACAACAACATCGTCGACCTGCGCCAGGAAGGGCTCGACGTCGCGATCCGCTACTGTGCCGAGCCCGCCATGCCGGCAGGCGCCCGGCGGCTGTTTGGCGAGACGGTCTTCCCGGTGGCGCACCCCAGCCTGGGCATTGCCCGACTAGACGCCCCCGACATCATCCGCCGCTCCGTCCTGCTCGAATTCGAAGGGGACCAGTCTCCCTGGTGGAACTGGGAAGCGTGGCTGGAGATGCAAGGGTGGTCCGGCGTCAGGCCGAGAGGCGTGCTCCGTTTCAACCTCTTCGACCAGATGGTCCACGCGGCCGTCGCGGGCCAGGGGATTGCGCTCGGGCGCAGCCAGTTCATCCGCCCGATGCTGGCGGACGGCCGTCTGCGGGCCCTGCCGACGATTCATCCGGGGCCCCGATCAAACAAGGTCTTCTGCCTTCTCCTGCGTGACGCAACGCCATCGAAGGAGACCCAGGCGCTGGTGGACTGGATTGTTGCCGAGGCACGGCTGACGGATGCGCTACCCGATAACGCCTAGCCGATCCCGCATCCCGCCAAGGCGCAGATGAACGCCAATCGGTGACGGCTCGCGGCGCCGCCTACCCCCGCGACCGGACCCAGTCGATGAGCCCCGCCGTCGTGCGGAAGTCGTCGGCAGCCCGCGCCACGATGGCATCGCACCTTTCCGACCACATGCGCACCAAGGCGTTGCCGGGCCCGATTTCCAGCACCACGTCGGGCTGCATTTCCTCCACGGCCCCCAGGCACCGGTCCCAGTCCAGCGGCGTGCAGATCTGCCGCGCGAGGGCATCCAGTGCGTCGGCGGCCGTCCTGGCCGAACGGCCATCGATGGCGCTGAGCACCGGAAAAGCCAGCCGCCCCGCCCGATGCGCCGCCAGCCGCCCGGCAAATCCGGCGGCCGCAGGCGCCAGCAGCGGCGTGTGTGATGGTGTGGTGACCCCGAGGCGCACGACGCGACCAGCGCCCTGGGCTTCGGCAAGCCCCTGCGCCTGCGCCAGCCCCGCTGCCGCACCGCCCAGCACAAAATGATCCGGCCCGTTGCGGATCGCCACCACCAGCCCGCAGCGGCCGGCAATGCCTTCGATGGCAGACAGGTGCAGCCCGATGATCGCCAGCAAGCCCGCCGGGCCATCAACACAGGCGTCCATCAGCTCGGCCCGTTCGGCACACAGAGCCACGCCAGCGTCGGCCGGAAAGGCGCCCGCCGCGCAGCAGGCGGCCATCTCGCCGAGGGAATAGCCGGCCACGCACACCGGCCGCGGCAGATGGGGCTGAATGGCCTGCCACATGCTCATCTGCCAGGCAAAGATCAACGGCTGGGCGAGGCGGTTGGGTTGCAGGTCGGGCGACGTCAGCCCGCTGGCCTGCAAGATCGATGGGACGGTCTCGGCAAGGCGGGTCGCCAGCGCCGGTGAGGCACGCTCCCGCAGCTGGGCGACATGCTCCGGCTGCTGGCCGCCCTGTCCGCTGAAAAGGATGGCAAGTCGCATGGCGGGCTCACAATCCTTCGAGAAAGAGGGTGACGCCCAGCAGATCCGCACTGCCCCCGGGGCTCAGCCGACGGGCCACGAAGCGGGTATGGATCGCCTGCGCCCGTGATTCCCAGCCCGCCGCCAGCACGCCACCTTCGGCAAGAAACTCGCGAGCAAGGCGCTGGGCGTAGGCAAGCCCTTCCACGCCGCCGCGCCACAGCAGGTTGGTGTCGTCCAGGTGCGCGATCAGGGCAAAGAGGCACTGGATGGCCGCGTGGTCCGGCTCGCCGGTGGCATCGAGGGCGGTGCTATAGGCCGGCAGGCCGATTTCCAGCGCGGCTGGAAATCCGTCCGCGGCTTCGCGTCGCGCGCCGCCGCAGCCATACAGCCGGGCGACCTCCGCCCCGTGGCTGCGTGCCGCCGGATTCGCGGCGCCGAGAATGGCGTCGGCCCAGCGCCCGGTCACCGCCGCGCAGACCGATTCAGCCGACAGGGGCGCACCCTCCGCGGCCAGCGCGCCGGCGGCGGCACACAGCAGGCCGATGTTGAAGATCGCCCCCCGGTGCGTGTTTATTCCGCCGGTGGCGGCCAGCATCTTCGCTTCGGCGGCCACGCCAAGCTGCCGCAGCGGCTCGAAGTCGGGCGCCGTTACGCCCAGCCTTGTGATTTCCGGAAAGTACCCGCGCAGCGACTGCAGGCTGCGCAGGAAGGTCCGGAAATCCATGTCGTCGTGGCTGCCCGAATCCGCCGGGCTGACCAGCCCCGGCTTGGGCGACAGCGCCACCTCCCGGTAGAGGGCGCGCACCGCCAGGCTACCGATGCGGGTGGCGGTGGCGTCGGCAGCATCCGGCACGGGCCGGATATTGCCGGGTACACGGGCAAGCATTTCAGACATGCGACGCCTCCTCCTCGAACTGCGCCATCAATGCCGAAACGGGCTGCATGCCCACCTCGACCTCGCCTTTCACCAGCACCTGCGCGCCCGGCTTGCCCAGCGCCGCAGCCAGCTCGCGCCACGCCACCGCACTGCCGTCCGGAAAGCGGATCTCGCCGTCGAGGCCGCAGGGCATGTTCGCGGCGGCCTCGGCCAGCGCGGCGAGGCACGGGTTCAGCTGGTCGGCCGAATCGATGTCGCAGATCAGATCCACATCCGACGCCGCATGGCGATACACCTGCCCGCTCAGCGTCTCCCAGGCCAGCGAGCCATAAACGCCAGCCCGGATGCGATGCCCGGCCAGTCGTCCGGCCAGGGCCGCCAGCGGTGCAGCCACCGACTCGTCGAGGCGCCCAAGGCAGTCGAGGATGCCGAGCGGCGCCCTCACCTCGAGCACATCCTCCCGCTTCACGAGACACCCGACGCGCCGCCGGCCGTCGCTGGCTGCCGGCAGGGTCAGGCCGAGCAGCAGCGCGTCGGAATCCGCCGCCTGGCGGGCAACCACCAGGGGCCGGCCCTGCACGATCCAGCCCATCACCCGGGCTGACAACAGTTCATCTGCAATGCCGCAGTGGAAACGGAGCGCCGCTCCGGGCCGAACATAGGCCAGATCGTGTCGTCGCATCTCGCTCCCCTCAGGCCGCCAGCACGGCGGCCACGGTCTCGGCCGCAAGCTTCCGCCCACCGCGCTCAAGGCCGGCGTTCATCCGGCCATCCACGCCAGGGCCGGCGGCGGATTGCTGGCCCAGCGCGGCCTCCAGCAGCGCTGCGCTTGGCACGGGCCAGATCGCCTCGATCGCGCCCATGCGTCGGTAGTTCTCGGCGCCCGGCGCAAAGGTGGGCGAGCTGCCGGCCAGCTCGACCAGGCGCTCGTGGGCGATCTTGGTGACCCGGGCCATGGCCTTGAGGTCCATCACCCGCACCTGGGCATCGGCCAGCGCGTAGGTCTTGTCGGCCATCAGCCCGAAGGACAGGAAGCCGCCGCTGACCGCCTCACCGGTGACCAGCGCGACGCTGACATGCCCCTGCCGGCGCGCCAGATCGACGCAGCGGGCGAGGTGCGCGAGGCTGCCGTTGAGGCACAGCAGCTCTTCCGCCCGCGACAGGGCCTGGCCCTTGGTATCCACCAGAAAGACGATGGGCCGACCGGGGTGCTGGTCGACGATGTCGAGGATGCGCCCGGCGAGGCCGAGGGCAATGTCGTGGCCGATGGCCGCAGCATCCGTGGTGCCCAGCACCGCAACGGTGCCGTTGATGGTCCGGGCGGTGCCGGCGACCAGCTGGCCATCGGCATGCACTTCATGCCCGGCGGGAAACAGGGCGTCGAGAATCTCGGTGAGCGTCATGCTGGCAATCCTTTCTTGACGGCGACCAGGCTGTCCCGGTCCATAAGCGATACGTCGGCGGGCGTGACCACGCCCAGGGCGGCCCAGACCTCGAGCCCGTCGCGCATCCCGGCGAAGCGTTCGCGGCGCTGGGTCAGGCGAGCCTGTTCGGCACGCAGCGTGCTGCTGCCGGGGGTGGGTTCGGTCCAGCCGGCGAGCAGGTCGATCGCGCTCCGACGGAAGCTGGCCGCGTCGTCCTCGACGAGTTCGGCGCAATCTCCGGTGAGGTAGCGGTGCTTGCCGCCGGTCACCCGCCAGACGAGGGCGCGATCCTTGGAGTCGAACTCCTCGACGCCCGCGACCGTCTCGATGACTTCCGGCCCGGACAGCGCCAGACGCCCCTCCTCCGACATGACGATGGCCGAGCACAGGCGCGACACGATGCCCATGCCGCCGAAGGCCCCGCAGCTGCCGCCGACAATGGCGATCACCGGCACGCCGGCCGCGCGGGTGTCGAGCACCGCACGCATGATCTCGGAGATGGCGATCAGGCCGGCGTTGGCTTCGTGCAGACGCACGCCGCCGGAATCCACCATGACGATCACCGCTGCGGGCCGCTCCAGGATCGCCCGACGCAGCAGTCCGACGATCTTGGCGCCATGGATCTCGCCCACCGCACCGCCCATGAACTGCCCTTCCTGGGCGATGAGCAGCACCGGCTTGCCGCCAAGTTGCCCGGCACCGACGACGACGCCGTCGTCAAACGCGCCAGGGATGTCCAGCACCGCGAGGTGCGGACTGGGTTGGGAGGCTTCCGGCGGCAGAAACTCCCGGAAGCTGCCGGCGTCGAGCAGCTGGGCCACCCGGCTGCGGGCGCTGGCCTCGAAGTAGCTGTGGCGCAGGGCCGGCGGGGTATGGACGGGCGCGTTCATTGGGCACCTCCGGTGTAGTCGCCGAGGGCCTGGCCCAGGCGCAGGGTGACGACGGCGGGGGTCGCCCCCATGTCGTTGATGGCGATGCGGGTGCCGCCCACCGGATGGCGGGAGGCGAAGTCGGCGATGACGGCTTCCCAGATCTTGCCGAAGCCGCGCGCCGAGGTCTTGATCGACACCGTGCAGGCATCGGCCTCGTCGCCGGGGCGGATCAGGATCTCCAGGTTGCCGGAGCCGACCACGCCGCACAGGGCAGCGCCGGCGGCAGGTCTGGCGGGTTGGGCGGTAAAGCGGAATTCGAGGTTTTCCATGGCGATCACCAGTTGCGGAAGCGGGTCGGGGGCGCGTAGAGGCCACCGGACCAGCGAACGAGGTCTTTGACGGAGCGGGCCGCGAGCAGGTCGCGATTGGCCCGGCGGGGGTCGATGCCGAGGTCTTCTGCGCGGCGGATGATGCCGCGCTGGCGCAGCTGCTCGACCATCTCCCGGTCGCGCGCCATGCCGACGGGGGTGAAGCCGGCAACGCCACGGATGGCCTGCTCGCGCTCTTCCGGCGTGCGGCACAGGAGCAGGTTGGCGATCCCCTCCTCGGTGACGATATGGGTCACGTCGTCGCCGTAGATCATGATCGGCGGCAGATCCATGCCCATGCTCTCCTTGAGCTTCCAGGCGTCCAGCTCTTCGACGAAGACCGGCGCCATGTGCTCGCGGAAAGTCTCGACCATCTGCACGACCAGCTTGCGGCCGCGGATTGCGTCCGGACCGCCGGCTTCGCGCCCTGCCTTCAGCCAGGCCGGCGAGGCGTGGCGCCGGCCGTGGGGGTCGGAACCCATGTTGGGCGCGCCGCCGAATCCGGTAATGCGCCCCAGCGTGGCGGTGGAGCTGTTGCCGGCCAGGTCGATCTGCAAGGTCGAGCCGATGAACATGTCGCAGGCGTAGAGCCCGGCGGTCTGGCTGAAGGCGCGGTTCGACCGCATGCTGCCGTCGGCGCCGGTGAAGAAGATGTCCGAACGGGCGGCGATGTAGTTCTCCATGCCGACTTCGGAGCCGAAGCTGTGGATCGACTCGACGCACCCCGACTCGATGGCCGGGATCAGCGTCGGATGGGGATTCAGCGCCCAGTGGGTGCAGATCTTGCCCTTCAGGCCCAGCTCGGTGGCGTAGGTCGGGAGCAGCAGCTCGATGGCAGCGGTGTCGAAGCCGATGCCGTGGTTGAGCCGCTTGACGCCGTATTCCGCGTAGATGCCCTTCAGGGCCATCATCGCCATCAGCACCTGCACGTCGGTGATCTGCGCCGGGTCGCGGGTGAACAGCGGCTCGATGTAGTTGGGGCGCGGCGCGACGACGTAGAAATCCACCCAGTCGGCCGGAACATCGACGCGCGGCAGGGTGTCCACCAGCTCATTCACCTGGGCGATCACGATGCCACCCTTGAAGGCCGTGGCCTCGACGATGGCCGGGGTGTCTTCGGTGTTGGGGCCGGTGTAGAGGTTGCCGGCCGCATCGGCGGCCTGGGCGGCGATCAGGCAGACGTTCGGTGTCAGGTCGACAAAGTAGCGCCCGAACAGCTCGAGGTAGGTATGGATGGCGCCAATCTCGATCTGCCGGTCCTGCACCAGCCGGGCCAGCCGGCCGCCCTGGGGGCCGGAGAACGAGAAGTCGAGCTTGCTGGCGATGCCCCGTTCGAACAGATCGACATGGCTCGGCAGGGCCAGCACCGACTGCACCATGTGCAGGTGGTGGAGGCGCTCCGGGTTGCAGTCGGCGAGGGCTTCGGAGAGGAAGTCGGCCTGCTTCTGGTTGTTGCCTTCGAGGCACACCCGGTCGCGGGGTTCGATCACGGCTTCGAGCAGTTCGCCGATGCGGGGCGCGTCGATCCGGCGTTCGAGACCGAGGCTGGCGGCCCTATCCAGGCGACGCTGGCGCCCCTGGCGACGGCTGTCCCAGGCTCGGGTGGGGTTGGGAGCGTTCATGGCATCTCCTGTCATGGTGTAGGTGGGAGCCGGGATCAACCGACGATGGCTTTGGTCGCCAGGTACAGCACCGACGGGCCCATCAGGCAGCCGAGGCCGGAGTGGAAGGTGGCCACCAGGGCGCCGTAGGGAACGAGGCGCCGGTCTGTTGCGGCGAGACCCGCGGAGACGCCGCTGACCGTACCGGCGAGACCGCCGAAGACCATCGCGGCGCGGGGGTTGTTGAGGCTCATGAAGCGAGCCAGGGCGGGCGTGAAGACCATCACCATGATGGCCTTGATGAGGCCGGTGGCGATGGACAGGGCCATCAGGTCCGAGCTGGCGCCGATGGCGGCGCCGGTGACCGGGCCGACGATGTAGGTGACGGCGCCGGCGCCGATGGTGGTCATCGCCACCGCGTCGGTGTAGCCCATCGACCAGGCGACGCTTGCCCCGACGATGAACGGGATCAGGGTGCCCAGCAGCAGGGCGATCACGCCGATGAGGCCGGCTTTCTTGGCTTCATCCACATGCACCTCGAAGGCCGTCGCGACGATGGCGAAGTCCCGCATCATCGCGCCGCCCATCAGGCCGATGCCGGCAAACATCTTGAGATCCGCGAGGCCCTTGCTGCCGCCGGTCTGGATGCCGCCCCAGTAGGCAAGGCCCAGGCCGATGACGATGGCGATGGCAGAGCCATGCACCCGGCCGAACGTGAGGTAGCGCGACAGGTGGACCGAGATCCACATGATGATGCCGACGAAGGCGAAAGCGGCCACGAGGGGGTTTTCGCGCAGGGCGTGTTCGATCATTTCCATGGTGTTTTCTCCGCGTGGGTCAGGTTTCGTCGGCAACCGTGCCGACCTGCCAGGTGCTGTCCTGATTCTTCGGGCCGGTGCGATTGATCAACGCGATCACGCAGGCGCACAGGATCACCGCGCCGAGCGCCGCGATCAGCGCCACGGGGCCGCCCTTCAGGGCCGCAACCACGTTCTGCTGGGCCGCCATGGCGACCACGACGGGGATGTACATCGCCGCCCAGAAACCAACACCCGCTTCCGTGGTGTCGGGCATCAGGCCGCGCTTGTGCAGATAAACCCGCACGGCGATGAGCATCATCATTGCGATGCCGACACCGCCGACGTTTGCCTTCACGCCAATCAGGCTGCCCAGCGCGTCGCCTATATAGACGCCGAGCAGGTGGCAGGCAGCCAGGATGGCCGTTCCGTAAATGATCATTTTTGATTCCTCCTAAGCGTGGCCAGGCCACCGGGATGAGTTGTCAGGGGCTTCTTCGAGCCTTCGGTTTGATTGAGACCTTCCTTACAAACTGCGCTTATGTATTCATAAGTTTCGTTTGTGTATACAAGAATAGTCTTCGTGGACACAAAGTCAACTAATTTGTATAGTGATCAACAGGAGGTCACCATGAACGCACTAATCCCCACGCAGAACCGGCGCCCCGGGCAGCTGGGAGAAGAGATTGAGGAGCGCATCGTCACCGGCGTTTACCCGCCGGGCATGCGCCTGGACGAACAGGAGCTGGCCGCCGCCTTCGGCGTGTCACGCACGCCGATCCGTGAAGCGCTGATTCAGCTGGCGTCGATCGGCCTGGTGGAGATCCGTCCGCGGCGCGGCGCCACGGTGCCGGAGATGAGCGCCGACCGCCTGTGCGAGATGTTTGAAGTGATGGCGGAGCTGGAAGCCATGTGCGGCCGTCTCGCCGCCCGGCGCATCCTGCCGGCTGAGCAGGCGCGACTGAAGGAAGCCCACCAGGCCTGCGAAGCGGCCCGGGACGCAGGCAAGCCCGACCTCTATTACCAGCTCAACGAGGTCTTCCACCGCTGCATCTACGACGCCAGCCACAACGGCTTCCTGGCCGAGCAGGCCACCGCGCTGCACCGCCGGTTGCGGCCTTACCGGCGCCTGCAGCTGCGGGTGCGCAACCGGATGGCGTCATCCTTCAACGAGCACGCAAACATCGTCGAGGCGATCATCGCGGGCCGCAGCGACGACGCCGCCGCGTTGCTGCGTGGTCACGTCGTGGTGCAGGGCGAGCGCTTCACCGACCTCGTCGCCACGCTGCGCCAGATGAATTCGCCCGCCGAAACAGCGGCGGCCGGCGTCGTCTGACGCGCGGGTTCAGGCTGCCGAGCGGGCGCGCAGCTCGCCGGGCGTGAGCCCGAAGATGCTCCGGAAGGCGGCGATGAAGGCCGAGGTGGATTCGTAGCCGTGGGCGAGCGCCACCGCGGCGATTCCCTCCCCCGCCTCGAGCGCATCGAGGGACAGCAGCATGCGCAGGCGCTGTCGCCACTCACCGAAGCCCAACCCGGTTTCCTTGACGAAGAGCCGCGCCAGGGTGCGCTCGGACGCCCCGGCCTGGGTCGCCCATTCGGCCAGGCTGCGGCCGTCTTCCGGATGCTCCTGCAGGAGCGCGCAGATCATCACCGCGCGCCGATCCTTCGGCAACGGCAGCCGGAAGCTCGCCTGCCGAAGACTTGCCAGCTCGTCCAGCAACACCGCCACCAGCCGCCCCGCCGGGCCGGCCTCGTCGTACTCGACCGGCAGCTCGCCGATTCGGCGTATCAGCTCCCGAACCAGCGGGCTGATCTCCAGCACGCAGCACTCTGCCGGCAGCGCCGTGGCCGCGGCCGGCGTCACGTAGAGGCTGCGCATTTCCGTCTGGCGCCGGTTGACCACCTGATGAGGCAGATCCGGCGGAATCCACACCGCGAAGCGCGGCGGTGCGACGTAATCGCCGGCCGGAGTGCGCACCCCGAGCACGCCGCTCGCCGCATAGGAAAGCTGGCACCAGGGATGGCTGTGCTCCTCGGTCCACGAACCCGGCGCCAGGGATTCATGCCGGTTGTAGAGCGGCCGCGGCAGGTTCGAGAGGCTGGGAATGACGCGCTTGGTGGACGTTTCCATGGGCTTTGTCCGTATTCCGGCATTGGATGTCTACATATCGCCATACAGACACCCCGGATCCGCCTAGAGTTCCACGTCACCACAACAGCAGGACGAGAGCCCCTCCATGCCTTCCAGCCCCCCGCCCCAGCACACCTCCATCGCCCGGCGCAGCCTCGACTGGCTGCACAAGGAATGGTTTCTGATCGGAATGCTCGGCGCGGTCGTCCTCGCCACGTTTCTGCCCGACCTGGGCCGGAGCGGCGGCACACTGCACGGAGACGTCCTCGCCAACATCGGCATCGCCATCGTCTTCTTCCTGCACGGACTGGGCCTGTCTTTCGCCAGCCTGCGCCAGGGGCTCTTCAGCTGGCGCGTCCATGTGGTCGCGCAGGCCATGACCTTCGCGGTTTTTCCGCTGGTGTGGCTGCTCGCCGATGCGCTGGTCGGCAAGTGGCTGCCCCGGGATCTGGCGCTGGGTTTCTGCTACCTGTGCGCGCTGCCCTCCACCATCTCGTCGTCGGTGGCGATGACCGGGCTTGCGCGCGGCAACGTGCCGGCAGCCATCTTCAACGCCACCCTTTCAAGCGTGCTCGGCATCGTGCTCACGCCCGTGCTGGTCGGCCTGTTCACCCACGTCGAGGGCCAGAGCCTGCCCTTCCTCGAAACCGTGATGAGCATCGCCAAGCTGCTGCTGCTCCCCCTCGTGGCCGGGCAGCTGATGCGGCCGCTGCTCCACGCCTGGCACCACCGTCACAAGCGCTTCACGCACCTGCTCGACCGCTGGGTGATCCTGATGCTGGTCTATTCCGCCTTCTGCGATTCGGTCGCGTCGGGCCTGTGGCGCGACAACGGCGCCGGCGTGCTGGTGACGGCGATACTCGGCGCCGGCCTGATCCTCATCGTGGTGCTGGTGCTGTCCACGGTTGTGGCCCGGCGCCTCGGTTTCAGCATCGAAGACGAGATCACCACGGTGTTCTGCGGCTCCAAGAAGACCCTCGCCTCCGGCGTGCCGATGGCAAAGCTGCTCTTTGGCGCCAACCCGGCCATCGGGCTGATCGTGCTGCCGATCATGTTCTACCATCAGATCCAGCTCTTCGTGTGTTCGATGCTGGCCAACCGCTACGCGGCACGCCCGCCCGCCGAAGCGCCCAGACATCGCTAGCACAGGCCCCTCGCCGTAGAATCCCGGCGCCCAGCCCCGGAAGAACCATGAGCCACCCAGCCCTCTCCGCCTCCGCCCTGCCCCACGCCCACGCCCACTCAGCCTGTCTCATGGGGCGACGTTGATGGCGCGCCTGCTGCCTGACGGTGTGGATGGAGGCGTGCTGCCGATCCTGGCAGGCAAGGCCCTGCGCGCCTTTGCCGATGGCTACGTGGCCATCCTGCTGCCGGCCTATCTGCTGGCCCTGGGCTTCAGCACGCTGGACGTGGGCATCCTGAGCACCGCAACCCTGCTGGGTTCGGCCCTGGCGACACTGGCGCTGGGCGCGTGGGGCCATCGTGCGGCTGGCACTGCTGTTCTCGGTGGATTCGTTTGCGGGCGGCCTGACCATCAATGCGCTGATGGCGCTGTGGTTCTTCCAGCGCTTCGACCTGTCCCTGGCGGCGGCGGGCAGTTTCTTCTTCTGGGCCGGGCTGCTGTCGGCCGCATCGAAGCTCATTGCGCCCTGGGTCGCCCAGCGCATCGGGCTGGTCAACACGATGGTGTTCACGCACATCCAGGCCAGCGTCTGCCTCATCGCTGCGGCCTTTGCCCCCAGCCTTCAACTGGCCTTCGGGCTGCTCTTCGTGCGTGCGCTGCTGTCGCAGATGGATGTGCCGGTGCGCAGCGCCTTCGTGATGGAGGTGGTGACGCCCGAAGAGCGGGCCGCGGTGGTCAGCTTCACCGCGGTGCCGCGCAGCCTGGCGTTGGCGATCAGCCCGACCATCGGCGGTGCACTGTTTACCGCCGGCTGGCTGGCGGCGCCGCTGGTGGTCTGCGGGGTGTTGAAGATCGGCTACGACCTGGCGCTCTGGCGCGCCTTCCGGGACACCCAGCCCCGGCGCGAGTAGCCCGTCAGCCAACAGGCTGCTAGACGCCCGGCGGGAGCCGGGTGGCCATCATCGCCCTGCGGTCGATCCGGCGCCCATCGACGATGAAGCGGCCATCCCCCACCGCATGAACCATCCGCCGCTCCCGGCGGGTGTCGTCGATGTGGGCGGCGACGCCTTGCAGCACCACGATGTTGTACGGGGTGACGATCTCGACGACCCGGCATTCGATGTTGGCGAGGCATTCCTGGATCAGCGGCGGCCGGACCACCCTTGCCGGCAGCGGCGTGAGCCCGAACCTCGAAAACTTGTCGGTATCGGCCCCCGAGCAGGTGCCGATGCCCACCACCTGATCCAGCAGGTCGACCGTGGGCACCGCAATCACGCACTCCCGGTGCGCCCGCAGCGCCGCGTAGGAGTGATTCCAGCCGCCGGTGGTGATGGCGAAGACCGGCGTGAAATCCACGACCATCGTCCACGAGAGGGTCATGATGTTGCCCTTCTGCCCATCGTGGGTCGTCACCAGCACCACGGGCCCGGATTCCATCAGCGTGAATGCCTTGCCGAGTTCCAGTGCGCGCATGGAAGCACCTCCAACGGTCTTGCCCAGCCCGATCTTACCCCCGCAAGCCGGCGGCTTCAGCCCGGCCGGCGCAGCGGGTCGAGGAGCGCCCGCAGGTTGTTGTGATCCAGCTCGTGCATGATCGCCAGCAGCTGGCCCAGCTGCCCCGATGGGAAGCCCTCCCGGGCAAACCACGCCAGGTAATGCCCCGGCAGATCGGCCAGCAGGCGGCCCTTGAACTTGCCGTAGGGCATCGTGCGGGTGACCAGCAGTTCGAGGAGTTCCGGGTTCATCGCGCCGCCTCCGATCAGTGCCGCACCGGCCAGTACCAGCTCGGCACGCCCTTGCGGCCGCCGCCCACGCCCTGCCGGTAGCGGCTGCGCAGGTGGCCGTCCACCACCGAGATCCACGGCGCGAGGCAGGCGTCGGCCATCTCCTGGTCGATGAAGCGCTCGGGCAGGCGGTAGGCAAACCAGCGGTAGGCGGCGATCAGGCGCACCGTCGTCTCGGCCTCTTCGAGCGACGCGCGCTGGGGCACGCGGGGCAGGAAATCCAGTTCGATGGCCTTGCCCTTGTTGGCGGTGTAGGCCCAGTCGCGCCACACGCCGTCGATGGTCTCGTTCTGGGACGCCATCGGCGCCATCGAGAACACGTGCTTCTCGTGCAGCGTGAGGTTCTTCATCCGGTCAAGCTGGGCAGCGCGGGCGAGCTGCTCTTCGGGGATGTGCGGCACGAAGAAGCCGTCGCCGCAATCGGCGTGGAGCTGGAACAGCGACAGCAGCGCCTCCAGCCGGGTGTCGCCGGCCATCTCGGCGATCTGTTCGAGATACGCGCTGCCGGCGGTGATCTGGAAGCCGCGGGTTTCCAGCGGCGGCTGGGGCGCCTTCATCAGCGCGGCGACGACCTTGTGCTCGGCCGGGGTGAGGCCGGCGACGACGCCCGCTTCCTCCTGATGCCCGAAGCGCCCGGCCCGCCCGCCGATCTGCTGGAGCAGCGACGGTGACAGGGTGTCCCGCGTCGTGCCGTCGTACTTCTGGATGGCGGTGAACACCACCCGCTCGATGGGCAGGTTGAGGCCCATCCCGATGGCGTCGGTGGCCACCAGGATGTCGGCGTCGCCGCCGGCGAAGCGGTGCGCCTCGCGCTCGCGCACCTCGGGCGACAGGGCGCCGTAGATGCAGGCCACCGACTTGCCCAGGGCCAGGAAGTCGTCCCGCAGGTTGAGGGCGTCGCGCCGCGAGAAGACGATGAAGGCATCCCCCGGCCGCGCCCGCCGCAGCGCGCCCGCCGGGTTGTGGGACAGCGCCTCACCCACCACCAGCGGGTGCTTGCGCTGCTTGCGGCGGATCTCCAGGGGCAGGCCCAGGCGCTCGGCCAGCGCCACCACCGCCGGCTCGGCGGAGAGCGCGCCCACCAGCCACACCTCGGCGGCGTTGGCACCGACCACCGCCTGGGTCCACGCCCAGCCCCGGTCCGGGTCGCTGAGCATCTGGATCTCGTCGATCACCGCCACCTCCAGCTCGGCCGAGGGGTCGAGCATCTCGATGGTCGAGGCGGTCACCCGGCTGCCCTCGACCATCCGGCGCTCCTCGCCGGTGATGAGGGACGCGCTCACCCCGAACTCCTCGTTGAGCCGCGTGAAGGCCTCCAGCGCCAGCAGGCGCAGCGGGCCGAGATACACGCCGGCCCGGGCGGTGGCGAGGCGCTCGAAGGCGTCGTGGGTCTTGCCGGAGTTGGTCGGCCCCAGCACGGCGATCAGCTTGCGCGGGCGACGCTTGGCGGCGAAGGTGTCCGGGTAGTCCGACAGGCGCACCGAGCGCCCGATCTGCCCGGCCAGATCGCGGTGGCGGCGCCGGGCGCGGAGGTCGGCGAGGGTCTGGGCGAGCGTCTTGGGCAGGGTGGTGAAATCCAGCCGGCCCGCGGACCAGTCATCCCGCAGCCCGCGCAGGTTGGGCTCCAGCCCTTCGGTGGCGCAGGCTTCCAAAAAGATCCCGATCTCGCCGACAGCGGCGTTGAGCGCCGCTTCGAGGTGCGCGCCCTGGGCGGCCAGCATGGCCTGCTCCAGCGTCTGGCGCCCCGGCAGCGGCCGACGCCGCCAGTGGCCGGCCTGGCCGAGGCAGCTCTCGGGCAGGTAGCCGACCAGCCGGAACTCCTCGCCGCGGACGCGCACGCGGCGGCTGGCGGCGAGCCACACGCGGTTGCTGCTGGTGGTGACGATGAAGCGCAGGTCCATCGCGGGGGCGGGTTGGGGAGATTCGGTGGTTGTCATCATCAGTCGCAAAAACAATGGGCCGGCCGTGGCGGGCCAGCCCGGAAAAAACGTTCGAGAAAGCAGCGGTCAGCCGATCAGCGGCACGTCCGGCAGGTTGCGCAGCACGGCGGCCACGTCGGGCTCGGTTTCGAGCACGCGGACCACGCAGGCCAGCGGCTCGGCCCAGATCTCGGGCAGGTCGCGCTCGGCCGGCTCGCGGATCGCGAAGGCCAGACGCTCCACCGGCGGTGCAAACTGCGCATCCACGCCGGGCTTGTTGCCGCGGGCGTCGATGCGGAACCAACCGATGTCATCCAGCCACACCGCGTTGAGCCCGTGCAGGCAGTAGGGCGCACCGGCGTCGCCCACCGACAGGCGCTGGTAACACAGCCCGGTGGGCACGCCGTTGGCCCGCAGCAGCGCGGCGAGCAGGTGGCTCTTGGCGTAGCAGTAGCCGGTGCGGTGGCGCAGCGCGTCCGACGCCATGCAGGTGACCGGGTTCTGCATGAAATCCACGCTGTGGCGGATCTCGTCGCGGACGAACTCGAAGCAGCGGCGCACCACATCACTCGGCGACGCGGCGCCCTCGGCGAGCCGGCGCGCCTCTGCGGCCACGTCCGGGTGGTCGAAGTCGATGTAGGTGCTGGCGGCGAGATAGGGCTGCATGATGCTGTCCGGGCAAGGTGTCGGCGTATGGGAGTGCGAGCTTACGTGGGCCACGCGCCGCTGTCGAACGCCACGCTGCCCCTTGACGCACCGCCGCATCCCTCCGATGCTTGGCGCTTCCGTTTCACGCATCCACGCCGATTCCGCCGCCATGTCTGCCCTGCCCGCCGTCTTCGCCGATCTCCAGCCCGCCGCCGTGTGGCGCCACTTTGCCACCCTGTGTGCCATCCCCCGCCCCTCCAAGGCCGAGGACGCCTTGCGCGACCACCTCCACGCCTGGGCCGTCGCCAAGGGGCTGGACGCGCAGGTGGACGCCGCCGGCAACCTGATCCTCAGGAAACCCGCCAGCCCCGGCCACGAGGCCGCCCCGGGCGTGGTGCTGCAGGCCCACCTGGACATGGTCTGCCAGAAGAACGCCGACACCGACCACGACTTCACCCGCGACCCGATCCGCCCCGTGCTGAAGGACGGCTGGCTGGTGGCCGAGGGCACCACGCTGGGCGCCGACAATGGCATCGGCGTGGCGCTGATCCTCGCCGTGCTCGAAGACAGCCGCCTCGTCCACGGCCCTCTCGAGGCGCTGCTGACCGTGGATGAAGAAGCCGGCATGGGCGGAGCCCAGGGTCTCGCGCCCGGCGTGCTGCAGGGCCGGCTGATGCTCAACATCGATACCGAAGACTGGGGCGAGTTCTACCTGGGCTGCGCCGGCGGGCTGGACGTGAACGTCGCCCGCCCCGGCACGCCCGCCGCCCTGCCCGCCGGCCACGAGGTGTGGCAGATCGCCCTCACCGGGCTGCGCGGCGGCCACTCGGGCGTCAACATCCACGAAGAACGCGGCAACGCCATCAAGCTGCTGGTGCGGGTGCTGCGGGATCTGGAAAGCCAGTTTCCGCTGCGCCTCGCCAGCCTTGAAGGCGGCACCGCCCGCAACGCCCTGCCCCGCGAAGCCCGCGCCACCGTCGCGCTGCCGGCCGGCCGCGGCGATGCGCTGGGCGAGGCCCTCGCCCGCTGGCAAACCACCCTGCGCCAGGAACTCGCGGGCGTCGATGCTGGCGTCAGCCTCGCCCACACCCCCGCCAGCGCCGACGCGGTGCTCGCCCCGGCCGAGCAGTCGGTGTGGCTCGCCAGCCTGCACGCCGCGCCCCACGGGGTGCGCCGCCAGAGCCTGGCGGTGCCGGGCGTGGTGGAAACCTCCAACAACCTGGGCATGGCGAGCATCGGGCCGGATGGCGGCAGCTGCAACTTCATGGTCCGCTCGCTGATCGACAGCGGCAGCGAGGCGCTAGCCGACGAGATCGTCAGCCTGTTCGCGCTGTCGGGCACCGCCGCCAGCAAGTCCGGCCACTACCCGGGCTGGGCGCCCAACCCGGCGTCGCCGCTGCTGGCCCGCTGCCAGCGGGTCTATGCGCGGGATTTTGGCGGCGAGTCGGTGGTGAAGGTGGTGCATGCCGGGCTGGAGTGCGGGATCATCGGCGCCAAGTATCCGGGCATGGACACCGTCTCCTTCGGCCCGACCATCCGCGGCGCCCACGCCCCGGGCGAGCGGGTCGAGATCGAGGCGGTCGGCAAGGTGTGGCAGCTGCTCACCGCCATCCTGGCCGACATCGCCGCCTGAGCTGCGTATGCGCCGCCGCCTCCTCGCCCTCCTCGTCGCGCTGGCCCTGAGCCCGTCAGCCCACGCCGCCAAGCGGGGGGATGGCTATGTGACGCAAGGAGAATGCGCCGGCCTGCCGGCCGTGTCGCTGAAGGTCGCCAAGGGATTCTGCGTCGGGCTGGCGGCCACCAGGCTGGGCTTTCCTCGGGGCGTACTGCCGCTGGCTGACGGCCGCGTGCTGGTGGCCGACCTGGGCCGCTGGGACGCGAACGCCGGGCGGCTGCTGATGCTCACGCCCCGCCCCGGTGGCTTCGACGTGAAGCCGATCCTCACCAAGCTCGACCGCCCCAACGGCCTGCAGGCCGGGCCGGATGGCGCGGTCTACATCGCCGAGGCGAGCCGTATCTCGCGGGTCCGCCTGGACCGCTCGCCGCCGGTGCTGGAGCCGGTCGTCATCAACCTGCCAGCCAGCGGGCGCCACCCGCTCAAGCAGTTCGTGTTCGGCCCGGATGGCGCGATCTACGTGAACATCGGCAGCACCTCGGATCACTGCGAGGACGGCCCCGCTGGCAAGCCCTGCCCCGAGGCCGAGCGGCCCGACGCCGGTTCGGCCATCTGGCGCTACAAGTTTAAACACGGCCGCTGGACGGTGACCGCCTTCGCCCGCGGCCTGCGCAATTCGATGGCCCTCGCCTTCGCCCCGGACGGCACCCTGTGGCAGGGCGAGAACAGCCGCGACGTGCTGCCGGGCAATGTCGTTTCCGACACCCGACCGGCGGACGAGCTCAACCGCGTGCGCGCCGGCCAGCACTACGGCTGGCCCTACTGCACCGGGCTCGACGCCTTCGACCCGGCCTTCGGCAGCGGCGACTGCAGCCGCTACGCCAAACCCGAGCGTCTGCTGCCGGCCCACTCGGCGCCGCTGGGCATGGCTTTCTACGACGGCCCGGCCGCCCCCGCCGCCTGGCGCGGCAGCCTGGTGATCGGCCTCCACGGCTATCGTCGGCTGGGCCACCGGATCGTGGCCTACCGCTTCGACAAGGCCGGCCAGCCGGCCCGCAATTTCGATGTGCTGGTGGAAGGCTGGGAACGCAGCGCCCGCCAGCCGATGGGCGCGCCCACCGACATCAAGGCCGACCCCCGCGGCCGCCTGTGGGTGACGGAAGACCGCAACGGCACCCTGCTGCTGGTGAGCCCCAACTGAAACCCGGGCGCCGCGGGATCCAAGCCACGACGCCCGGCACCGCGCTTACAGCATCATCACCACCGACTTGGATTCGGTGTACATGTCGAGCACCGCCCGGCCCATCTCGCGGCCGATGCCCGACTGCTTGTAGCCGCCAAAGGGCATCGCGTTGTCAAGGATGTTGTGGCAGTTGACCCACACCGTGCCGGCCTTGATCTTGGGGATCAGCCGGTGCACCCGCGACAGGTCGTTCGACCAGATGCTGGCAGCCAGCCCGTAGGGCGTGTCGTTGGCACGGCGGGCCACCTCGTCGAGATCCTCGTAGGGCATGGCCACCACCACCGGGCCGAAGATCTCCTCCCGCACCACGCGCATGTCGTCGCGGGCATCCACCAGCACCGTGGGCTTCACGAAGTAGCCCGCGCCCGCACCGGCCGAACCGCCCGCCGCCGCCCGGGCACCCTCGCCCAGCCCGCTCTCGATGTAGCCCATCACCCGCTGGCGCTGGATGTTCGAGACCAGCGGCCCGATCTGGGTGGAGGGGTCGATGCCCGGGCCGATCTTCATGCCGTCGGCAATGCCGGCGAGCTGCTCCACCACCGCGTCGAAGCGGCTGCGATGGACGAACAGGCGCGAGCCCGCGGTGCACACCTGGCCCTGATTAAAGAAGATCGCCTGCGCCGCGCCCGCCACGGCCTGGGCTGGGTCGGCATCGTCGAGGACGATCACCGGGCTCTTGCCGCCCAGCTCCAGCGACACCCGGGTCATGTTGTCGAGGGCCGCCTTGCCCACCAGCTTGCCCACCTCCGTCGAGCCGGTGAAGGCCACCTTCTCGATGCCCTTGTGGCTGGCCAGCGCCGCGCCGGCGGTGTGGCCCAGGCCGGTGACCACGTTGAGCACACCGGCCGGGTAACCCGCCTCCAGCACCAGCTCGGCGAGGCGCAGGGCCGACAGGGGTGTTTCCTCGGCGGGCTTCAGCACCATCGTGCAGCCGGCGGCCAGCGCCGGACCGAGCTTCCAGGCGGCCATCAGCAGCGGGAAGTTCCACGGGATGATCGCGCCGACCACGCCCACCGGCTCGCGGCGGGTGAAGCCGAAAAACTCCCGATCCCGCACCAGCGGCACCGACACGTCCATCGTCGAGCCTTCGATCTTGGTCGCCCAGCCCGCCATGTAGCGCAGGAAATCCACCGACAGGGCCACATCCACATGGCGCGCCATCGTCACCGGCTTGCCGTTGTCGATGGCCTCCAGCTCGGCCAGTTCCTGGGCGTGGGCCTCGACCAGATCGGCCAGCCGCAGCAGCAGGCGCTCCCGATCCACCGGGCGCATCCGCGACCACTCGCCGGCCTCGAAGGCGTGGCGAGCGGCGGCCACGGCGCGGTCGATGTCGGCGGCAGCGCCAGCCGGCACATGGCAAAAGGCCTCGCCGCTGGCCGGGTCGATCACCGGCAGGGTCTCGCCGCTGGCGGCCTCCTGCCACTCGGCGCCGATCAGCATGCGGCGGGGTCGGGTGAGGAAAGCGGCGGTGCCGGCCGCCAGTTCGATGCCGTGGAAATTGTTCATGGGCTTGTCTCCTTCATGGTTTTTGTGGGTGAAACGGGGCCTGCCGGGCCGGGGCCCGACATGGGGAGCGGCAATCCGGGCGGATTGCCGGGGGTTGGGATCGGGGTGTGGGCTGAAGCGGGATCAGGTGTCGCCGGGCTCACCCCGCAGCACGCCGGATCGGGCACTGGCGGCGGCACGGGCCAGGGCCACGGCGTCCTCGTCCAGCTCGAGCTGGCGGGCGAGGCGGCTCATCAGGCGGCCTTCAAGCTTCTCCAGGCCGTCGGCGTAGGCCACCTCCCACAGCATGGTGAGGATCTCCTGGCGCTCCTCGGGGCCGAAGCCGACGCGCACCGCCTCGGCAAACTCCCAGTCGTCTAGCGCTTCGGCGTAGCGCACCTCGGCCACCGCGACGAGCTCGTCGACGCGCTCGCGGGGGAGGTGGAAGTGCTCCATCAGCAGGCGCTTGACGGCCTGGTGCTCGGCCTCCGAGGCCACGCGATCCACGTACATGGTTTCCAGCAGCAGAGCCGCCACGGCGATCAGGCGCCGCTCGAAGGGGCCGCGCTCGACGGCCTCGGCCAGCAGCTCGCCGCGCAAGAGGCCGATCAGTCTTTCCAGCATGGTTGGGTCTCCGAAGTCATTGGCCTGCGGCTTCGCGCAGGAGTCCGTTCTGGCCGAGCAGCACCACGGCCTTGCCGGCGGTGGCAACGGCGGCGAGGTTCTGGCGGTCGTCGCGGATGTGGGTGACGAGCTTGCCGTCGCGGGAGGTGACCACCGCCCCGCCGGTGCCCACCAGCAGCAGGCTGCCGTCGTCCCGCTCGACGCCGCCGGTGAGGGCCTGGGTGGTACCGGTGTCCTGCACCTGCCAGTGGCTGCCACCGTCCGTGCTCTCGAGCACCTTGCCGCTCATGCCCAGCAGCAGCAGGTGGCCGTCGCGACGGGCGAGCCCGCCCCACAGCGAGCCGGTCACGCCGGTGTTGAGGCGCTCCCAGTGCGCGCCGCCATCGCGGGAGCGAAAGGCCGAGCCGCTCTCGCCGGCGGCGATCAGCGCGCCGTCGGGCGCCGCGAAGAGGTGGTTGAGGTGCAGGTCGGCGTCGCGCCCCTCGCCCACCGTCATCGGCTGCCAGCTGCGGCCGCCGTCGGTGGTGGCAAGCGCCGTGCCGTAGGCGCCCACCACGTAGCCGTGGGCGGCGTCGGTGAAATGCACGCCCAGCAGCACCGGCTTGCCGTCCACCACCTGCTGGAGCGTCCAGTTTTCGCCGCCGTCGGTGGTGGCGAGGATCACCCCGCCGTGGCCCACCGCCCAGCCGTTCTTGCCATCGGCAAAGCTCACCGCGGTGAGCAGGCCGCTGACCGGCACGCTGGCCGCCTGCTGCCAGGTCTCGCCGCCGTCAGCGGAGCGCACCACGGTGCCAAAGTCGCCCACCGCCACCAGCGTGGAGCCGGCGCGGGCGACGGCCACCAGCCCGGCGCGGCTGGCGAGGCGGGCCTTCATGGCTGGGGTTTCGCCGGCCGGCCGGCCCTCGGCGGCGGTCACCAGCACGGCGCCGGCGGCAAGGCTGGCGGCCAGCAGCAGGGTCATCGTTGTCTTGAGTTTCATGGGCGTCTCCGTCAGTGCATCATCAGCGGCGCCCGGACCGGCCCGCGACGGGGGACCAGGACGTCGATCATCACGGCCAGGGCGGGCAGCAGGGTGATGGCCATGATCATGTTCACCATGAACATGAAGGTCAGCAGCATCCCCATGTCGGCCTGGAACTTGAGGGCCGAGAACGACCAGGTGGCCACACCCACCGACAGGGTGACGGCGGTGAACACCGTCGCCACGCCCACCTCGCGCAGGGCCTGCTTGAAGGCGGTGACGATGTCC
This sequence comes from Zoogloea sp., assembly GCA_023150095.1. GTDB lineage: Bacteria > Pseudomonadota > Gammaproteobacteria > Burkholderiales > Rhodocyclaceae > Zoogloea. The sequence goes on along the minus strand of JAKLLO010000001.1, from coordinate 18,470 downwards.
TCGCCGTGGGAGAGGTGCATCTGCAGGCGGTTGTAGATATAGAACGCGTAATCCACGCCGATGCCCACCGCCAACACCATCACCGGCAACGTCGCCACCGTGAGGCCGATGTCGAGCGACTTCATGAACCAGTAGCCCAGGAAGGTGGCCAGGGTGAGCGGCACGCAGCAGGCGATCATGGCCCGCCAGTCGCGATACACCAGGAACACCAGCACCAGGATGGTGGCGTACACATAAAGCATCATCGGCAGCTCGGAATGCTCGACCACCTCGTTGGTGGCGGCCTGCACGCCGGCGTTGCCGCTGGCGAGGCGCACCGTGACGCCGGCGAAGGGGTTGGCGTCGCGGTACTGCTTCACCGCGGCCACCACCTCCTTGATGGTGCTGGCCTTGTGGTCGGCGAGATACAGATTCACCGGCAGCAGCGTGCATTCGGCGTTGTAGAGGCGCAGCCCCTCCGGCACCTGGCGCACGGCTTCGCCGAGGGTCAGCTCCTCTTGCGGCAGCGAGGCCCACTTGGGGTTGCCCTCATTCACGCCCGAGGCCGCCAGCTTGGTGAGCGTGGGCAGCGACTGGGCCGACAGCACGCCGGGCACGTTGGTGAGATACCACGTGAGGCGATCCACGTAAGCCATCACCTCGTGGCGGTAGCAGCCGTCCTTGGGCGTCTCGACCACCACCGTCAGCATGTCGAGGCCGAGCCCGAAGCGGCTCACCACGGCTTCCACGTCCTGGTTGTAGCGGGAGTCGTTGTGGAGCTCCGGCGCGCCGGGCAGCACGTGGCCCACGTGGCGGCCCTGGCTCTGCCACACCGCCACCACCAGCAGCCCGAGGCACACCACGGTGCCGATGAAGGCGTTGCGCGGGCTGGCGATATGTACGCCCAGCGCCGCCATCAGCCGGTTGCGCATGCCCTCCACCTTGCTCGCCCGGGCCACGAAGCGCCCGTCGAAGCTGAAGAAGCTGGCCAGCACCGGCAGCATGATGAGGTTGGTGACGATCTTGTAGGCCACGCCGACCGACGCGGTGATGGCCAGCTCGCGGATCATCGGGATGGGCACCAGCACCAGGGTGGCAAAGCCCACGAAGGCGGTGATGAGCGCCAGCGTGCCGGGCACCAAGAGGCCGGTGAAGCTGCGGGTGGCGGCGGTAAAGCCGTCGGCGCCGTTGATGACCTCCTTGGCGATGTAATTGACCTGCTGGATGCCGTGGGAGACGCCGATCGCGAACACCAGGAAAGGCACCAGCACCGCCAGCGGATCGAGCCCGAAGCCCAGCAGCGTGATGGTGCCGAACTGCCACACCACCGACACCAGCGAGCTCGCCAGCGGAAGGAAGGTGAGCACCCACGAGCGCGTGTACCAATACACCGCGCCGGCCGTAAGCAGGAAGGCCAGGGCGAAGAACTCCACGACGCTGGTGGCGCCCTCGGAGATGTCGCCCATCTGCTTGGCGAAACCGATGATGCGGATGCTGGTGTCGGCGTCGGCGAACTTGTCTCGCACCTCGGCCTCAAGCTTGCGGCTGAAGTCGAAGTAGTCGAGGCGCTTGCCGGTGGCCGGGTCGGGGTCGGCCAGCTCGGCCACCACCATTGCGCCGGAGCCGTCGTTGGCCACCAGGCTGCCCATGAAGCCACCAATGATGGTGCGCTCGCGGATGCCGGCGATGTTGTCGGCGGTGAGGGATTTCACCGTCACGTCGCCGCCGATCACGTCCTCGGCCTTCATGCCCTCCTCGGTGATCTGCACCGCCCGGGTGTTTGGCGTCCACAGCGAGGTGACGGTGCGCCGATCCACGCCCGGCATGAAGAACAGCGCCTGGGTTACGTCATAGAGCTTGGTGAGGGCCTTCTCGTTCCAGATGTCGCCCTTCTTCGATTCGACCACCACGATGATGCGGTTGGCGCCGAAGAGGACATCCCGGTACTGGTTGAAGGTCTGGATGTATTCGTGGTCCTGCGGCAGCTGCTTGTCGAAGCCGGCCGACATCCTGAGCTGTGCGGCAAACACCCCCATCAGGGCGGTGAAGGCCAGCAGCACGCCCAGGGTCAGCAGCCGGTGTCCGAAGAAGAAGCGCTGCAGGCCGATGACCAGTTTCTCGATCATGTTGGGGTTTCCTGTCTGGGCCGGGGCGCGGCGGATGGCCACGCCCCGGCCTTGCGGGTCAGAACGAGTAGGAGACGCTGGCGGCCAGGAAATCCCGGTCGCGCATCAGGTTGTTGGCACCGCCGCCCGAGAAATTCACGTACTGCAGGGCGCCTTTCCAGCGGTCCCGGTAGTTGGCGAACAGCGACAGGGTGGCCGCCTTGCGCCCCTCCACGAAGGGGATGGCGTTGGGGCTGGTGCCCTTCACGTCGTGGGCGAAGTCGAGCTGGGGCGTGAGGGTGATGCCGCTGCCCATCACGTTGGGGTAGTTGAAGCCGATCTCGGCCACGTAGCCCCAGGACGTGCGATCCGGCAGCGCGTAGTTGGGCAGGAAGTACGGCGTGTAGCCCGAGCGGTCGAGGTCCGGGTAGTGGGCGACGGCGGCCTCGGAGAGGATGAAGCCGTCGGTTGCGCCCAGCGCAGTGGCCAGCCCGCCCAGCGGGTCGTTGCGGGAGAAGGTGTAGAAGGCGGTCACGTGGTACTGCCACTTCTTCTCTTCCACGTAGCCCGGGTGGCGGCCCACGTCATACACGCTGTTCTTGTTGAAGGGCCCGCCGAACACCTGGCCGAAGGGCACCGTCGGATCGACGCCGACGCTGTCCCGCGGGCGGAACGACAGCTCCATGCCCACCGCCACGTCGCCCACCTTTGTGTTGCCGGAGATGGCGAACAAGTCCTTGTCCTGCCCGTAGGCGAGGAAGTAGCCGGTCACCGCCCCGGCGCCCGTGCCGGTGAAGCCCAGGAAGGGCAGCTTGTCGTGGTAGCGCTGGTAGGTGAAGGCGAACTCGGTGTCGATCTCCTCGGCGTTGTAGCGAAGGTTTAGGCCGAACTGCCCGCCCCAGCCGGGCTTCTGCTGGCCCAGGTAAGGCAGCGCGGTGCCGTTGCTGATCATCTGCTGGTCGGTGAGGCCGGAGCGGTCGCCGCAGGGCGTGGGCAGGCCGAAGTCGTTGCAGATCGAGGTGGGCATGTAGGCCACCCGGTTGCCCTTGCCGATCACGTCGGCGGTCGAGAAGAAGGTGCCGGCCGGGTCGAACTTGAAGCTGTTCCAGGCAAACTGGTAGTAGGCCTCCAGCCCCAGCTTGTCGGTGATGCCGCCGGACCACGACACCATCGGCGCCGGCACGAAGATCTCCTTGAGCTGAGTGCCGGGCACGTGGAACTTCTGCAGGTCGAGGGCGTTGATCTGATTCACCCCGCCCAGGATGAAGATGTCCTCACCCCACGAGATCACCTGGTTGCCGAGCTTGATCTTGCCCCGCTGGTCGCCGTAGCGCACCTCCTTGGCGATCCACGCGTCGAGCAGCGTGGCCTTGGCGGTGACCGACGATTCGGTGAGGTCGGTGCGGCGGGTCTCGTCCGAGCGGAAGTCGTGGAACCAATACACCCGGCCCAGGGCGCTCCAGCCCTCCGGCGCCTTCAGCGACAGGTCGTGGGTGCCCTTGAGCACCGCCGACACGATGTCGCCTTTCTTGTAGTTGAGGTTGCCGTCGTCGAAGTTGGTGAAGTTGAAGTCGGCGTTGGCGTAGCCGTTGGCGCCCTGGCGGGCCTGCAGCTCGTTGTTGGTGCCGTTGTTGCAGCCGCCGCTGTCGTTGCCGATGGTGCGGCAATCGGTGCCCGACATGCGCCGGGTCATGCCGAAGGACACCACCGAATCGAAGCTGCCCGACAGCCCTTCTTCGCTGCCGAAACGCACCGCCTGGGAGGGGGCGGACCAGCCGGCCACGGCCGCCGCCACCGCAAGGGTCGCCGGCGCCAGGCGAAGCCCGGCCCGGCGATGCGAGATCGCCTGAATGTGCATGATGGGAATCTCCTGAGTGAGGGGCGCAGATCAGCGTTCGCCGCGGCGACGCAGTTCGTCCTGGCTGAAGGTGGCGGCGTTGACGCGGCCTTCCTTGCCGGCGGTGAGGTCGAGCACCTCGCCCTCGGCGGTCCAGTTGTCGGTCACGTAGCGACGGGCCACGAGGTCGTACATCTGGTATTCGTACGAGATGCATGCGCCCACTTCAGGGGCGGCCCACAGGCTGCCTTCCTGCACGCGCCACAGGTTGCCCTTGGCGTCGTACATATCCACGTGGAGCAGCGCCCACGAATCCTCGTCGATGTAGAACACGCGCTTGGCGAAGCTGTGGCGCTTGTCGCCCTTCACCGTGGCCTCGACCACCCACACGCGGTGGGTCTCGTAGCGCATGAAGTCGCGCTTGACGTACTCGGGTCCGAGCATGTCCTTGAACTTGTTCTTCTTGTCGATGAGCTTGTAGGAGTTGTACGGGACGATCATCTCCTTCTTGCCCACCAGCTTGAAGTCGTAGCGGTCCGGCGCGCCGGTGAACATGTTGATCTGGTCGACGAAGTACAGGTTGTCGAAACCGGCGATGGGGTTGTCGTAGGCGAAGGTGGGCGAACGGCGCACGCGGCGCTGGCCGGGGAAGTAGATCCAGGCATCCTGGGGCTTGTCGAGGTAGGCGTGGATCAGGTAGCCCTCGCCGGCGCGGGACGGCGGGGAGAGCACGTCATACAGCAGCTTCGAGTCGATACCTTCCACGTCCTTGAGGGTGGTGGTCTTGGGATCGTTGAAGGGGTACATCTCGAAGAACCACTGCTTGGTCTCGACGATGGAGCCGTCCTTGTCGGGCATCAGCGCCGAGATCTGGGCGCGGCGGCCGAGGCCGGTGTAGCGGGTCTTGTAGTTCCACAGCACCTCGACGCCGCTCTTGGGGATCGGGAAGGGCACGCCGGCGCCGTAGGCCTGCTCCAGCCGCCAGCCGTCGTCGCCGATCCTGGCGTAGGTGGCGTTCTTCTTGGTGCGCTCGGCCACGATGTCCGGCGCCGGGCAGCTGCGGTGGCTGGGGTACACATCCAGCTTGTAGCCCTTGTAGGCCTTGATGAGGGCGGCCTGGCCCGGGGGCACCTTGTCGGCGTACTTGTCGAGGTTGGACGCGTCCACCGAGTACAGCGGCTTGTCGTCCTTGTAGGGGTCGAGGCGGCCGGGCTTCCAGCCGGCGGGCACCTTGGTCATGCCGCCATCCCAGGCGGGCACGGCGCCGTCCTTGCTGGCGGCCTTCTCGGCGCCGACGGGGGTGAGATCCTTGCCCAGCCGGGTGGCTTCCTGCTCGGAGACCGCCGCCGACGCGTTGATCGACAACGTGGCGGTAAAGGCCAGCGCGAGGGCAGCGCCCACGACACGCGGCCTGAAGGGGGTGTTGGCTTGTTTTTGCATGATGAGAACTCCCTGTCGAAGGTTTGAATCGATGGCTAGCGGATCGTGATGCCCTGCCCGGCAAGCCGGGTGACGATGGCCGCCCGCTCTCCGGCCACGTTGTCCAGCGGGGCGCTGCGCAAGGCGGTGACCTCCGCCTCGGTGTAGGGGACGAAATCCGCCGGCAGGGTGGGCGCCGAGAAGCTGCGCACCATCCAGTTGAGGAGCCGGGTGACCTCCCGGTTGGAGAGGGCGGAATTCGAGGTGCCCGGCACCTTCACGAGAAAGGCCCGGCCCTCGGGCAGCTTGAGGAAGTGGCCGAGCTGGCCGCGCATGTCGGGCACGCCGGAATCGGGGGCGCCGTGGCCGTCGGCCTGGTGGCAGCCGGCGCAGTGCAGGATGTACTGCATCCGCGCCGTGTGGTCGGCGTCGGCCACGGCCGGCCCGGCGGCCAGCCCACCGCCCAGGAGGGCGGCAGCCAGGGCGAGCCGGGCGGCCTTCATGACCCGCTCCCTTTGCCAGCCGTGCCGCCCGCACCCGCAGCCCCGTCCCGCAGCTTGCGCACCTGATGGGGCGCGAGCTGCTCGGCCCGGGCCTCGGCCAGGTCGGCCGCGGTGTAGGGCGGGTGGGTGTCAGGCACGCTGCCGGCGTTGAAGCTGCCGACGACGTGGTTGAGCACCGCGGCCAGATCGGCATCCGGCAGCTGAGCGAAGGACGGCATGGAGCCGGTGTAGCGCGTGCCCTGCACCGTGATCGGGCCGACCATGCCGTGGGTGACCACCCGGGGCAGGTAGCCGCGGCCGGCCACCTGCAGGCGTTCGCCCAGGGTGCCGGCCAGCGGCGGGGCGATGCCCGGCAGGCCGGTGCCGCCCGGCTGGTGGCACATCACGCAGTGGGTGGCGAAGACCGCGGCGCCGTCGGCGGCCACCGCGGGCAAGGCCGCTGCACAAAGAAGGCTGGCGAGCAGGGTACGCATGGCAGGCCTCACCCTCAGCCTTCGGCCACGCCGACCACCGCCGCGAGCGTGCAGTGGAACATCGTCGAGTCGTTGGACATGCACCAGTTGATGTCGTTATGCACGCCCATCCGGTAGGCCGGCCGTTCCCGCTCGTTGGTGTTGCACAGGCAGCGTCCGCAGGCGGTCTTGCCGCAGCAGTCGTTGTAGCTGATGAGGTAGTCCTTGCCGTCGTCCGGGTTGCGGCAGGTGCCGATCCAGGCCACCTTCGAGGCCTCGGTGCCCGGCGGGCAGGTGGAGGCGGTGCCGCCGCAGCACGAGCACAGGTAGCCGTCCTGGGCGCAGTAGCGCCAGTATTCGCAATCCTGGTCGCCGGGCTTGGCGTTGGCGGCCTTGCGGGCCGCGCCGGCGGCGGCCTGGGCGGTGCGGTCGAAGGGCAGCACCGGCAGCACGAAGGCGGTGCCGACCATCAGCTTGCCGATGCGGATCAGGGCCCCGCGGCGCGAGCTCTGCTGCGCCACCTTGCGGGTCTTCCGCTCGAACAGGTCATCGAGCCATTTCATGGTTGTCTCTCCTTGGGGTTGGGGGCGGTCAGGCGTGCTGGTGGTCGATGAAGTCCTGCACCGAGGCGACGCCCATCTCCTTGGCGGTGAAGAGGCTTTCGAGCTGCTCGCGGGAATTCACCAGGCCCTTGGCCACCACCCGGCCGTGCTCGTTGAGGAGCACCGCGTAGGGCAGCTTGGCCACCCGGTAGGCGATGCCGGGCTCGCTGGACAGCACGTAGGGGAATTCCTTCAGGTCGGCCTTCTCGTAGAAGGCCAGGTGCTCGGGCTGCTCGCCGTCGGAGGTGAGCACCACGCGCAGCCAGTCCTGCTCGGTGCGATTGACCGAGCGGAGGATGGGCAGCAGCTTCTTGCACACCGGGCAGGTGGGCGACAGGAAGAACAGCAGCGTGCTCTTGTCGGCCGGGCGGCCGATGGTGACGCGGGTGTTGCCCACCAGCGCCGGCAGATCGAACACCGGCGAGGCCTCGCCGACCTTGGGGCCGGTGTCCATCATCAGCGCGCCCATCGGGGCGACGCGCTCGTACAGCACGCCGATCTGGCGGGCCAGGGCAAACAGTCCGACGAGGGCGGCCAGGACGGCGATCCACAGCAGCACGTTCGAAATCATCAGGGCTTCGTTCATGATCAGTTCCTCAATTGAATAAGGCGGGGGTGGTTGGCCATCAGCTGGTTGGCGGTGGCGTAGAGGCCGAACAGGGCGAGGGTGCCGCCGGCGACGCTGAGGTAGTCGATCCACATCAGGTCGCGGCTGCCGCCGTCCTGTCCGCCGAGCACGGCGAGGATCATCAGCAGGGTGTTGCGGGCGGGGAGCGCCCAGCTGAGGGTGGTGTGCCCCCCTGCTCCGCCGCAGCCGCAGTCGATGTCGGTGTGGCCGCGCAGCAGGTTGGCGACGACGCCGGCAGTGGCAAGGCCGAGCACCGCCACCGACAGCACCAGCCCGACGCTGCGGGTGGCATCCAGCAGCAGGGCCACACCCGCCACCGCCTCCAGCACCGGGAAGGCCCGGGCGAAGAGCGGCACCAGGGCTTCGGGCAGCAGCCGGTACAGCTCGACCGATGCCTCGAAGACCGCCAGGTCGCGCAGCTTCTGCCACGCCCCGGTGAGCAGCACCACCGCGATCGCCGCCCCGCAGGCGCGGGCCAGCACGGGGTCAAGAGCCAGGGCGTCCATCAGTGCAGCTCCATCTGGGTGGGCGTTTCGCCGATGCCTTCCATGCGCTTGGCGAGGGCGAGCTTGCCCTTCGCGTCGAACACCGCGATGGCGGCCTTCACGCCGTCGTAGGCGAACAGGCGGGCACCGTCGCCCTGGCTCACCGCCAGCGCGATGGCGCCGTTGCCGGGGGTGCGGGCGACGCGCTTCTTGCTGGCCAGATCGACGGTCCAGATCTCCTTGGCCGGCGTCTTGTGGCTGCCCTCGAAGCCCTTGTCGTGCATCCCCACGAACAGCCGGCCGCTGGCGTTGTGCTGGGCGATCAGCTGGTAGCCGCCGGGGCGCCAGCCCTGCTTGCGGTCGGCGGCCGAGAGGATCGACCAGGGGGCGTCGAAGCTCGCCACCTCGCCGCCCACGTGGGCGGTGTAGACGTCGCCCAGGAAGGACACGAAGCGGTAGCTGTCGCCGTCCTGCTCGCCGTGGATGAAGATCGGGTCCTTGTCGGCGTCGAAGAACTTGGCGCTGCGCTTCTGGCTCGCCACCTGACCGGCGGCGTCGAGGCTGACGGTGAGCAGCGTGCCGTCACCGCACACGGTGGAGAAACGCCCGCCGGTGCTGGCCGCCGGCAGGATGCTCCAGCAGCCCGGGGTCGCCACCTCGGCCACCATCCGGCGTTCCTTCAGGTCGATCACGCCCACCGAGGTGGCCGGGGTGGCGAACTGCACGAACAGCCAGCGCCCGTCGCTCGAGGGCCGGATCGTGCCCTTGTAGTTGAGCGACTGGGCGTGGCGCGGCGGGATGGCGATCTCGCCGGTCTTGGCGAGGGTCTGGGCGTCATGCACGTCCACCACGTCGGTGCGGGTGCCGTGGTTGAGCCGCGTGTAGTAGGTGGTCGCAACGAAGATTTCCTTGCGATCCGCCGACAGGATGGCCTGACCGGCGTAGCCCGTGGCGATCACCCCCTCGTAGCGCAACGAGGTGCCATCCACCACGTGCAGGCGTCCGTCCACGATGTGGCCGATGGAAACGTCCGACAGATAGATGCGATACGGATTTGCCGGCGGCAGCTTGCCGGTGGTTATCACTTCCGGAGCCAGTTCGGCGCTGGCGCCGGCACACAGGCCCAGCAACAGCAAGCTCCCCGCTAACGATTTTCGAAGCACGTTTTCCTCCTTCTTGCTGCGGTGCCCGAGCCGTCGTCTCTCTGTCGGGGGCACCTGTCAGTCGTCCCGCCCGGGCAATCCCGGGGCGGGTTTCCCGCGATCCGGACGTGGCGTTCCGGGCTGCGGTTGGAGGCATAGTGGGGGCTGCCCAAAAAGGGCGCTATCCAATATCGGCAAATCCAATTTGGTGCAAGTGACTGTCCAAAAAGGGGATTTTTGTGTGCACTGCACCATCGTTGTGCGCTGCACAACAAGAGCTACAAGACCCTTGCGGATTTGGGGCGATTGGTATTACTTTGATTTTAAGAGTCGTAAGACCGCCCCAAAACCACACCAAGAAGAGAGCACAGCCATGGAATTTCTGCCCAGGAGAAGCGGCACCGAACCCAGCCCGTTCAGCGCGTTTGCCACCACCCGCACCGAAGACGCCCACGAGCACGCATGCAGCCTGCAACAGTGGATCCAGACCTACGAACAGCTCTCGCCGGGCCGTTTCAACGGCGAGATCGAAGAGGCCTGGTTCGGCAATGTGCAGGTATTCCGTGAGCGTACGAACCAGATGGTTCACGAGGCCGGATCTTCCTGGAAAGGCTCGCGGACATTCGGGATTCCGCTCAACCTCGAAGGCCAGGGCTGGTACTGCGGCGAGTCCTTCGACCGGGACACGATGCTCACTTTGCATGGCGGCGAGGAGCTCGATTTCCGCACCCCGCGCAAGCTCGACGTGGTGGCCATCACCACCGACAAGGGAGTCTTCAACGACTACGCCCTGCGTACCGAAGGCCGCGACATCGAGGCCGAACTCGGCAAGCGGCGGATCATCCCCAGCAGCGCCGAGAAGATGCAGGAGCTCAGCGCCCTGCTCCTCACCGTGCTCGACACCGCCCGCAACACCCCGCACATTCTTGGGCACGCCGCCATGCGCAAGGCGATGGAGCACGCCATCTTCGACAGCCTGCTAGCCGTAATCGGCAACGGCGCCGATGCGCTTCGTCCGCCATCCACCAGCCAGGCCCGCCGCCAGATCGTCGATCGCGCCCGGGAATACATGCGCCACCACGTAAACGAGCCCATCACCGTGGCCGACCTGTGCGCCGAGCTCAATGTTTCCCGGCGCACGCTGCAGTACAGCTTCCAGGACGTGCTCGACGTAAACCCGGTGAGCTTCCTGCGGGCCATGCGCCTCAACGGCGTGCGCCGCGCCCTGCGTAACGGGGACGGCCGCGAATCGGTCACAGACGTGGCGCTGCAGTGGGGCTTCCTGCACCTCTCCCACTTCGCCGCCGACTACAAGGCGATGTTCGGCGAGCTCCCCTCCGAAACCCTCCGCCGCCGGCTGGGCGTGCCGGATGCAAGCTGAACGACAGACTCCTGACCGACATCGGCAACGCGCCCTGCCACATCGGGCGCAAAAAAAGCAGAAAGCCCTCGGATCGAGGGCTTTCTGCTGTGGTGCGGAGGCTGGCCGGCGGGCGCCAGGCGGGATCAGAAGCGGCCGAGCTTGCGGTACAGGGTGTTGCGGCTGATCCCCAGCCGGCGGGCGGCGGCCGAGATGTTGCCGTTTTCGGCTTCGAGGGTGCGCTGGATCATGTCGCGCTCGATCTCCTCCAGACGGCCGAAGGCTGCAGCGCTGGTGGGCACGGCCTCGGCACAGGGCATGGTCTCGGCAACGCGGGCGGCGGCAGGCTCGGGCGCGGCCGGGTTGGCCGAGGCCAGCGCGCCGATCTCCTCGAACACGTCGTCGGGCAGGTGCCAGGTCTCGATCACGTCCTCGTCGTCATCCAGCAGCGCGATGCCCACCTTGATGACGTTGCCGAGCTGGCGGATGTTGCCCGGCCAGCGGTAGCGCAGGAAGGCATCCATCACCCTACTGGAGACGGTGACCGGGCGGTCGGGGCCGGCCTCTTCGCGGAGCAGCTTGTCGATCAGGCTGCCGATGTCGCTGCGCTCGCGCAGCGACGGCAGGTTGATGCACAGGCCGTTGAGGCGGTAGTACAAGTCCTCGCGGAAACCGCCGCGGGCCACTTCTTCCTTCAGCCGGCGGTGGGTGGCGCAGACCAGGGTGATGTCCACCGGGATGCTCTTGTTGGTGCCGAGCGGGGTCACGCAGCGCTCCTGGAGCACGCGCAGCAGGCGGGCCTGGAGCGACAGGGGCATGTCGCCGATTTCGTCGAGGAACAGCGTACCGCCGTGGGCCTGCTGGATCTTGCCGACCGCGCCTTCCTTGCGGGCGCCGGTGAAGGCACCGCCGGAATAGCCGAAGAGCTCGGATTCGATCAGGGTTTCGGGGATCGCCGCACAGTTGAGCGCCACGAAGGGGCCCTGGCCGCGGGGGCCGCTGTTGTGGAAGGCCTTGGCGAACATCTCCTTGCCGGCGCCGGATTCACCCTGGATCAGGATCGGGATGTCGCGGCCGAGCACGCGGCTGGCCTTGTCGATGGCGGCCTGCAGGCGCTCGTCGCCGGTGGACAGGGATTTGAGGGTCAAGCCTGCGCGGGCGGTCGGGCGGACGTTCTCGACCTTGGCCGACTTGCCGACGCGCTCGCCGCGGGCATCCAGCAGCACCGGGCCGGAGGTGGCCAGGGCGGTGAGATTGCCGCGCAGCCGGCCGTAGAAGCGCTCGCCGTTGCGGCCGCTGATGGCGATCAGCGACGACGGGTCGCGCCGGGCGCGGTCGACCAGGGTGCCGAGGGGCACGTCGAACAGCATGGTGTAGTGGCGGCGGGGCAGATCCTCGCGGCGCATCCCGAGGAGGTCGAGGGCGGCCTGGTCGGCACCCAGCAGGTCGCCGTCCGGGCCGATGGCGAGCAGCGCTTCGCACAGGCTGCCCACGTGGTCCGGGCGGGAGTGGAAGCTGAGCAGGCCCTGGTGGGCGAACTCCGCTTCGAAGATACGTTTTTCGATGATACGGGACGACATCTTGACGAGACCCAGGGAGTGGCGTTGATAAGCCCGGTAGTCGCTGGAGATGTCCAGCGCCCCGATCAGACGCCCTTGCGCGTCCTGGATGGGCGCGGCACTGCAGGTGAGAAAGGCGTTGCTCTCGAAGAAGTGTTCGGAGCCGAAGACATTTACGGCATTGCGTTCGGCAAGTGCAGTCCCGACTGCATTTGTTCCGCGATCAAATTCGTTCCAGCTGGCGCCCGGGCGCAGGGCGACCTGTTCGGCGCGACTCAGGAAATCCGGATCGCCGTAGCTCTGGATCAGCATGCCCTGGGCGTCGGCCAGGATCACCATGCTGTGGGAGTTGCGGATCTGCTCGAAGAGGTGTTCCAGCACCGGCTGGGCGTGGGACAGCAGGGTGCGGTTGCGTTCGCGGGCTTCGGTCACGGCGCGCATGTCCGGATCGCGGGTGCCCTTGAAGGCGGGATCGAGACCCGCCTGCCGGCAGCGCTCCCAGGAGCGCAACACGTTCCGGTCAAGCAGGGCTTCCGGCACCTCACCCCGATCGAAATACAGGGAGCGCGCCTCCTGGAGGCTCATCGAGCGGGCCTCGGTATTGAAAGGTACCTGCATGTGTTCGTCTCCTCCGCTATAACGGATTGTGTTCCGGGTTTTCGCCCGCTTTATGGTGAGTGCTCCAAAATGTAGCAGTCGAATCATATTTCAGCAATGTGACTGCTCCACGGCGGGTATCCATGAGCAAACTCCGTTCCAGTTTATCCATCCATAAGAAAAACTAAGAAACCCGCCCCCAGCGCCGGAAAGCCGGGACACCTGCTTCCGGCCGTGACAAGTGGCACGCCCCTTGCTGAATGATGCCCACCACGGCGATGCCTGCTGCGCCCCGCGCCCCATCGCTCGACGCATTCCAATCCAGACCAAAGGTGACCCAGGTGACTGCTCGCAACTTCTTCTCCCGCCCTCTCCGTGCCCTCTCCGCCGCCGTCCTGGCCCTGGCGGCCGGTGCCGTCATTGCCCACGGCGACGTGACGCCCCAGGCGGTGGACACCTCCTCCCTCAAGCAGCTGGGCAAGGAGTGGCTCGCCAAGAACCCCTACCTGGGCGACAAGGAAGCGATCCGCATCGGCTCCTCCGCGTTCAACCAGAACTGCGCCCGCTGCCACGGCCTGGGCGCCGTCTCCGGCGGCATCGCCCCGGATCTGCGCTACCTGCCGGCCGGCCAGGAAGGCGACGAGATCTTCCTGCAGCGCATCCGCCACGGCGCCACCCGCGACGGCCGCGTGTACATGCCCCCGTTCGAAGGCATCCTGTCCCAGGAAGCGATGTGGACCATCCGCGCCTGGCTGGAGACCGTGCGTGAAGACTGATCGTCGTCGCTTCCTCCTTGCTGCCGGGGCTGCGGCCCTGGCCACCAGCCTGCCGGCTCGGGCCGACGGGCTGGACGAGATCCGCCAGCGCGGCAGCCTGAAGGTTGCCGTCTACAACGGCTTCTCCCCCTGGTCCGACAAGGGCGCCGGGATCGACGTGGAGCTGGCCCAGGCGCTGGGCAAGCAGCTCGGCATCGCCACCCAGGTGGTCGGCTACAACGCCGACGAGGACATGGACGACGACCTGCGGAACATGGTCTGGAAGGGCCATTACCTCGGCCAGCAGCCCGCCGACGTGATGATGCACGTGCCGGTGGATTCCTACCTCCAGGGCAAGAACGACAAGGTCAGGATCTTCGGCCCGTACCACCTCGAGACCATCGCCGTCGCCCGCGTCCAGCGCATCGGCGCGATCCGCGGCTCGGCTGCCAGCGCGCTCGAAGTCTTCACTCGCGAGAAGATCGGTGTCGAGGGCCGCACCCTTGCCGACGCCTTCCTGCTCGGCGTGCTCAACGGCCGCCTGCGTGAGAACGTCGTGCATTTCAACAGCGTGGCGAGTGCCGTGGAAAAGCTGAAGGCCGGCGACCTCGCCGCCGTGATGGGGCCCCGCTCCGAGATCGAGCAGGCCCTCGGCAAGGACAACCGCTTCGTCATCGAAGTGGTCCAGATGCCGGAACTCAAGATCAACAGCTGGCCCATCGGCATGGCCGTCAAGGCCGAGGAGACGGCGCTCGCCAACACCATCGGCGAGGCCCTGCGCACACTGCAGAAGAATGGCACCGTCGCGTCCATCTTCGCCCGTCACGGCATCACTCATGTCCAGCCCACGCTCTGATTCCATGATCCGCACCCTGCTGGCCGGCTGCGCCCTGCTTCCCGCAGCGGCGCTCGCCGCGCCCTTCGCCTACGTCCCCAACGAAAAATCCGGCACGGTATCGGTGATCGACACCGCCACCGACACCGTCGTGCGCACCCTGCCCGGCGGCGCCCGCCCCCGCGGCATCGCCAGCGACGGCAAGCGCCTCTTCATCAGCGAGGCCCCGTCGGATGGCATGGTGATCGTCGACATCAGCGCCAAGGAGCCCACCCGGCACGTCCATCTGGGTGAATCGCCCGAAGGCGTCAGCGTCTCCGCCGACCGCAAGCGGGTGGCGGTGGCGGTGGAGGAATCCAACAGCGTGGTGGTGCTCGATGCGGCCAGCGGGCGCAAGCTCGCCGACATCCGGGTGCGCGGCAAGAACCCGGAACATGCGGTGTTCAGCCCAGACGGCCGCTGGCTGCTGGTGAGCGCCGAAGACGCCGAACAGGTCGACCTGGTGGACCTGAAGGCCCGCCGCCAGGTGGCGCAGATCCCGGTGGGCGCCCGCCCCCGCGGCATCGGCTTCACCCCGGATGGCAGCCGCGCCTACGTGGCCTGCGAGCTGGTGAGCACCGTCTACGCCATCGACATGGGCAAGCGCAAGGTGATCGCCTCGATCAAGGCCGGCACCTTCTCGAACGGCGTGGCCGTGGCGCCGGACGGCCGCCGCGTTTATGTTTCCAACGGCAAGGACGGCACGGTGAGCGTGATCCGCACCGCCGACCACCAGGTCGAAGCCACCCTGCCGGTGGGCAAGCGGCCCTGGAACATGGCCCTCACCCCCGATGGCCGCAAACTCTACGTGGCCAACGGCCGCTCCAACAGCGTCTCGGTGATCGACACCGAACGCCTCGCCACCATCAGTGAAATCCCCGTCGGCGAGCTGCCGTGGGGCGTCGTCGTGCAGCCCTGACACAGGGCGTCGCGACACAAACTGAACCATCCCGACACACCTGCTCCATTCTGGAGCAGGTGTGCACTTTGCACATCAGAGCTTCAGGATCCACTCGATCGCGGCCTTCAGATCAGCATCACTGATCTTGTCCGGGCCGTTCGGAGTCATCGGAACCTGCCCCCACACCCCGGAGCCACCATGACGCACCTTGGCGGAAAGCACCGCCACGGCGTCGGCCTGGCCCTTGTACTTGGCCGCCACGTCCTTGTACGACGGACCGACACGCTTCTGGTCCACCGCGTGGCAAGCCACACAGCGCGCCTTCTTGATGATCTCCTCGGACGCCATCGCCGGCGCAGCCGCGGCCGCACCCAGCGCAATCGCGCACATCATCGGAATGAATTTCATAGCTCCTCCTTGGATCGGACTTGTGATTGATTTTGGCGACGGCCTGCAGACCGCCCGCCCCGCCAACAGTGCAAATTCCGTGCGCCCATGCCACCCGCCGCCCACTTGAGGCCAATCCCTTTTCCAACAAGCACTTGCCCGAACCGGGCACCATCCGGGCGAGCAGCAGCGCTGCTCCGCGGCTGCACACCTGCTCCATCCCGACACGCACCACGGAACACTTTCGCGACCACCGCCGGCCTTTAGGGGGCCATGGATCGGGCCAATCCTCTGGCATGTTTCCTGCACGGGCTCACCCGTGAAGAACGAAGATCCCAACTCGCCAATCCCCGCAGAGGAAGCCATCCGGCGCTCCTGGGAGCGCTGCGCCGCCAACGGCCTGCGTAACAACGAGCACCTGCCCGATGGCCTCATCCCCCGATCCAGCCTGGCCGACCGGCTTGAAGGCAACGCGCGGCTGGTGGCCTACGCCCAGCCGATCATGGAGCACCTGCACCAGCAGATCGCCCGCTCGTCCTCCACCATCCTGCTGGCCGACGATTCCGGCATGATCCTGCGCGCGGTGGGCGACGCCGACTTCGCCGAACGCGCCGCGCGGGTCGCGCTGCAACCCGGCGTGTCATGGGCCGAATGCACCATGGGCACCAACGCCATCGGCACCGCGCTGGCCGAACAGCGCCCGGTGGCGGTGGTCGGCTCCGACCACTTCCTCGAGCGCAACCGCTTCCTCACCTGCGTCGCCACCCCGATCCACGGCCCCGCTGGCGGCGTGCTGGGCATCCTCGACATCTCCACCTCGGTCCAGCTCAGTCAGATCCACGCCCAGGCGCTGATCCAGACCACGGCCGAGATCATCGAGAACCGCCTCATTGAGAGCATCGCCGAGGCCGCGGTGACGATCCGCTTTCACCCCCAGGCCGAAGCGCTGGCCTCGCCCCTCGAAGGGCTCGCGGTGTTCAACGAAGCCGGCGAGTTGCTCGCCTGCAACCGGCGCGGCGAAACCCTGCTGGGCATCGGCGACAGCCGCAAGGAGCGCCCGGCCTTCTCGCGGATCTTCGAGACCCGCTGGACCACCCTCCTCGACCACGCCCTGTCGAGCAGCCTGCGCCCCACCCTGCTGTGCGCCCACGGTGGCCGTGAATTCGCCGCCCGAGTCCAGGCCGGCCGGCTGCAGGCCCTGCGCCCGGTGGCCGCCAGCGCGCCCGACATGCCCACGGCCCGCCGCGGCATCACCCTCGAAGACCTCGACCTGGGCGACCACACCGTGGCCTCTGCCGTCCGCCGCGCCCGGCGCATCGTCGGGCTCGACATCCCGCTGCTCATCCAGGGCGAGACCGGCACCGGCAAGGAAGTCTTCGCCCAAGCCTTCCACCACAGCAGCCCGCGCCGGGACGGCCCCTTCGTGGCCATCAACTGCGCGGCCATCCCCGCCAACCTGATCGAGGCCGAGCTCTTCGGCTACCGGGCCGGCGCCTACACCGGCGCCCGGGGCGAAGGCGCCCGCGGCAAGCTGCGCGAAGCCCACGGCGGCACCCTGTTCCTCGACGAAATCGGCGACATGCCCCTGCGCCTGCAGGCCGTGCTGCTGCGGGTGCTCGAAACCCGCCGGGTCACCCCCCTGGGCGGCGGGCCCGAAGAAGCCATCGACCTGGCCCTGGTGTGCGCCAGCCACCGCCCCCTCAAAACCCTGTGCGAGACCGGCGAGTTCCGCCCCGATCTGTATTTCCGCCTGTCGGCCATGAGCCTCGCGCTGCCCACCCTGCGCGAACGCAGCGACATCGACGCCCTGGCCCGCCGCATCCTGCGGGACGAATCGCCCGACCGCCCGCTGCGCCTGGCGGCCGCCACGCTGGATGTGATCCGCCGCCACCAGTGGCCAGGCAACATCCGCGAACTGAAGAACGTGCTGCGCCTCGCCACCGCCATGCTGGGGCCGGACGAAGCCACCATCACCCCCGACCACCTGCCCCACGACCTGATCGACGCCAACGAAACCCGGCCCACCACGCAAAGCCTGCGCGCCGCCGAAACCCGGCTGGTGGAAGAGACGGTCGCGCGCCACGCCGGCAACATCTCCGCCGCCGCGCGGGAGCTGGGCATCACCCGCACCACGCTCTACCGCAAGCTGCGGCGCGGCTGACCCTCGGGCGGATCGTCCGGCGGCCCCAGCAATCCGCCCGAATCATCCATCAAGGCACCACAAAACCCGTCCGCCGCTGCCCGCCCGCGCCGGGCCGTGGGATACTCGCGGGCGTCCTTTTCAGCCTTGTCCGTCATGTCCAGGTTCCGCGCCATCCCCACCGCCGCTCTCCTCGCCGCCCTCGCCCTTGCCGGCTGCGAAGAACCGCCCTCGCCCCTCGTCCCCGAGCTGAAGCAGCAGTTTGCGCCCGGCTATCCCCTGGCCGACGCCATCCAGAACCTCAAGGCGCGCAACACCACGCTCTCGGTGCACAGCCGCAGCGAATGCGAATCCCTCGCCCGCTCCAACACCATGACGTCGCGCCTGCGCCCTGGCGGCGGGCCCTGCATCTTCGGCAAGATCCCGGTCTCGAAGAACTGGCTCGGCGGCCACACCGACGTGATCCTGCAACTCGTCTTCAATGCCGAGGACAAGCTGGTGGACGGCGATTTCGAGGAAATCCGCGTGCCCTTCGGCTGGAACTGACCCGCCACCCCTGACACCCCGCCGGGCTTCCCCGCCCGGCCACCGCCATCACGGCCAGGCTCACCGCCAGTACGCCCCGGCACCAGCGCCCGCCCCTCACCAGGCAGATCTCCCCGCTCTCTTTCCATACCCCCACGCGCCCACAGGAGCAGCGGGCACGGCCCACGCTCTGCCATAAAAACTGCCACGTCACACCATG
>JAKLLO010000162.1 GCA_023150095.1 Zoogloea sp. | reverse complement strand
CGTGCTTAATGACGTGGGGCATGGCTGTCTCCATAAACCGCCTGGCGGAAGGGGTCGAGGCCGAGGCGCTCCACCGCGTCGATGAAGGGCTCGCCCTCCAGCCGGCGGGCCACATAGGTTTCGAGCAGGCGGGCGATCACCTCGGGCACCTGGGCGGCGGCGAAGCTGGGGCCGATCACCTTGCCCAGCGTGGCGCGCGTGCCTTCGCGGCCGCCGACGGTGACCTGGAACCACTCCTGGTTGTTCTTATCGACGCCGAGGATGCCGATGTGGCCGATGTGGTGGTGTCCGCAGGCATTGACGCAGCCCGACAGGTTGAGCTCCAGCGGGCCCAGGTCGAAGAGGTAGTCCAGATCGTCGAAGCGCTGCTGGATGGCCGCCGCGACGGGCAGCGAGCGGGCGTTGGCGAGGGAACAGAAATCGCCGCCGGGGCAGCACACCAGATCGGGCAAGAGGCCGATGGTAGGCGTGGCGAGGCCCAGCACGCGGGCGGCGGCCCACACCGCCGGCAGGTCGGCCCGGGCCACGTGGGGCAGCACGAGGTTCTGCTCGTGGCTCACGCGGATCTCGCCATCGCTGTAGCGCTCGGCCAGATCGGCGATGCCGTCCATCTGGTCGGCGGTGGCGTCGCCCGGCGCGTGGCCCGGCGCCTTGAGCGACAGGGTGACGATGGCGCGGCCAGGCTGGCGGTGGGCGGCGACGTTGCGGGCGAGCCAGCGGCTGTAGGCGAGCGGCTGGTCGGGCATCTCGGCGGGCGGCTCGAGCTCACCGGACGGGCCGGCGAAGCAGGCTTCCATCCGGGCAAAGTGCGCCGCGTCGATGGTATTGGGGCCGCCGCGGCTCCATGCCCATTCGTCCTCCACTTCGGCGGCAAAGCCTTCGAGGCTCAGGTCCTTCACCAGGATCTTGATGCGCGCCTTGTACTTGTTGTCGCGCCGGCCGTGGCGGTTATACACGCGCAGGATGGCCTCGAAGTAGTTGAGAAGCTCCGCCTGGGGGAGGAAGGCCTTGAGGCTGTGGCCGACCATCGGCGTGCGCCCGAGGCCGCCGCCGACGAAGACTTCGAATCCCCGCTGGCCATCGTCGCCAATGCGCGCGGCGGCGCCGATGTCGTGGAAGCGCAGCGCGGCGCGGTCTTCGGCGCCACCGGCGAAGGCGATCTTGAACTTGCGCGGGAGAAACTGGAACTCCGGCGCCAGCGCCGACCACTGGCGGACGATCTCGCAGGCCGGGCGCGGATCGAACAGCTCGTCGGCGGCGACGCCGGCAAACGGATCGGTGGTGATGTTGCGGATGCAGTTGCCGCTGGTCTGGATGGCGTGCATCTGCACGGTGGCGAGCTCGGCGAGGATCTCCGGCGCGTCTTCGAGCCGCACCCAGTTGAACTGGATGTTGCTGCGGGTGGTGAAGTGGCCGTAGCCCCGGTCGTGGCGGCGGGCGATGTGGGCAAGCTTACGCAGCTGCCGGGCCGCCAGCGTGCCGTAGGGGATCGCGACCCGCAGCATGGGCGCGTGGCGCTGGATGTAGAGGCCGTTCTGGAGGCGCAGCGGGCGGAACTCATCCTCGCCCAGCCGGCCGTCTAGGAAGCGGCTCATCTGGTCGCGAAAGCGCGCGACCCGGTCGTCCACCAGTTGCTGGTCGGTGTGGTCGTATTGGTACATGGGGTGCTGTCAGGGAAGGACGAAGGTGCTCTTTTCGACGACGCGGGTGGCGGCGTCCTGTTCGGCGGCGATCTCGAAGGCGATCGGGCGTACGGTCGCCCCGCCCTCGCCCGCCGGCACGGCCACCGTGAGCTGCACCGTGCGGATGCCGCCGGGCACGCCGGCAAAGCGCGCCGGGCCGACGATCTCGGCGCCGGCTATGCCGCGCACCGCAACGTGGAAATCACGCGGCGCTTCGGCCAGGTTCATGATCTTGAGGGTGTAGGCGTTCTCGATGCGCCCGTCGGCGCCTTCCCGCGCCAGGCTGCCCCGGTCGCGCAGCACATCCACAAGCAGCAGCGAGCGGTCGGCCAGCGTCCATGCGCCCAGCCCGACGAACACCGCCAGCAGCCCGCCATACATCGCCAGCCGGGGCCGGGCGGAGGTCGGCTTGCCGGAAAGCTCCAGCTCGGAGGCGAAGCGGATCAGCCCGGCGGGCTTGGCGATGCGCGTCATCACCGTGTCGCAGGCGTCGGCGCACAGGCCGCAGTTGATGCACTGGTATTGCAGGCCGTCGCGGATGTCGATGCCGGTGGGGCACACCTGCACACAGATGCCGCAATCCACGCAGTCGCCGGCGCCCGCGCCGCCCTTCGCCCGGCGCGGTTCGCCGCGGGTGGTGTCGTAGGCGACGCTGCGGGTGGTCGGGTCGAACATCACGCCCTGGAAGCGCGAGTACGGGCACATGTGCTGGCACACCGCCTCGCGGGCGAAGCCGGCCTGCAGGTACATGAAGAGCCCGTAGAAGACGACCCAGAAGCCCTCCCACGGCCCCAGCTGCCCGCCGGCGACGGCCGGGAGCAGTTCGCGGATCGGCGTGAAGTAGCCGACGAAGGTGATCCCGGTCCACGCCGCCAGCGCCAGCCACAGGCCGTGCTTGGCGCTTCGCAGGGCGAGCTTGCGGGCGGTCCACGGCGCGTCGTCGAGGCGGCGGCGGGCGAGGTGGTCGCCTTCGACCTTCTCCTCGATCCACATGAAGATCGACGTATAAACGGTTTGCGGGCAGGCGAAGCCGCAGAACAGCCGCCCCGCCACCGCGGTGACGAGGAACAGCCCGGTGGCGGCGAGGATCAGCATGATCGCCAGCAGCAGCGCGTCCTGGGGCCACAGCACCAGGCCGAAGAGGTAGAACTTCTCGTGGGCGATGTCGAACAGTAGCGCTTGGCGCGCCTGGCCACTACCGTCGACCCAGCCGAGCCAGCAGGCGCCGTAGAACACCAGCTGGGTGAGCCACACCATGGCCCAGCGCAAGCTGTTGAAACGTCCGCGGGTGGAACGGGCGTGGATCTTTCCCTTGTTGCGGTACAGCGTCACCCGCGCTGTGTGGGTCTTGCCGTGCATTGTGTGCCTCCGGGCGGGGCGGCGCCCCAATGGATGGAGTAGACCATCCGGCGCCGGATAGGCACAGATTCAGGAAATCAGAAAAACAATAGGCACAGATGCCCTACAACTGGGCCGCCACCAGTTTGCCGAGGGCCTCCACCGCGGCCAGCTGGCGCGCAGGATCGGGATGACCGAAATTGAGGCGGATGCAGTGGCCGAACTCCCGCAGCGCCGAGAAGATCGGCCCGGGCGCGAGGCTGATCCCCGCCGCCAGCGCGGCCTGGTGCAGGCGCAGCGCGTCCACCTGGGGCGGCAGCTCCAGCCAGAGGAAGTAACCGCCATCCGGCCGGGCGAGGCGCGTGCCCTCAGGGAAGTGCGCCTCCACCGCAGCCACCAGCGCCGCTTCCTGGGCGGCGAGGCGCTGGCGCAGGCCGCGCAGGTGTTTGTCGAAGCCGCCCTGCTTGAGGTAATCCGCCAGGGCGATCTGCACCGGCACGGTGGTGGCGATGCTGCTCGCCAGCTTCTGGCGCTGCACCGCGTCGGCGTAGCGCCCGGCCGCCACCCAGCCGATCCGGTAGCCCGGCGCGAGGCATTTGGAGAACGACGACACGTGCATCACGATGCCGGCCGGGTCCACTGCCTTCGAGCACAGCGGCGCGGTGTCGCCGAAGTACAGCTCGGCGTACACGTCGTCCTCGATCAGCGGCACCTGGTGGCGGGTGAGAAGCTCCACCAGCTCGCGCCGGCGAGCGTCGGGCATCCGCGCGCCGGTAGGGTTGGCAAAGTTGAGCATGAACAGGCAGGCGCTCACCCGGTGGTGGCGCAGCAGCTCGGCCAGCGCCTCGATGCTGACGCCTTCCCGCGGGTGCGACGGAATCTCCGCCACCCGCAGCCCGCGCCGCTCGGCCGCCTGCAGGCCGGCGTAGAAGGTGGGCGACTCGACGGCGATCAGGTCGCCCGGCCGCGTCACCGCCTGCAGGCACAGGTTGAGCCCCTCCATCGCGCCGGAGGTGATGACGATCTCCCGCGGCGACACCTGCGCGCCGTGGCCGAGATAGCGCAGCGCCAGCTGGCGGCGCAGCTCCTCGTTGCCCGGCGGCAGATCGGTGACCGTGGCGCGCGGGTCGAGATGCCGCGCCGCGTGGGCGAGGCAGCGACCGAGGCGGTCGAGGGGGAACAACTCGGGCGCGGGGAAGCTGGAGCCCAGCGGCACCACCGCCGGGTCCTTCACGCTGTCGAGGATCTGGAAGATGAAGTCGCTCACCTGCAGCTCGGTGAAGTCCGGCTGCGGGCGGCTCATGGCCGGCTCGGGCAGGCGCTGGGCGCGCCGGGCGCGGACGAAGTAGCCGGAGCGTGGCCTCGCCTCGACGAGCCCGCGGCTCTCCAGCAGCGCGTAGGCCTGGGTCACGGTCACCGGGCTCACGTCGTGGATGCGGCAGGCCTGACGCACCGAGGGCAGGCGCTCGCCCGGGCGCAGCACGCCGCTCTCGATCAGTTGCCCGGTCTGCTCGGCGAGGGTCTGGTAGCGGATCATGGGCGGATGGTAGCCGAGCCGGGCGGCGATTCGCCCTGGCGACGGGCAAAAAACGGACGAAAAAAGGCCGGGACAAGCCCGGCTTTCTTCTTGCTGCGCGGTGCGGCGATTACTGCACGCGCACTTCCACGCGGCGCGCTTCGGCAGCGTCGGCACCACCCAGGGTGATGGCCGGCTTGCGCATGTTCACCTTGTCGGCAGCGATGCCGGCGGCGATCAGGGCGTCCTTGACGGCAACGGCACGGGCCTTGGCGACTTCGGCGTTGACGGCGGCACCGCCGGTTTCGTCGTGGTAGCCGGAGATCAGGACGATCTTGGCGGGTTCTTCGTGCAGCTTGGCGACGACCTTGGCGACTTCCTCGGCGGCGTTGGCGGGCAGATCGGCCTTGCCGGAGTCGAAGTACAGCTTGATCAGCGGCTCGCCCACTTCGGCGATCTCGGGGGCCTCGATGGCGGCCACGGCAGCCGGCGCGGCTTCACGGGTCTGGCCGGTGACATAGGAGGCGAGACCGATCACCAGACCGATGACCAGCGCGATGACGCCGAAGAGAATGCCGAGCACGAGGTTCTGGTTGTCGTCGTCTTCCTGCATGAAAAGTCCTTTCCAAGTAATGGTTTCAATTAAACCTTGCAAGTATATAGGCTTATCAGCAGTCGCCTCACCCACGGCATGCGGAAAAAGTTAAATAGCGTGTCACGAGGATGGCGGCTGGATGGTCATTTAAGCGCCCTGCCGCCTTCCACGAGCACCGCCGCCGTAGCGACAACGATCACCAGGGCGATGCCGCCGACGATCAGTGCGCCGTCGGCCGCCACGGTGACCGGCGTCGCCAGCAGCTTGGCGGCAAACATTTCCGGCGGCGTCACCTCCAGGACGTACACCTCGTAGGGCTGCGCGAAAGCGATGTCGTCAGGCACATGCACACCCGCCGCGCTGTAGCGACGACCTTCCAGATCGAAGCGTTTGTACAGCGACGTCCGGGAGGATTCCGACTCCCTGAAGCCCGCCTGAAGCAGGAACGCCCGCTGCACTTCGTCGAGGCGGTCGATCCTGGCCGACAGGTAGAGCGTCCCTTTGACCTTGTCCCGGTCGGCAGAGAATGTATGGTCGAAGTCCGCCTCCAGCACGGCCCGCCCTTCCCAGGTCAGTACCTTCAGGAGCGGAGCGGACGAAGGGAAGAAATAGTGGTACTTGTCGCCCAGCACGACGAGCTCACTGCCATCACCGGTGACGGTGAAGCTGCGGATGGTGTCCTTGGAATACCGGTCTTTCATCCAGAACGAGGTAACGCAACCCAGCTGGGCAAGGCACAACAGCAGCGCGATCAGGCGCTGGACGACGACGGGCATGGGGCGACCGAAATTAGTTGATCAGAATAATGCTGAATATAATTTCAGCGCTATTTTAAGTCAATCTGCATTCACCTTCGTGCCCGCAAAAAGCAGAAGGCCCGCATCGCTGCGGGCCTTCCGTGGCTTTGGCTGGCGAAGGAATCAGGCCTTCGTGAAGCTGATCTTCCGATCCGTGCAATCCACCTTGATGGTGTCCTTGGCGGCGAACTGCCCTTCGAGGATGCGCTTGGCGAGCGGGTTCTCGATGTGTTCCTGGATCGCCCGCTTGAGGGGCCGGGCGCCGAACACCGGGTCGAAGCCGGCGCTGGCGAGTTCCATCAGCGCCGCGTCGCTCACGTCCAGCTGCATGTCGAGCCGCGCCAGGCGCTTCTCGAGGTAAGCCAGCTGGATGCGGGCGATGGACGCGATGTGCTTCTCGTCAAGCGCGTGGAAGACCACAACCTCGTCGATCCGGTTGATGAATTCCGGCCGGAAGTAGGTCTTCACCTCGGCCATCACCGCCAGCTTGATGACCTGATAATCGTCGCCGGACATCTGCTGGATCATCTGGCTGCCGAGGTTGCTGGTCATCACGATCACGGTGTTCTTGAAGTCCACCGTGCGGCCCTGGCCGTCGGTCATGCGACCGTCGTCGAGCACCTGCAGCAGCACGTTGAAGACGTCCGGGTGAGCCTTCTCCACTTCATCGAAGAGAATCACCGAGTACGGCTTGCGGCGCACCTGCTCGGTGAGGTAACCGCCCTCCTCGTAGCCCACGTAGCCCGGGGGCGCACCGATCAGGCGGGCCACCGAGTGCTTCTCCATGAACTCGCTCATGTCGATGCGGATCAGGTGATCCTCGGCGTCGAACATGAACTCGGCCAGCGCCTTGCACAGCTCGGTCTTGCCCACGCCCGTGGGGCCGAGGAACAGGAAGGAGCCATAGGGCCGGTTCTCGTCCGACAGCCCGGCGCGGGAGCGGCGGATGGCATCGGCCACCAGCCGCACGGCCTCGTCCTGGCCCACCACGCGCTGGTGCAGCTTGTCTTCCATGTGCAGGAGCTTCTCGCGCTCGCCCTGCATCATCTTCGACACCGGGATGCCGGTGGCGCGGCTCACCACCTCGGCGATCTCCTCGGCGCCCACCTGGGTACGCAGCAGCTTGTTGGCGGGCCTGGCGTCGCCGCCGGCTTCGGCCTTCTTGAGCTGCGCCTCCAGCTGGGGCAGCTTGCCGTACTGCAGCTCTGCCACCTTCTCGAGCTTGCCTTCACGCTGCAGGCGGGCGATGTCGGCCTTCAGGTGGTCGATCTCTTCCTTGATCTGGGCCGAGCCCTGGACCGCGGATTTCTCGGCCTTCCAGATTTCTTCCAGATCGGAGTATTCCTTCTTGATCCGGGCGATCTCTTCCTCGATCAGCGCCAGGCGCTTTTGCGAGGCCTCGTCCTTCTCCTTCTGCACCGCCAGCTGCTCGATCTCCAGCTGGATGCGGCGGCGTTCGAGCTTGTCCATCACTTCGGGCTTGGAGTCGATCTCCATCTTGATGCGCGCGGCGGCCTCGTCGATCAGATCGATGGCCTTGTCGGGCAGGAAGCGGTCGGTGATGTAGCGGTGGGAGAGCTCGGCCGCGGCGACGATGGCCGGGTCGGTAATGTCCACGCCGTGGTGCAGTTCGTACTTCTCCTGCAGGCCGCGGAGGATGGCGATGGTCGATTCGACCGACGGCTCATCCACGAGCACTTTCTGGAAGCGGCGCTCCAGTGCGGCGTCCTTCTCGATGTACTTGCGGTACTCGTCCAGGGTGGTGGCGCCGATGCAGTGCAGCTCGCCGCGGGCCAGCGCGGGCTTCAGCATGTTGCCGGCGTCGATGGCGCCCTCGGCCTTGCCGGCGCCCACCATGGTGTGGATTTCGTCGATGAACAGGATGATCCGGCCTTCGTCCTTGGCGATGTCGTTCAGCACCGCCTTCAGGCGCTCTTCAAACTCGCCACGATACTTGGCGCCGGCCAGCAGGCCCGCCATGTCGAGCACCAGCACGCGCTTGCCCTTCAGCGTCTCGGGCACTTCGCCATTGATGATGCGCTGGGCCAGGCCTTCGACGATGGCCGTCTTGCCCACGCCGGGCTCGCCGATCAGCACCGGGTTGTTCTTGGTGCGACGCTGCAGGATCTGGATCGCCCGGCGGATCTCGTCGTCACGGCCGATCACCGGGTCGAGCTTGCCCTGGCGGGCGCGGTCGGTCAGATCGACGCAATACTTCTTCAGCGCCTCGCGCTGGCTCTCGGCGTCGGCGCTGCCCACGTTCTGACCACCGCGCACGGCGTCGATGGCCTGTTCGAGCGCCTTCTTGGTGAGGCCGTGTTCCTTCAGCAGGCGGCCGGTCTCGCCCTTGTCGTCGGCCAGGGCCAGCAGGAACATCTCGCTGGCGATGAACTCATCGCCGCGCTGCTGGGCAGCCTTGTCGGTGAGGTTGAGCAGGTTGCCCAAGTCACGCCCGACGGACACCTCGCCGCCGTGGCCCTGCACCTTGGGCAGACGCTCCAGCGCCTTGACGAGCGCCGTCTTGAGCGCCGCGCCATTCACGCCGGCCCGCTGCAGGAGCGAAGCAGTGCTGCCGTCGTCCTGGTTGAGCAGCGCCAGCAGCAGGTGCTGGGGCTCGATGAATTGCTGGTCGTTGCCCACCGCGAGGCTCTGGGCATCGGAAAGGGCTTGCTGGAATTTGGTGGTGAACTTGTCGTAGCGCATAGGGCCTCCGGAATCGGGATTGAGGCCTAGATGGGGGAGCTTGCGCCGACTTCAAGCCTCATCCGCGCTGCGCTCCCTAACCCACCCGAATCCGCTCCCCGTAGCCCGTCATCTCCAGATAGCCCCGCCCCACCTCGCGGGCGGGGGCGCTGCCTTCCATCAAGCGCACCGCGCCTTCCCAATACACCGCGCCGGTGGAGCGGCGGCTGTCGAGTTCCTGGTCGTCGAAGAGGGGTTGCAGCTCGAACACTCGGCCCGCCACCGTCAGCCGCCAGGCCACCGGGTAGCGGATGCCGGTGCGCGGCGAGCGCCACTCCCGCAGGGGCGTGAAGGCCACATCCGCGGGCGTGAGGATGCGCGCCGTGCCGTCCGCCGCCCGCCAGCTGGCAGCGGACCACATGGCCTTGCCGTCCTGCCCGCGCATCCGGAAGGCCATCAGCCCGCTGCCGTCGTCCAGATTGGCGCCCAGCCAGTCCCAGCCCTGGGCGCCGTCGGGCATCAGCTCGCTGGACCACTCGTGATCCAGCCAGGCCTTGCCGGTAACGGGCTGGCTGCGCCCCTCCAGCGTCACCGGCCGGCTGTAGTAGTAGCTGGCGTGGCGCGGATCGGCCGCCTTGGCCGAGAAGCCGGCCTTGCCGTTGAGGAGCGGCGGGCCGTCGGGCAGCAGATCGAGCGCGTAGGCGAAATCCGCCGCGCGCACCTCCGCCCGGTAGCGCCCATCATCCAGCGCAAAGCGCCAGTCGCCGCACCACACCGCCGTGCGGCCGGTCTCGAAGCCGGCGCGGCCGAAGCCCACCCGGGCCGAGCGCTCGTCATGGCGCAGGCGCCCAAGCATCGGGTCGGCGATTGCCGCGTGGGCCATCACCAGCTGACGCGGCGCGAAGGCGCTGGGGCTGCCCTCGCCCACGCCGGTACGCACCCGGAAGAAGGTCACCTGAAAACCCAGCGGACGCCCATCCGGCAGGGCAAGCCAGCCGGTGGCATACCACCACTCGGTGCGGAAATCCGGATGGGCGCCGTGATCGGCCGGAAACACCAGCCGCCGGCCAGGGCGCACCGGGGCAAAATCCACCGCTGCTGCGCTCCGCCACGCGGGCAGGCTGGCGAGGGCCGCGAGCAGGCGCCGGCGGGACAGGCCGCTCATGGGGCACCTCCCGGCGAAGCGGCCTTCATCGGGGCGGCGCGGCGTTCAAGCGCGTCGTCTGCGCCTTGAGGGTGCTGATTCGAAGGTTCAGGCGAGGATCGTCCAGCTTCAACTTGCGAGCTCGTCAGTCCGAGGTCCGACGATGCACCTGAACGATGCACGTTTGCATGTCTGAGCTCGGACACTTCAAGTCCGACTTGCGAAGTCCCAAGTCCAGCTTGAAGAAGTTCAAATCCGAGGTCCGACAACGCACCTGAAAGATGCACGTTTGCATGTCCGGGCCCGGATACTTCAAGTCCGACTTGCGAAGTCCCAAGTCCAGCTTGAAGAAGTTCAAGTCCGAGGTTCGACAACGCACCTGAAAGATGCACGTTGGCATGTCCGGGCCCGGACACTTCAAGCCCGACTTGCGATGTCCCGGGTCCAGCTTGAAGAAGTTCAAATCCGAGGTCCGACCCTGCACCTGCAAGATGTACCTTTGCATGTCCGGGCCCGGACACTTCAAGTCCGACTTGCGATGTCCCGAATCCAGCTTGAAGAAGTTCAAGTCCGAGGTTCGACGCTGCACCTGAAAGATGCGTGCATGCTGCGCCACAGGCAGCGCTTGGTTCTCTCTTCATCTACCAGTCCTCCCGCACCGCCAGCACCGCGTCCTGACGCATCGCCTGCCGCCCGGCAAGCACGGCCGCGCCGGCTCCCAGGGCCACCAGCCCCGCGCCGAACACCACCAGCGAACCCCACGGCACGTGCAGGTCCATGCTCCAGTGAAAGCTCTGGCGATTGACCACCTCGATCAGCACCAGCCCGATGGCGCCGCCCACGGCCAGCCCGGCGAGCACGCCCACGCCGGCCGCCAGCGCGCCCTCCTGGGCCAGCATCCAGCCGATCTGGCGGCGGGTCAGGCCCAGGTGGCGGAGCATCCCGAACTCCCGCCGCCGGGCCGCTGCCAACGCCGCAAAGCTCGCCGCCACGCCGGCGAGGCCGATCGCCACGGCCACCGCCTCCAGCAGATAAGTGACCGCAAACGTGCGGTCGAAGATGCGCAGGCTGATGGCGCGAATCTCGCCCGGCCGGGCGACTTCCAGCGCCCCGGCCGGCGCGGTGGCGAGGAGCGCTTCCTCCACCGCCGCCGGAGCCGCGTCCTTCGCCACAAAGATCGCCGCATCGCTCGCCAGCGGGTCGTCGGTGAGGCGTCGGTAGTCGATCAGGTCGATGAGCACCGCGCCGGTCTGGCGGGCGTAATCCCGCCACACGCCGCCCACCCGCACCGGCACGCTGCGGCCGGCGAGAGGCAGCGTCACCGCATCGCCGGCGCGCCAGCCGAGCACGTCC
>JAKLLO010000161.1 GCA_023150095.1 Zoogloea sp. | reverse complement strand
GCCGGCGGCTTCACCCTCTCGCACCGGGAGCCCTTCAATCGCTACACCTTCGTGGACATCGACCCGCAGATCCGCGAGATCGCCGAGACGCGCTTCCTCAAGGGGCCGATCCGCGGCGATTTTGTGGTGGATGACGCCCGTCGTTACGTGAAGCGCACCGAGCGGCGCTTCGACGCGGTGGTGGTGGATGTGTTCAGCAGCCACACGTCGATCCCCGGTCATCTGGTGACGCAGGAGTTCTGGTACGACGCCCGCCGGGTGCTGGCGCCGGACGGTGTGCTGCTCGCCAACCTGATCCTCGACGGGCGGCTGGAGACGCCCTACGCCCGCAACCTGCTGGCCACCATCGACAGCGTGTTCGGGCGCTGCGGCGTGGAGGTGCTCCACCGGGACAAGCCGCTCTCCAACGTGATCGTCAGCTGCCACGCCAGCAGCCAGCCGGCGCAAACCGCGCCCTACACCGACGAGCGCAACGGGGCCGACGTGGATCTGGCCCGCTCCCGCTGAGCCTTACTTCAGCCCCAGCGCCGCCTTGAAACCCGCCGCGTCGATCACGCCCGAGCGGGCCTGCATGCCGCCCTTGCCGTCGAAGAGATAGGTGCGCGGCAGCTCGCCCCGCCAGTTGGGGTCGATGGCGTAGGCGAGGGCTTCGGGCACGTCGTCGCCATAGGCCAGGCGTTCGCTTTTCACGCCGGTCTTGTCCATGGCTGGGCCGGTGTCGGCTGACGGGATCTCCGCCGCCACGGTGACGATGCGCAGCTGAGGATTGGCTTTGGAAAGCACTGCTAGGGTGCGCAGGTTCTGCTTGCAGTAGGCGCAGTCGGACGCCCACAGGGCGACCACCGTCGGGCGGGCGTCGCTGCGCGGTGCGGTCACAGCCTTGGCGGCATGGCGGTCGAGCAGCGTGAAGCTGCCGGCATCGGTGGCCGCGCCGGCGCCCATCGAGAGGGTGAGGAGCAGGGCGGCGAGGGTGGATTTCATCATTGGATCAGGCAGGCCGTTAGGATGGGTGGCGGGCGCTCAGGGCAGCGGATAAAGCCGGAAGCCCTCGTTCGCCTGACGCCAGAAGGCGTACAGCTTGCCGCCCTTCACCAGCGCCCGGGGCTGGTCGGCGGCACCCGGGGTGGCGGCGATCTCGAAGGTTTCAAAGTGCTGCCCGCCATCGGTGGAGCGCATTCCCCGCAGGCGGTTCTGTTCGCCGTCGAACTCCTTCCAGACGATCGCCAGCACGCCGC
The DNA here is from genome assembly GCA_023150095.1 of Zoogloea sp. Lineage (GTDB taxonomy): Bacteria > Pseudomonadota > Gammaproteobacteria > Burkholderiales > Rhodocyclaceae > Zoogloea. Next base: position 8,164 of record JAKLLO010000161.1, on the reverse strand, counting down.
CTGCAGTGGCGATGTCGGCGTGGGCCGCCCGCGGGCCGCCCACCGGAATCTGCCCCTTGACGGTGTTCACGCCGATCCGCCCGTAGAAGACGCGGCCTTCGCCGTCCTTCACGTTGAACCACGTGGCGTGGCGGGTGCCGGCCTCATCCACCGCCAGCGCCGGGCCGTGGTGGGGGCAGGCGTCCACCCGCCAGCGGTCGTAGGTGGCGCGGTCCACCCGTTCGGGCGAGCCGTCCGGCTTCAGGCGGGCGATGGCGTGGTCGCGCTCGTCGGGCGCAAACACGTGGCGCCACAGGGCGACGGGCGCGCCGTCCCGGTCTGCCGCGAGGGCGATCCGGCAGCACTCGCAGGAGTGATCGGCCACCCGCGTCTCGGGCGCAAAGCTGCGCCCGCCGTCGGTGGAGACGGCCGCGTAGATCGCCGCGCCCCGGTAGGGCTCCCGCTTCGCCTTGGCGGCTTCCTGGTCGCGCTTGTCGATCCACACCGCGGTGACGCGGCCATCGGGCCCGGCGAGGATGTTCTGGAAGCGGTGGGTGATCTCGGCCCGGTCGCGGTGCACGGTGATCGGCGCGTCGAAGGCGGCGGCGCCGGCAGGCAGGCGGGCGAGGCGGATCTCGCCGGTGTAGGGGCGGGGCAGGGGTTTGGTCCAGCTCACCAGCAGCTCGCCATCGCGGTTGAAGGCGATTCGCGGCTGGCTGTCGCCGTCGGCGGCGATGGGCTCGGGCTCGGCATTCACGCGGATCGGTGCGCTCCAGCGGTTGCCGTCGTCGTGGCTGCGGATGAGCTGCAGGTGGCCGCCATCCTTGCTCACCGCGTAAAGCTGGCCGTCGGGGCCAAAGGCCGCGGCGGTGGCGAGCTCAGCCCGCGCCGGGCGGCTCGCGCCCTGGTGCATTGCAGCGTCGTGGGCAAGCGCGGGGCCGGCGCCGACGAGCGGCAGGGCCAGCGCGGTGGCCAGCAGAAGGGGACGGATTCCGGTGAGGCTTCTTTTATTCATCGACTTATCGGAGATCAATTCCGGCCTTATTGTTATTTGTTAATCGGCGTTTCGGTTTCACGATTTGGCAGGCAATTGGATGGTAGCCGCCGGGGCGCCCGACGTCCATCTCTGTGTGGCTGAAGCTACATCATCAAATGATTATGAATCAGTGTCTTGCGTGGCCGTCCGGAGGTGGGTGTGGCGTTATGTCGCACCGCCCTGTCGCAGTGTCGCACCGATAATCCGCCGGATATTTTCTGAATTAAAACCGAAATAAAAAAATAGGAGTTGGCGTGAATTTCACCCTCCGGCCGCTGGCCATTGCAATTGCATTGATGAATTCCCCCTTCGTGCTGGCTGCCGACGGCGCCGAACCGCGCGAGCTGGAAGCGGTGACGATCTCCGCCAGCCGCAGCCAGACGCGTGTCGAGGAGATGCCGCTCCACACCACCGTGATCTCCCGCGCCGAGATCGAGGAATCCCCGGCGCAAACCCTCGACCAGCTGCTGCGCAACATCCCCGGGATGAACTTCTCCGGCGTGCCGGCCAGTCAGTCCGATCCCACCGGCCACCAGACCAAGATGCGCGGCCTGGGCAACGCCAAGGTGCTGGTGCTGCTCGACGGCGTGCCCATCCACGATCCGTTCTACATGACTACCCAGTGGTTCAAGCTGCCGCTCTCCAACATCGAGCGCGTCGAGATCGTGCGCGGCGGCAACTCCAGCCTGTGGGGCAACATGGCGGTGGCCGGCGTGGTGAATGTGGTGAGCAAGCGCGTGAAGGATAACGCCGGCGAGGCCATGGTGTCGGTGGGCAGCCGGGGCATGGTGAATGTGGCGGTGTCGAAGAATTTTGCAGTGTCGGAAGCCCTCAGCTTCCATCTCGCCGCCGACATCTACCACACCGACGGCTACCAGACGACGCCCTCCGAATACCTCTGGCGCTTCCCCCACAAGGGCGCAGTGGTCACCGAGAACCGCAACGTCCAGCTCACCACCTACTTCAAGCCCGCGGCGGATCTGTCGGGCTTCGTGCGCCTGGGCTACCACGTGCAGGACCAGGACATCAGCTACGAGAACGGCAGCAACGTCCAGCGCAGCCCGGATTTTGCCGCCAACCTCACCAAGGCCTTCGGCGCTGGCAGCAGCCTCAGCGCCAACGCCTGGGCCCAGCAGGTGCGCTTCGAGAAGTACAACGGCAGCAGCTGCTATTACCAGGGCGGCACCAGCTGCCTCAACAGCAACAGCGCCAGCCTCACCCCGGCCAGCGTCAATTCCAACGTCGTCGAGTTCTACACCCAGTACGGCCACCAGCGTTACCAGGAGCAGGGCGCCTCGCTCACCTACAGCCAGCGGCTGGCGGGCAAATGGACGGGCTTCGAGGCCGGTATCGATTACCGCGGCCTCAAGGCCGAAGACACCGAATACTTCTACACCACGCCCAGCAACCCGGCCAGACCGCAAGGCAACTTCAACAGCACCACCTCCGGCGAAGGCCGGCAGACCTTCACCGGCCTCTTCGGCCAGACCCGCGTCTTCCCCATCGACCCGCTGGAGATCACCCTCAGCGCCCGCTACGACACCTGGCGCATCAGCGACCGCGCCAACACCCGCACCACCGCCGCCGGCGTGACCACCGGGGGCGACCTGCCCGCCAGCGACAAGACCGCCTTCAACCCCAGCCTCGCGCTGCGCTACGAACTCACCGACGCCGCCTCGGTGCGCGCCGCCGCCTACAAGGCCTTCCGCGCGCCCGGCTTCAACAACCTCACCCGCACCTTCGGCACCGGCACCAGCACCACCATCGCCAACCCCGATCTGGCGCCCGAAACCCTCACCGGCTGGGAAGTGGGCAGCGACTACCGCAAAGGCCCGCTGAGCCTCTCGGCCACCTACTTCATGTACGACATCAAGGACATGATCGCCACCTACACCGCCAAGGCCGGCAGCGCGCCGGCCCAGGTGCAGCTCATCTGCGGCGGCGCGGCGCTGCCCGGCTGCGGTGGCTCGGCCAAGTACTACACCAACGACCAGGACGGCCGCTCCCACGGCATCGAGCTCTCCGGCAGCTGGCGCATCAATCACAACCTGAGCCTGGATGGCTGGTACACCCACACCGAGACCTACCTCACTCGCCACGGCAGCGTCGTCACCGATCCCCTCAACGTGCAGCTGGCCGGCGTGCCGAAGGATCTCGCCAGCCTCGGCGCCAACTGGAAGCCCCTCGAGCGCCTGCGCACCTTTGCCGAAATCCGCTACATCGGCGCCATGCTGCTGGACACCACCAGCAACAGCAGCACCATGCGCTTTGGCCAGGGTTCCAGCACCATCGTCAATGCCAGCGCCACCTACGCGCTCGAGAAATCCGTCGATCTGTTCGGCAGCGTGGTCAATCTTTTCGACCGCGGTTATTCCGAAAACACCTACGCCTACAACCAGCCCTACAACCGCACGCTGTCGCAGCCGCGGGCGATCACGGCCGGGGTGCGGGTGCGTTTCTGATTGTCTCGGGCGGCAATTGATTCGGGTCAATGAGGCGCTGCAGCCTCGCCGCATACCATGCGCCTCACCCCGATTCATCATGAGAGAAACCATGTCCGTCAAGAAACTACTCCCCCTGATCCTCGTTGGCCTGCTGGCTGCCTGCGGCAAGTCTGAAGCCCCCAAGACCGAAGCCCCCGCCGCCGCACCCGCTGCCGCCGCGCCGGCGCCCGCTCCGGTTGCCGCTGTTGCGGCCGACGGTGGCCAGGGCGAAGCCCTCTTCAAGAAGACCTGCGCCATGTGCCACCAGACCGGCGTGGCCGGCGCACCCAAGCTCGGCGACAAGGCCGACTGGGGCCCGCGCATCGCCCAGGGCAAGGAAACCCTCTACAAGCACGCCATCGAAGGCTTCAACGGCAGCAAGGGCGCCATGCCCGCCAAGGGCGGCAACCCGTCCCTGAAAGACGACGAGATGAAGACCATCGTCGACTTCATGGTCGCCAAGGCCGAATAAGCCCACATCACGATTACCTCAAGCGCGTTCCTCCCAGCGCGCCACGGCCCGGTCAGCAATGACCGGGCTTTTTTTCGCCTGGGGTTTTCGAAGTCAGGCGATACGACCCCTCACCGTATCCATCAGCGCTCTTGTAGGGGCGGCTTCAGCCGCCCGCTGGACATTCAGCCACGCACCGACGCCGATGCAACCCGCGGATGGGCGACTGAAGTCGCCCCTACGGGAGATCGACGCGAATGTTCTGGGGATCAGGCGAATCAGCGACCTTGTGGGGGCGGCTTCAGCCGCCCGCGGACATTCAGCCACGCACCGGCGCCGATGCAACCCGCGGATGGGCGACTGAAGTCGCCCCTACGGGAGATCGACGCGAATATTCCGGGGATCAGGCGAATCAGCGACCTTGTAGGGGCGGCTTCAGCCGCCCACGGACCTTCAGCCCTGCACCGGCGCGGATGCAAGCCGCGGATGGGCGACTGAGGTCGCCCCTACATGCGCCTTCGGCTAAATCCCGAATGCCAGCTGCGCCCGCAAGGATGACAAGCACTTGCCAGCGACTATGCTGAACAGCAGGGGCGCCGTTGCCGGTGCCCAAACCCAGGAGAGCACACCATGGAAATCAGCGCATCGGTTGGCGCATGGGAGAAGGGCGCGAAGAACCTCGCCCCGGATGTCACCGTCGTCCAGCAGCTTCTCACCCATGCGGCCCAGCTGCTCGGGCGGCCCGAGATCAACCCTGGCGGGGTGGATGGCGCCATCGGGCGGCCGCCGCGTTCGTCCGGCACCGTGAAGGCGATCCGCGCCTTCCAGAGCCTCTCCGGCTTTGGCGTCGATGGCCGCATCGACCCCGGCGGGCGCACCTGGCAGCGCCTGACCGCGGTGGTGGAGGGCAGTGTGAGCGTGCCGCCGCCGGGCGACACCTGTTTCCCCTTTGCCCAGCCCGCCACGGCCGACTGGGCCCATTCGCCGCGATCCTTCGGATCAAACCGCAACGGCGGCAAGCGCGCCCACGCCGGCTGCGACCTGTATGCCCCGGTGGGCCGCACCATCTACGCGGTGCGCGACGGCACGGTGCTGCGCGACCCCTACGCCTTCTACGCCGAAACCGACGCCCTGGAGATCGACCACGGCGATTTCGTGCTGCGCTACGGCGAGATCAAGCCCGGCTGCACCCTGCGTAAGGGCGACACCGTGAAGATCGGCCAGCCGATTGCCAAGGTGGGCCTGCTCATTGGCATCAACGTGCCCAGCGCCATGCTGCACCTGGAGATGTACTCCGGGAAAGCCAGCGGCAGCCTCAGCCTCAAGTCGGCGGAAGGCTCCGCCAGACGCAGCGATGGCGTACCCTTCATGCGCCGCGCCGATCTCATCGACCCGACACCCTTCCTCAACGACTGGAAAACGAGGCTCGCCACCCCATGAGTTTTGCCCCTTGCCGGCTCGCGCTGGCCTTCATCGCAAGTCTTGCCGCCAGCGGCGCCGCCCTTGCCACCCCCAGCCTGTGCGAAGCAGGGCCGCCCACCTACAACGGGCAACCTTCCAAAGTGTGGGAGGGCGATTTCGACGCCGACGGCAAGCCCGACCGCCTGTGGGTGCTGCCGCCGGGCACGGTATCGGCCCCGGTGGCGGATCGGGCGTCTGATCCGTGGTCGGGCTTTCGGCGGCGTTTCGAGCCGGGGCTGCTGACCATCGTGATCGCCCACGGCCGCTACTGCGATCTCATCCAGAAACCGCGCTTCTTTGCCACGCCGCTATGGGAAGAGGACGACAAGCCCCTCAAGCTGCTGCTGCGCAGCGATCCCGCCATCAAGGAGTGGCCACGCCTCTCCCGCCGCTGGAAAGGCGATGGCGTGCTGCTCGGCACCGAAGCCGGGCCGGATGTGCTGATGTACTGGAACGGACGGCGCTGGTGGGTGGCGCAGGGCACCGAAGCACCCTGAACCACCAGGCCGCGCGCGGGGCGATCAGCCCCGGCCGCGGCCGCCGAAGCGGCGATGGGGGCCGCGGCGGCGTTGCTCTTCTTCTTCGGTGAGCTTGGGCTTGGGCATCAGCAGGTTCTTGCCGCCCTGCTTGGCATTGGCGGCGTGCTCGGCCATCGCGGCCTCCATCTGCTCCACGCTCATGGGGATCGACGCGGTCTTCTCGGCCGGCGTGTATTCCGCCAGGCGCTCGCGCACCAGAAACACCCGCTCGGCGGTATCCGCCTTCTTGGGCAGCTTCTCGCCCAGCGCCAGCGCCGCCGGCGTGAGCGTGTAGCGGCCATCCACCGCCACCATCAGGTCATGGGTGGCAAAGCGCCGGAAGGATTCGGCCCACAGGTTGCCAGACGTCGCCGGGCAGCCCAGCACATCCGCCGCCGCCACAATCTCCACCAGCTCGGCCGGGCGCCGCTTGGAAGCAATCAGGGTGGCCAGCAGCAGCTGGGCGTCGATGTCGTTGATGGGGTACATGATCGGGCCTTCGTGGGCGGGTTGTTCTAGGCTCCGGGGCCGGGCGATGCCGGGCCCGCCCCCTAGGGGGGCCAGGAAACGCGGAAAGACCCTGGCGTTTCCCCGTGAGCGGTAAGGGCCGACATGATGCCTGAAGGCGGCGCCGGGGGCACGGATTGTATGGCGACGAAGCACCTGATCGAGCCACGAAAAAGGGCAGGCGGCCCGCCATGCCCCCTCGCAACGCCACGACCGCAGCAAGCGCCCCCACACCCAGGCAGTCGCACCCGCCAACCCGGCGGTCGCCGCCCCATGCCCTTCAATCCCGCTGCCCCATCCATCATCACGCCACCCAACATCGTCTGCCGGCCCCCGGATCAAGGCGATCGCGCCACCGCAGAAAGCAGTGCACGACGCAACAGACGATGTTGACGGGCAAAACCCTTATGTTGGGTCGTCAACTGAAACAGTGCACCGTCCTAACCCTTTAGTTGACGACCCAACATAAAGGTTACGGCGGTCAACTGAAAGGTTAGCGCCGTCAACAAGAACAGTGCACAACCCAACATAAAGGTAGCGACGGTCAACATAAGGGTTGCGCAGGTCAACATGAAGGTTTGCACCGCCTGCATGAAGACGGCCCCCGGGACCCGCCCAACCCCCACCCCGTAGGGGCGACTTCAGTCGCCCACCCATGCCACCGCACCTCCACGCACTTCACGACCACACCGCCAACCCGTCACCACCCCCGCAAACCCCGGCCCTCGCTATACCCGACAAGCCCATCAACCCCAGCCATTATTGCTGCGCCGCCACATCGTCTAGTTGCCGTTACGGCAATCACACCATCCCCGCCACTTACCCAGAAAAATCCGGCAGACAACCCCCATCCGTGCAAAAAAACCGATTTTTTATCGGATTTTTGAGCGTTATATATCCAATGGCATATTCCTCAACATGCCGCCCAACTGTAACATTTCGTCGTGGCGCCACATTCCATGTTCAATCCAGTAACGGAAGCCATCATGACGAAAGTGCAACTCAAGAACCTCGCCCCGGCCGTCCTCCGCGCCGACGAAGCCGCGTACTACGGCCTCAAGAGCATCGCCGACTACAAATCCTCCAATCCCGAATACAGCCTCGAAGTAGCCACCGCAGCCCATGAAGAATGCCTGCGACTGAACGAAGCCGAAACCATCGCCTACAACAACTACAAAGCCATCCGCGACGCCCGCGCCATCGCCGAAAACAAGCGCCACAGCGTCATGAACGGCTGCAAGAACCAGGTCCGCGCCACCTACGGCGAAGACTCGGACCAAGTTGCGGCAATGGGGCTGAAGAAGAAGTCCGAAAAGAAGGTCGGCGGACGGGGGAAGAAGGGGAAGGAAGCGGGGTGAGGAGAACTGCTAGGTAGTAAGGAGTGAAGAACCCCCGGTTGGTGCGGTTGGGCTCGCTGGGGGGGAGTGCGCTCTGCACCTGCGCGATATGGGCAAATCACCCTACTATGCCGACAGCTATTTTTTATATTGCTCTGCATTGTACGTAGTTAGTGACTTGCGGATCGTTTATTTTTCATTCTGATTCTATTCGGCCGTAATGTCGTTATCGAATATATTTATATTTCATGAATCACTGGCTCGAGACATCTAAGCGCAATTTGATTCCGCTCAGTATGGCTACGTCTTTTGCTGAGGCGCTAGGGGAGTGGTTCTTTACGGGGATTGTTTATGACTACGATGGTGAATGTATCGAGTGCGAGCTTTGCGAG
>JAKLLO010000160.1 GCA_023150095.1 Zoogloea sp. | reverse complement strand
CCGTCACCGGCCTCACCGGCAGCAACGGCCTGCTGCTCAACAGCACCGACAAGATCCGCTTCGTCCCCAACGCCGAAAACCCCACCGACGCTCACCTCACCTACCGCGCCTGGGATCGCACCAGCGGCACGGCCGGCACCCTCACCAGCCTGGCCGCCACCGGTGGTGCATCGCCCTTCTCGAGCGCGGCGAACGTGGTATCGATCACCGTCGACGCAGTCAACGACGCCCCGATCAACGATGTCGCCCCGAACTACAGCGGCGACTTCCGCGGCGACGGCTCCCTGCGTCAGGACGGCACCGTCACCGCCGATCCGGGCCTGTGGCACGACGTGGATGCCGGCGACCCGGCCACCACCTTCCGCTACGTTTGGGAAGTGGCCGACGATGCCGCCGGCACCAACCTGCGTACCATCACCGGCGCCACTGCGGCCAGCTACACCGTCACCGCGGCCGAGATCGGCAAGTTCGTCCGGGTCAAGGTCTTCGGCGGCGACGGCACCACCGAAACGGTCGCCACCGGCGCCTTCAAGGCAGTCACCAACGTCGATCCGCAGAACACCGGCTCCCTCGACACCCAGGACGCCACCGAGAGCGTGCCGTTCAGCTTCACCGTCCCCGCCGGCACCTTTGCCGACGCCAACGGCGAAGACACCCTGCATTATTCGGCCACCCTGGCCGATGGCAGCCCGCTGCCCGCGTGGATCCATTTCGATCCGGTCACCCGCACCTTCTCGGGCACCCCGGGCGGCGGCGACATCGCGGTGCTGCAGATCCGCGTGATCGCCGACGACCACGGCAACCAGCCCACCCACGCCGACTTCACCCTCCGCGTGGCCGGCGTGCCGACCAAGCCGATCGAAGCCAAGCCTGAAGTCGAGGCCGAGCCGGTCGTCACGCCGGCGGTCGACCCGACGCCGGTCAAGCCGCCCGTCGACACCGGCTGGACGGCCCATTCCGCCGGCAGCGGCGCCGTTGGCGGCGCCTGGGCGGCCCCCACGGGCGACGGCTTCTTCAGCCCGGCCGACCGCGCCCTGTCGGTCACCAGCGTCGCCCCGACGCCCGACACCAGCCGTGCGCCGGTGGCAGGTACAACGCCCACCGTCGCCGAAACCCGCCCGGTCACCCATACCACCGGCCAGAGCGGCCTCACCCGCTCGGACGGCTTCCGCATCGTGGTCCAGGCGCCGGAATCCAAGGCCGACACCAACCTTGTCCTGAGCCGCCCGCTCAACGACCAGGACTTCAAGCCGTCCTCGCCGATCAAGCTGATCGTCCCGCCCGACACCTTCACCCACACCCGCCTGGATGCGCGCGTGCAGCTTTCCGCCGAACGCATCGACGGCACGCCGCTGCCCAACTGGCTGCGCTTCGACGCCCGCAAGGGCGAGTTCCTCGGCACCCCGCCGGCGGACTTCGACGGCGAGGTGGAGGTCAAGGTCACCGCCAAGGACAACTTCGGCAACCAGGTGTCGACGGTCTTCCGCATCCGCGTCAGCAGTGGCCAGCGGGTTTCGTTCAACGGTCGCGAGGGCCTCAGCGCCCAGTTCCGCACGGCCAGCGCCCCCGGGCGTGACGCCGTACGGAGCAGCCTGGTCGAGCACGCCCGGCAGGCCCGCGCCCGGACCGTCTGATCCGTCATCCAGTCGAGGTCACCGTGAGCAGCCCGTCCGATAACGACGCCTTCATCTCCCACTCCCTCGGCGCGCTCCTGCATCTGGCGCGCCGGGCCCGGCTGGCGGCGTCGCCGGCGGAGCTGGGCTTCATCGCGGTCAACGAGACCCTGGCCCTCGCGCCCTACCGGCAAGCCGCCCTGTGGCTGGCCGACCGGGGCGTGGAGGCCTTGTCGGGGGTGGTCAGCCCGGATGCCAATGCCCCCTTCGCCCAGTGGCTGGAGCGGGTCGCGAGGCAACTCCTCAAGGAAGGCGACACCCCCTGCGTGGTGTCGCCCAACACCCTGGCCCCCGCCGAGGCAGCCGAGTGGGACGAATGGCTCCCCGCCCACGCCCTGTGGGTGCCCCTTTCAAAATCCACCCCGGGCGGCCTGCTGTTCGCCCGGGACACCCCGTGGCAGCCGGGCGAGATCGGCCTCATCACCGAATGGGCCGACATCTGGAGCCACGAATGGCAGATCCAGGCCAAGCCCGATGCCAAGAGCCGCTGGCGCATGCTCGCCGACGCCTGGCCCAATGCCGCCGACCGCAAGGCCTGGCGTCGCCACTGGCTCACCTTTCACGGCTGGCGCTTCCGGTTCAAGCGGATGCGCCAGTGGCAGGCCGCCGATGTGCGCGCCAATGTGGCCGCCCTGTGGCATCGGCGCAGCCTGCGCTATTCCATCCTCGCCGCCGCCGTCGCGCTGTTTCCGGTGCGCTTCAGCGTGCTCGCCCCGGGCGAGCTGGTGCCCGCCCAGCCGGCAGTCGTCCGCGCGCCGCTGGACGGCACCGTGGACAAGTTCTTCGTCACTCCCAACAGCCAGGTCAAGGCTGGAGACACGCTGTTCCAGCTCGACCTGACCACCCTGTCGAGCCGCCTTGCGGTGGCAAGGCAGGGCCTCGCGACCGCCGAGGCGGAATACCGTCAGTCAGCACAGCAAGCCGTCTTTGACCCCAAGAGCAAGGCCCAGCTGGCGATCCTGCAGGGCCGCATCGCCGAGCGTCAGGCCGAAGCCGATCTCCTATCCGCCCAGTTTGCCAAGGCCCAGGCTACCGCGCCGCGGGACGGCATCGTGCTGATGGATGATCCGAGCGAATGGATTGGCAAGCCCGTATCCGCCGGCGAGCGCATCATCACCATTGCCGGCGCAGACGACGCCGAAGTAGAAGCCTGGCTCAGTCCTGGCGACGTGATCGACCTGCCGCCCGGCGCCGAAGTCACCCTCTACCTCAACGCCTCGCCACTGCAGCCGGTGGAAGCTACCGTGCGCTACCTCGCCCACGAGGCGGTGTCGCGCCCCGACGGCAGCTTTGCCTACCGCCTGCGCGCCACCCTCGCCGAAGGCCAGGAGAAGCCGCGGGTCGGCCTCAAGGGCACCGTGAAGGTGCGTGGCGAGCACGTGCCGCTGGCCTACTGGGTGCTGCGTCGCCCGCTGGCGACCCTGCGTCAGGCCACCGGCCTCTGAGGAGCCAGCGCAATGCAGGCAGCCCTCGACGCCTCCGCCCTCGCGGCCGATCTTCCCCGCAGCCTTCCGCCGCTGCGCGACGAGCTCGCCCTCCTTGACGGCCCCGCGGGCCTCGACGGCGCGCCCACCTGGAGCCTCCACGACCCGGTGCGCAACCAGTTCTACCGCATCGACTGGACCACCTTCGAAATCCTCGCCCGCTGGCATCTGGGCGATCCGGCGAAGATCGTCGACGCCATCGAAGCCGAGACCACCCTCAGCCTCGACGAGCACGACGTGGATCTGGTGGTGCGCTTCCTCACCGACCACCAGCTCATCCGGCCCCTCGGCGAAGCCGGCACCGCCCGCCTCGTCTTCCAGGAGAAAGCCCGCCACAACACCCTGTGGCAATGGCTGCTGCACCACTACCTGTTCTTCCGCGTGCCGCTGATCCGTCCGGACCGCTGGCTCGTGAGCCAGCTGCCGCGGGTCGAGCTGTTCTATTCCGCCACCTTCCTGCGCGTCACCCTCATGGCGCTGGCGCTGGGGCTGTATCAGGTGGTGCGCCAGTGGGAGCTGTTCGCCGCCACGCTGGTGGATACGCTCACCTGGCGCGGCGCGATGGGCTACGGCGTGGCGCTGATCTTCGTGAAGATCCTCCACGAGTTCGGACACGCCTTCACCGCCCGGCGGCTGGGCTGCCGGGTGCCGACCATGGGGGTCGCCTTCCTGGTGATGTGGCCGGTGGCCTACACCGACGTGAACGAAGCCTGGCGCCTCACCCGCCGGCAGGACCGCCTCGCCGTGGGCGCCGCCGGCATCCTCACCGAACTCGCCGTGGCCGCCTGGGCAACCCTGGCCTGGGCGCTGCTGCCCGACGGCACCCTGCGCGGCACCGCCTTCATGCTGGCCACCACCACCTGGGTCGCCACCGTGGCGATCAACGCGAGCCCCTTCATGCGCTTCGACGGCTACTTCCTGCTCTCCGACCTGCTCGACTTCCCCAACCTCCACGCCCGCTCCTTTGCGCTGGCCCGCTGGGACATGCGCGAGCGCCTGTTCGGCCTCGGCGAGCCGGTGCCCGAGTTCCTGCCGGCGGCGCGGCGCCGGGGGCTGATCCTCTTCGCCTACGGCGTGTGGCTGTACCGGCTGATGCTCTTCGTCGGCATCGCGCTGCTGGTGTATCACTACTTCTTCAAGGCGCTGGGCATCCTTTTGTTTGCAGTGGAGATCGGCTGGTTCGTGATGTTGCCCATGTGGAAGGAAATCACCGAGTGGCGCAGCCGCTGGCCCGAGATCAAGGCCAAGGGCGGAGGCCGGGGCAAGCTGTGGCTGCTGATCCTGCTGCTCTTCGTGGCCGTCGTGCCGTGGAACTTCCAGGTGAACAGCCAGGGCCTGATGCGCTCGGCGCGCCACTACCCGCTGTTCTCCCCGGGCCCGGCGCAGATCGAGGCCATGCCGGTAAAGCCCGGCGAAGCCGTGACCGCCGGCCAGATGATCCTGAAGCTCAGCACCGACGACGCCGAATACCGCCGTCGCCTGGCCGAAGCCCGCTTCTCGCGGCTGGCCTGGCAGGCTGAAGTCTCGGGCCTCGACGAAACCCTGCGGGCCCGTCAGCCGGTCACCGTCGAGGAACTCGAAGCCGCCAAGGCCGAACTCGCCGGCACCGCCGACGAACTCAAGCGCTACACCGTCACCGCACCCTTTGACGGCGTGCTCGCCGACATCGCACCCGACCTGCGCGCAGGCGAGACCGTGGGCCGCCAGCAGCAGCTGGGCGTGGTCATCGATCCGAAATCATGGGAAGTGGAAACCTACCTCACCGACGCCGAGGTGGAGCGCGTGTCGGTGGGCGACCGCGGCCGCTTTCTGCCGGAAACCCCGGGCCTGCCAACCCGCACGCTGAAGGTGGTGCGCATCGACCGGGACGCCACCCGCGCCCTGCCCGACGCCATGCTGGCCGTGGGCCACGGCGGCGAGGTGCTGGTGCGCGAACGCAACGGGCAGCTGATCCCCGAGCGGGCCGTGTATCGGGTGGTGCTGGCGGTGGATGAAGGCGAGCAGCCTCCGGGCCATGTGCTGCGCGGATCGGTGACGATCTACGGCCAGCCTAAATCCCTCGCCGGCGATTTCGTCCGCTCGGGCGCCGCGCTGCTGATCCGCGAATCAGGCTGGTAAGACGCCGACAAGAATCAGGAAACACCCAGGCAAGCTCTGTATCTTTTAAAACAAAATATGTTTTAAAAGATACAGACGCCAACGCAAGTCACTTCACGCCCCAAACGCTTACCGGCAATCCTCCGGCAAGGTCGGCACCGGCAGACGCTGGGCCCGGCAACGCCAGGCGGTCTTGCCGTCGGGCGATTCGGTGAGTTCCCAGATCAGCCGTCCGCCGTCCGGAAAGCCCGCGCCCTGGCGGATCGTGACGACCATCGCCGGCCCGTCCATCTCGATGCCGTAGACGTGAGGCGGCGGCGTGGGGATGAAGCCCGCCTCCACCAGCTTGGCCGGCAGTTCATCGTGCTGACGCCGGTAGGCCTCCACCGACTCGACCGCCCGGCGGCCAAGGTTTGCCGCCTCGGCCACCTTGGCCTTGTTCACGTACGTCTGGTACTGGGGAATCGCCACCGCCGCCACCATCCCGAGCACCACGAAACCCAGCAGCACGAAGGCGATGATCGCCCCGCTGCGGCTGGTGCCACCCTTGCCTTCGAGCACCCCCAGCTGATAGGCGGGATCGGTACCCGCGGCCAGCGCCTCCTCGATCTTCTGGTTGCAGTGGGCGTGGTAGAGCATGTTGGCGTACATGCCCGGCAGCGCCACCTGGGCGATCAGGGCAATGAACGGCCCGGCATCGCCGAAGATCATCCCGATGATCCAGTTGAAGATGTTGGCGGCGACCAGATAGGCGAAAGCCACCGCCCACATCCGCCGGTAGATGAACCAGAAGAAGGTCAGCAGCGCGGCTGGCCAGTTCCAGCTGGGCCCGGCCTTGCCCGCTTCGTCGAAAGCCAGGAAGCGGCTCAGGTAGTAATCCTGGTTCTTGGGGCCGATGGCGGCCCGGTAAAGCGCCTCGCGGTCGGACATGACTTGCCTCTGACGATCAAAAAGTGTTTATCGCTGTAAGCCTATCCAGAAGTGACGCAACAGGCAAACGACATGATGCCGCCAGCGTGTGCTTCAGCCGTTCTCCGGCGGCTCGGCTGGGGTCTCGCCCCAGCGGGGCATGCCGGCCACCGGCAGGCCGAACAGATCCAGCGCCCGCGCCACGCTGTGGGTGACCAGCGCCTCCACCGACGCCGGCTTGTGATACAGCGCCGGCACAGGCGGAAAGATGATCCCGCCCATTTCGGTGACGGCAGTCATGTTGCGCAGATGGCCCAGATGCAGCGGCGTCTCGCGCACCATCAGCACCAGCCGGCGGCGTTCCTTCAGCACCACATCGGCAGCGCGGGCGAGGAGGTTCTCGGTGATGCCGTGGGCGATCGCCCCCAGGCTGCTCATGGAGCACGGCGCCACCAGCATCCCGAGGGTCTGGAACGAGCCGCTCGAGATCGCCGCGCCGAGGTTTTGCGGCGAATGGACCACATCCGCCAGCGCCTCGGCTGCGCCCGGCGGCACGTCAGTTTCCAGCGCCCGGGTGAGCTGGGCGCCCTTCGAGATCACGAGGTGCACTTCCACGTCCATCGGCCGCAGGAGCTCGAGGGCCTTCATGCCGTACTGGAAACCACTGGCGCCGCTGATGCCGACGATGATGCGGGGCTTGCTCATGATCGATTCTGAAAAGTCGGAAGGGTGGGAACGAGCGCCCAATCCTGCCACGTCCGCCACGCCTTGCCTACCAGCGCACAACGCAGCACGGGCAGCCGATTGCGGCTGGCGGTATAATTGCCGGCTTCCCGTTTTCACCTCCGGAACCCGCCGTGCACAAGAAAATCCTGATCCTCGATTTCGGCTCCCAGGTCACCCAGCTCATCGCCCGCCGCGTGCGCGAGCAGCAGGTGTACTGCGAAATCCATCCCTACGACGTCTCCGACGACTTCGTCCGCAACTTCGCGCCTGAGGGGATCATCCTGTCCGGCGGCCCCAATTCGGTCTATGAAGCCACCGAATGGAAGGCGCCGACAGCCGTCTTCGAGATCGGCGTACCGGTGCTGGGCATCTGCTACGGCATGCAGACCATGGCCAGCCAGCTCGGCGGCAAGGTCGAAAGCTCCGGCAAGCGCGAGTTCGGCTACGCCGAGATCCGCGCCCGCAGCCACTCCGCGCTCTTCCGCAACATCCAGGATCGCAGCAACGATGAAGGCCACGGCCTGCTCGACGTGTGGATGAGCCACGGCGACAAGGTCACCGAACTGCCCGCCGGCTTCAAGGTCATCGCCTCCAACGAATCGACCCCCATCGCCGCGATGGCCGACGAGACCCGCAAGTTCTACGCGGTGCAGTTCCACCCGGAAGTCACCCACACCATCAAGGGCAAGGAGATGATTGCCCGCTTCGTGCACGAGATCTGCGGCTGCCAGAACGACTGGAACATGCCCGACTACGTGGCCGAGGCCATCGAGAAGGTGCGCGCCCAGGTGGGCTCGGATGAAGTCATCCTCGGCCTCTCCGGCGGCGTCGATTCCTCCGTGGTTGCGGCCCTGCTCCATAAGGCCATCGGCGACCAGCTCACCTGTGTGTTCGTGGATAACGGCCTGCTGCGCCTCAACGAAGGCGAGATGGTGATGCAGATGTTCGCCCGCAACCTGGGCGTCAAGGTCATCCACGTGGATGCCACCGAGCAGTTCATGGGCCACCTGGCCGGCGTGACCGACCCGGAAGCCAAGCGCAAGATCATCGGCCGCGAGTTCGTCGAAGTCTTCCAGGCCGAAGCCGCCAAGCTGCCCAACGCCAAGTGGCTGGCCCAGGGCACCATCTACCCGGACGTGATCGAATCCGCCGGCGCCAAGACCGGCAAGGCCCACGCCATCAAGAGCCACCATAACGTGGGCGGCCTGCCCGAAACCCTCAACCTCAAGCTCCTCGAGCCCCTGCGCGAACTCTTCAAGGACGAAGTGCGCGAGCTAGGCGTTGCCCTCGGCCTGCCCCACGAGATGGTCTATCGCCATCCCTTCCCCGGCCCGGGCCTCGGCGTGCGCATCCTCGGCGAAGTGAAGAAGGATTTCGCCGACCTCCTCCGCCGTGCCGACGCCATCTTCATCGACGAACTGCGCGCCGCCGACTGGTACGACAAGACCAGCCAGGCCTTTGCGGTGTTCCTGCCGGTGAAGAGCGTGGGCGTGATGGGCGACGGCCGCACCTACGAATACGTCGTCGCGCTGCGCGCCGTGCAGACCGCCGACTTCATGACCGCCCACTGGGCCGAGTTGCCCCACAGCCTGCTAGGCAAGGTCTCCAACCGCATCATCAACGAAGTCCGAGGCATCAACCGGGTGGTGTACGACATCTCCGGCAAGCCGCCTGCAACGATCGAGTGGGAGTGATCCCCGTTCAGCCGCCGACCATCGGCGGCCTTCGCAAAACCCACGAGAACCCCGGCAATGCCGGGGTTTTTGTTTTCAGGAGCTATTGAAGTGATTCGCCAACATACGGCAGAAGCTGACGGTAGACCCGACGGTACGCGCTACAGGGCGACCGAGCGATCGCAACGTTTACCGTCAGTCGGTTTCTTCCAACGAAGCCTTGAGAATCCTCCGAAAGCCTTTGCTGACGCGGGTTTCGCCAGTTTCGTGACGGTAAATTTGCTGACGGTAAACCCGATCGGAATTTCCTCGAAACCCACTGCAAGCGAATCGCTGAATCTTGCGCCAGCAAAGGGATTCGGGAGGTTTTGACGGAATGCTGATCAACTTGAAGCTCAGAAGCCTGAAGCTGGTCGAGAGGGCCTACAAGCTGGCGGATCGGGACGGGATGTACGTCACCGTTTCACCGGCTGGACGGGTCACCTTCCGGTTCGACTATCGATTCAACGGTCGACGCGAAACGCTCACCCTGGGCAAGTACGGCTCCGATGGGATCTCGTTGGCTGAGGCCCGCGGCAGGGTGGCGGAGGCCCGCCGTCTCATCGAATCGGGCATCAGCCCTGCAGCCGAGAAACAGCGGGACAAAGCGCGGATCCGCGACGCACGCTCCTTTGAGACCTGGGCCAACGACTGGATTGCTCGTTACAAGATGGCCGAGACCACGCGCGCGATGCGACGCAGTGTGCTCAAGCGCGATGTCCTGCCAGCCTTCGGCCGGCGCAAGTGTAGTGGTCTAATTTCCTCGGACACCTCGATAGGTGGATCATCCACCCGTAGAGGAGAACTTGATGAAACAGAAACGCCGGGCGTTCGATGCGAGCTTCAAGCTGCAAGTCGTCCAGATGATCAGGGACC
>JAKLLO010000159.1 GCA_023150095.1 Zoogloea sp. | reverse complement strand
TGGAACCGCGACCCGCCCCTGATCCCCACCCAGCGCGGCAGCCTCGAAGAACTCCAGACCACCCTGCTGCGCATCATCGGGCGCCTCGACAAGCTGCCCCTCGAGGCGATCGGCCGCGACACCAGCAAGGCCATCGCCGGCCTCGGCCGCACCATCGACGAGGCCGAGCAGCTGGTCCGGCGCCTCGACGGGCTGACCAGCGGCGACGTACGCGAGACCGTCGTCGAAGCCCGCAGCGCGATCACCGAGACCCGCGCCGCCATCGCCGACGCCCGCAAGCTGCTGGCCACCGACGCCCCGCTGCAGCAGGACATGCGCGCCAGCCTGCAGGAGCTCTCCCGCGCCGCCCAGGCCCTGCGCCACCTGGCCGACACCCTGGACCGCCACCCCGAAGCCCTGCTGCGCGGCAAACCCGAGGAAAAACCATGACCCGCCTTCGCCTAGCCCTGCTCCTGCTTGCCGCTGCCGGCAGCACCCAGGCCGCGGACATCCGCCCGGGCCTGTGGGAATTCCGCTCCACGCGGGTCAGCCTCGGCGGCGCGCCGGATCTGTCCGACAAGCTCCGCCAGCAGCTCGCCAACCTGCCGCCCGAGGTGCAGCGCCAGCTCCGCCAGCAACTCGCCGCCCAGGGCGTGCAACTGGGCAACGACGGCGCGGTGCGCAGCTGCATCACGCCCGAGCAGGCCCGCCAGGACAGCGTCTACGCCGGCCGCAGTGACGGCAACTGCACCCTCGCCAGCATCACCAAGAGCGGCAACCAGGTGCGCGGCCGGCTCAACTGCAGCCAGCCCAAGGGCAGCGCCGACTTCGAAACCACCCTCGACGGCCCCGAGCGCATGACCACCCGCGTCAACATGCACTCGGCCCAGGGCGACATCCAGATGGACACCGACGCCCGCTGGATCGCCGCCTGCGGCACCGCCACCCGCCAGGAATGACCGCCACGATGAACCGCCTCCTCGCCATCGCCCTGCTGTGCGCCGGGCTCACCGCCTGCGGCAGCACCCCGCCGATCCGCCACTACACCCTCGGCCCCCTGCCGCCGGCCCCGACCGCTGCGCCGTCGGCCACCGGCGCCAGCCTGGTGGTGGGCCCGGTGAGCGTGCCCGCCGCCATTGACCGCCTGCACATCATCCGCCAGCAGGGCGGCGCCCGCGCCGAGGTGTCGGACGAGCACCGCTGGGCCGCGCCCCTCAAGACCGAGATCGCCCGCCGGGTGGCCGTCGAAGTGGCCCGCCGCAGCGCCTACGTGCGCGCCGTGGCGTGGCCCCAGGCAAGCATCGCCGACCCCGACCTGACCCTGCCCATCGACGTGCTGCGCTTCGACGCCGACGGCTTCGAGCGGGTCACGCTGGAGGCCGTATGGACGCTCCGCCAGGGCGGGCGCGACGTGGTGAGCCGGCGCTTCGCGGCCACCGAAACCGTCCGCGAACCCGGCTGGGACGGCCTCGCCGCGGCCCACGGGCGGCTGGTGGATGCGCTCGCCGCCGACATCGTTGCAGCCCTGCCGGCCCGGCCCTGACCTCGCCCGGATGACACGCCCCCGCGTCTCGGCCTTTCTGGCCATCAGCCTGGATGGCCTCATCGCCCGCCCCGACGGCGGGCTCGACTGGCTCGACATTCCGCCGCCCACGCCGGACGAGGACTACGGCTACGCGGCGTTCTTCGAATCGGTGGATGGGCTGGTGATGGGCCGCCACAGCTTCGAGACCGTGCTCGGCTTTGACGCCTGGCCCTACGGCGACACGCCGGTGGAGGTGCTCACCCACCGGCCGCTGGACGTGCCCCCCGCCCTCGCCGGAAAGGTGCATGTCTCGGCCGACACCCCAGCCGAACTCGTCGCCCGCCTGGGCGCCGCCGGCCGGCAGCACCTGTATGTGGATGGCGGGCGCACGGTGCAGGGTTTTCTGGCCGACGGCCTCCTGGATGCGCTGACGCTCACCCGGATTCCGGTAATCCTCGGCGCCGGCATCCCGCTCTTCGGGCCGCTTGCTGCAAGCATCCCGCTGCACCACGACGCGACCCGCGTGTTCGCCAACGGCCTCGTGCAGAGCCGCTACCTGCGCGCCCAGGCTTAATCCACCGGATCGACCTTCTTGCGCGCCGCCGGCTTGCGGGGGGTGGCCCGGGGCTTGCCTGTCTTGATGCGCCCCAGGCGGCGGCGGATCTCGTCGGAATCCATCCACAGGTCGCTGCCCTGGAGGATGTGGGCGATGTCGCTGGCGCTCAGGAAGGGCGTGCAGATGCGCGTCGTCACCTTCTCGAACCAGTTCCCCAGGGCATGCACCTCGGCCGCCTGCTCGCTGCCCTTGCCGGCGAAGCTGCTCGAATAGGTGTGGAACATCAGCTGGCAGTTGTCGTGGACGATCAGCTCGTCCCCCGACAGAAAGATGAAGGCCGCCATCGAATAGGCCCGCGCCTCCAGCACCGTGACCACATGCGCCTCGGAGGCCAGCATGTTGTTGATGATCTGCAGCCCGGTATTGAAGTCGCCGCCGGGCGAGTTGATGTGCAGGTAGATCAGGTCGGTCTGGGCCGCCGTGCGCAGGGTGTAGAACAGCTCGGTGTAGTGCTGGGGTTCCTGGATCTCGCCGCACAGGTAGTAGGAAACCTGATGGATCGGCACGTGGCGCTCGTAGCGCACCAGGCCTTCGAAGGGCAGGACATCGTCGACATCATCGTCTTCCGGCCGCCGGCCGGGGCTGCGCTGAACCATGGCTGCATCCTCCGCATAAGCACACCCGGCCAGTATGCAACCGGCGCGGGGCCGGTTCAACGCGGAAAGCCCCGCCGCAGCTAGATGTCGCTCTCGTTGAACACCGGCTTGGTGGAGGGCGGCGCGGTGTCGGCGGGCAGCACCGGCAGCTCGATCTTGAAGATGCCGTGGTTGGCCACCTCGCCCCACAGGCGGCCACCGTGGGTGGCGACGATGGCGCGGCTGATCGCCAGCCCGAAGCCACGGCCCACGCTGCTCGCGCCATCCAGCGGGTCGAACATGTTGGTGGCCCGCTCGGAGGTGAGGCCGGAGCCGGAATCCTCCACCCGCAGGCAGATCTGCTCGCTGCCGTCCTTCCAGGCGGCGATCCAGATCCGCCGCGGCTGGCGCGGGCTGTCGGCCACCGAATCGAAGGCGTTGGCGAGCAGGCTGCGCAGCACCACCTCCATCTGCAGGCGATCGACCATCAGGCTCACGTCGGGCATCGGCGCCACCCGCAGGCGGATGCCGGCCTGCTCGGCGCGCAGCCGGTAGGGCGCCACGGCGGCCTCGACCAGCGCCGCCAGGCCCAGCACTTCCGGCTGGGGGTCGCCGGTGCGGAAGAAATCCTGCAGCCGGCGCACCACGTCGCCGGCCTTGGCGGATTCGCGCAGCACGCAGCGCACCGCCGCATGCAGCTGCTCGCCGGTCTCGCCCCGTTCGATCAGCTGTTCGCAGGCGCCGGCGTAGGCGGTGAGGGCGGTGAGGGGGTGATGCAGTTCGTGGGCCAGGGCGCCGGCCATCTCGCCCGCCGCCGCCAGGCGCAGGCTGTGGCGCAGATCCTGGGTGGTGCGGCGCTGTTCATTGACCACCGCCCCGACAAAGAAGCCGACCACCGCCATCGCCATCGCGAGGATCTGCAGCTCGGCCACCGTGACGGCGCTGTACTGGAGCACCCGCATCGCCACGATCACCCCGATCTGCAGCAGCGCCGCGCACACGATGGCGCCGGCCATGCCCTGCCGGCCCGCCGCCCACACGATGGGCAGGAAGAGCAGGTAGAACAGCTTGAAGCCGCTGTGGCCGCCCACGCCAAACGCCAGCCACAGGGTGGCCACCCCCAGCAGCACATAGCCGATGCTCTCGCGGTTGAGCACCGTGCGCTGCAGGCGCCGGCGGCCGCGCTTGCTGGTGAGCCACAGCAGCAGCGGCATCATCACCGCGATGCCGACCCCATCGCCCACCCAGAAATGCTTGAGCCCCGGCCACCAGCCGGCGGGCGACAGCAGCCCGGCCGCGCGCAGCGAGAGCAGATAGGCCAGGCTGATGAGCAGCGAACCGATGGCCACCCGCAGCAGCCACGCCACCAGGGTGCGGCGGTCATCCAGCAGGGCATCGCGGGGAAGCCGGCGGGCCAGTACCTCGCCCAGCAGGGCGTAGCCCACCGCCAGCACCAGGCCGGGCAGCAGGTAGAGCCAGATCGACGCGAGCTGGCCGTGCACGCCCACCTCGGCCAGCAGGACGGCGATCGTCAGCGGTGCCCACGCGGCACGGCCGAAGCGCATCACCAGCACCAGCCCGAGGGCCGGCGCCGGGTTCCATGGGGTAATGTTGAGCCCGAACACGGGGTGCCCGAAGCTCACCTTGTCGAGGACGTAGTAGAGGCCGATGAAACCCAGGAACAGGGGCAGGAAACGCAGCCCGTCAAGGGCCGCGGCCTTCATGTCACGAATCATGCCGGAATGGGTCGGAGCGGATCGGAGGCAGGGCCTGGCAAGAAACTGTTAAATTTTCCACAGACTGAAGGCTCGCATTAAACGGGCCAGACCGCCAAGGGTATGCGCGCCCATGGAATACCAAATGCGTCACGCTCAGGCGTGAAAAAACCGGCCGGGCTTGCGCCGGGCCGGTTTTACACGAAAAACGCCGGAAATGCTTATCGGGTTGCAACCGCCGGCGTCGCGATGACCACCGGAGCCGGTTCTGCTTCCACCCGGCCGCCGTTGAGGGTGCGGGTCATCGTGTCCATGTCCAGTTCGTTCTCGGAGCGGGACACCACCACGGTGGCCACCGCGTTGCCGATGAAGTTGGTCAGGGCGCGGGCTTCGCTCATGAAGCGGTCGATGCCGAGGATCAGCGCCATGCCGGCCACCGGGATGGTCGGGACCACCGCCAGCGTGGAGGCCAGGGTGATGAAGCCGGCGCCGGTGATGCCGCTGGCACCCTTCGAGGTGAGCATCGCCACCACCAGGATGGTCAGCTCCTGGGTCAGGGTCAGCTCGGTGTTGGTGGCCTGGGCGATGAACAGGGCGGCCATCGTCATGTAGATGTTGGTGCCGTCCAGGTTGAAGGAGTAGCCGGTGGGCACCACCAGACCAACCACCGAGCGGGCGCAGCCGAGCTTCTCGAGCTTGTGCATCAGGCGCGGCAGGGCGGATTCGGAGGAGCTGGTGCCCAGCACGATCAGCAGCTCTTCACGGATGTACTTGATGAACTTGAAGATCGAGAAGCCGGTGTAGCGGGCGATGGACCCCAGCACGATGACCACGAACAGGCCGCAGGTAAGGTAGAACGCGCCCATCAGCTTGGCCATCGGCACCAGCGAGGCCACGCCGTACTTGCCGATGGTGAAGGCCATCGCGCCGAAGGCACCCAGCGGGGCGAGCTTCATCACGGTATTCACGATGCCGAACATCACGTGGGAGATCTGCTCCACGAAGTCGAACACCGGCTTGCCCTTGTCGCCCATCGCGGCCAGCGAGAAGCCGAACAGGATCGCCAGCAGCAGCACCTGCAGGATGTCGCCCTTGGCGAAGGCATCCACAAAGGTCGCCGGGATGATGTTGAGGATGAACTCGGTGGAACTCTGGGCCTTGGCCTTGGCGGTGAAATCGCCGATGGCCTTGGTGTCGAGGGTGGTCACGTCGGCGTTGAAGCCCGCGCCCGGCTGGGCCACGTTGGCCACCACCAGGCCGATCGCCAGCGCCAGGGTCGAAACGACCTCGAAGTACAGCAGCGCCTTGCCGCCCACGCGGCCGACCTTCTTCATGTCCTGCATGCCGGCGATGCCGTGCACCACGGTGCAGAAGATCACCGGCGCGATGATCATCTTGACCAGCTTGATGAAGCCGTCACCCAGGGGCTTGAAATCCACCCCCAGCTTGGGTTCGAAATAACCCAGCAAAATGCCACACACGATGGCGAACAGCACCTGTACGTACAGGATCTTGTAGAACGGCTGCTTTTTCTGTTGTTCCATGACGGCTTCTCCTCCGGCGGTTGATTCCATGCCGTCATCTTGGCCGCACCGGGAAAAGCGGAAAATTGTGATCGTCCACATTGGGGGCGGCCCTATTGTGGAAAACCGAGGGGCCGCGAGCGACGCAGGTAACATCTCCCGGAAGGTTTAAAAATTTCCTATAATTCTTATCTTTTTAAACCCATATCCAAGGAGGCGCCCATGATTGCCGATCGCATTCGTCAAGCACGACTGGCCGCCGGGCTTACCCTGGGTGCGCTGGGTGAAAAGGTTGGTGTCTCTCACACCGCCATCCAGAAGTACGAAAAAGGTCTCCTCACCCCATCGTCGTCCCAGCTCCTCAAGCTGGCACGCGCCTGCGGCATCCGGACAGAATATTTTTTCCGGACGCATTCAGTCGAACTGCTGCAACCCGAGTTCCGCAAACGCTCGACCTTTGGCAAGACAGCGCAGGATGCCCTGCAGATCAAGGTCGTCGAGCTGGTGGAAAAGCGCGTGGAACTGCTCGGCGCCTTTCCCGAGCTACCGTTCCCGGCCTTTGCACCACCCGCTGACCTGCCCGAACACATCGCCTCGCTGGATGAGATCGATGCGTTCTCGAATACGGCGCGTAACGCGTGGCAGCTGGGCATGAATCCGATCGCCGATCTCACCGACACCCTTGAAGGGCTGGGCCTGTTGGTGATCGTGGTCGACGAAGAGAACCCGGGGTTTTCCGGCCTGACCGCCCGGGCTCGGACAGAAGACGGCCGCGAGTATCCAGTCGTTGCCGTTTCCCAACGGTGGCCCGGTGATCGGCAGCGGTTCACGCTGGCACACGAACTGGGGCATCTGCTGCTGGATGGACGACTCGCCGACGACCTGAACGAAGAGAAGGCTTGTGACCGCTTTGCGGGCGCATTCCTCGCACCACGGGTTTCAGTGCTGCAGTCGCTCGGGCAACACCGCCACGCGCTTGAATGGCAAGAGTTGTATGTGCTCAAACACGAGTTCGGTCTGTCGATGGCCGGATGGCTGCAACGCGCCAAACAATGCGGCGTGATCACGGACGCGATCCATCTTTCAATGTTCAAGCGGTTTTCTGCCAAGGGCTGGCGCACGAACGAACCTGGCCAGGCGCTGCCGCAAGAACACCCACGCCTGTTCGATCAATTGGTGTACCGCGCCCTGGCCGAGCAGTACATCTCCGAGGGCAAGGCGGCGGAACTGCTGGGCATCCCAATGATGCGCTTCCACAAAGAACGCCAGCTGGAATCGGCAGATGCGCCTGCTCATCAGTGATGCAAACATCCTGATCGACATGGAATCCGGCGCGTTGATGGAAACGCTCTTCCGGCTTCCGATGCAATTTGGCATTCCTGATCTGCTCTATTACGAAGAAATCGAGCCCGGCAGCCCGGAGCTCGAAGCACTGGGCCTGCAGATCATGGAGATCCGCAGCGATTTTGTGGCCTATGCCCTGCAACTGCCAGGTCGCTACAACCACCAACTCCCAGCACGCAATGGCGCCAAACCCAGCCACAACGACTACCTGGCACTCGCCCTTGCAAAGCAGGAAGACTGCACGCTGCTGACGGGCGACACCAATCTGCGCCTTGTTGCCGATTCCGAGCAAGTCGCGGTCATGGGCACCATAGGGCTGCTGCGCGCCATGATCGAGCACCAGTTGCTGACGGTAGATGCCGCCTTCATCGCGCTCGACCGCATGAAATCGGGCAAGCGGCGCCTGCCGTGGCTCGAAGCCGAGAGAATCCTCAACGCGCTTCGCTAAGCCCCCGGAACCATCAACGCGGGGCATTCATCCGCGTGTCATCCACCACGTCTGCACGAACACGCGCGCTTGTCTGGCACTCACCCCCCGCTGACCTATGCCTAACGGCATATATCTCCATTGCATTGTTTCGCCTAAAATCCGTCTCCGCGCCCAGCTGGGTGACCCACTCCGATCAACGCAGGAAGCACAGCTCATGAGCCAGAACCTCATCTCCCTCGATCTCTCCGCCGACGACGTGACCGCCATGGACGCGGCCCTTGCCACCCTCGAGAAGCTCTTCGCCAACTTCGTCGAGCTCACCCCCGACCAGCGCCAGAAGCTGCCCAAGATGGGGGACAAGTCCGAAGCCTTCTGTCGCCAGACGCTCATCGTGCTGGATCAGAGCAAGGCCATGCTCCCCTCCACCTTCGACCTCGCCGAAGCCCAGGGCGACATGATTGCCTTCGACACCCTGCGCCCGCGCATTCAGCGCCTGCGTGCCCTGCTCTCCAAGGGTGAAGACACCCAGATGGCCCTCGGCAGCGATGTCCTCAGCGCCTCCTACGACGGCTACGCCCTGGCCAAGGTGTCCGGCAAGGGCGCCGCCCTCGAAGCCCTAAAGGAAGCGATCTCGGTGCGCACCCGCAAGGCCAGCGCCAAGCCCACCACGCCGGACGCCTGAACTCCACCGGGCTGCAGCCCGGCAGGCCTGCCCCCGTTGCCCCGGAAAGGGCCCGCTCCTGCCCTTTCCCTTTACCGCGTGCCCCGGGCGCGCGTTTTTTTTGCCCTTGCTGCGCACCGGACCGGAGCAGATCACCACATCGATGCAGCTCAAAACTGCGCGGATGCTGCTTCAAGCAGCGGCAACGCAGTTATTTGCTGGAAGGTTGCAGAAAATAACTGCACCGATGCAGTTGATAAGTGCACCGGCGCAGTTCCGAACTCGGTCATTGATGCTTTTTGCAGCAATACCGGAGCTCGGAACTGCATCGATGCATCAAAAAGCATCGATGGTTCAGTTATGGACTGGATCGGGGGTGCGAGGCGTTCGCCAATTAAACTGGGCGCCTACCGACTCAAGCTTCATCGATTCCCGGCATCCATCAGGACCATCACCATGCGGATCACGGCTTCCCACATCGCGAACTGGGCAAATACGCACTCGAAAGAGGCGCAGGTGGAACTACCGCGCCTCGTGCGACGCCTCTGCTTCCATCCGGACGCGACACGTCACATCTCCTTTCCCGCAGGCGATTCGACCTTCATGCCCGGGTTCGACGGCATCGTGGAATTCGATGGTGTCAGTGCATGGGTGCCAAAGGGCACGTCCGGATGGGAGATCGGCTGCGAGAAGGAGATCAAGGGCAAGGCGGATGGCGACTACGCCAAGCGCACAGAAGAAATCAGTGCCGAAGTGCGTGAGAAGGCGACCTTCGTGTTCGTCTCCCCCCGCCGATGGAAGGGCAAGGCCGCATGGCTTGAACAACGCCGGGCCGAAGGCCAATGGGCTGACGTACGGGCTTACGACGCGGACGATCTCGAACAGTGGCTCGAACAATCGCCCGTCGTGGCCCTCCAGTTTGCCGACGAACTAGGGCTCTCCGGCTGGGGCATGGTCACGCTGGACCGCTATTGGGCATCGTGGTCGTCCCAATGCACGCCCCCTATCACCCAAGCCGCGTTCCTGCATGACCGGGATCATCTGCGCGATCAGTTGATTGCAGAACTGCAGCGTGATCGCGGCGGGGATCACGCTCGAGATATTGTCGGGCTGCGGGCAGAAAGCGTGGAGGAAGCCGTTGCATTT
>JAKLLO010000158.1 GCA_023150095.1 Zoogloea sp. | reverse complement strand
TATTCCTTCTCCGAACTGCGCACCGAAGTCATGCGCATGGCGGCGATCTACCAGAGCCTCGGCGTCAAGAAGGGTGACCGCGTCCTGATCTACATGCCGATGATCGCCGAAGCCTGCTTCGCGATGCTGGCCTGTGCCCGCATCGGCGCGATCCACTCGGTGGTGTTCGGCGGTTTCGCCTCCCACTCGCTGGCCACCCGCATCGACGACGCCAAGCCCACCGTGATCGTCTCGGCCGACGCCGGCATGCGCGGCGGCCGCCCGGTGCCCTACAAGCACCTGCTGGACGAAGCCATCAGCCTGGCCGAGCACAAGCCCGCCAAGGTTCTGATGATCAACCGCGGCCTCGACAAGGAAATGGCCGTCGTCGAAGGCCGCGACGTGGATTACGCCACCCTGCGTGCCGCCAACCTCGATGCCAACGTGCCGGTCACCTGGCTCGAATCGTCCGAACCCAGCTACATCCTGTACACCTCCGGCACCACCGGCAAGCCGAAGGGCGTGCAGCGTGATACCGGCGGCTACGCCGTGGCGCTGGCCGCCTCGATGAAGCACATCTACTGTGGCAACGCGGGCGAGACCTTCTTCTCCACCTCCGACATCGGCTGGGTGGTGGGCCACAGCTACATCATCTACGGCCCGCTGATCGCCGGCATGGCCACGATCATGTACGAAGGCACCCCGCTGCGCCCGGACGCCGGCATCTGGTGGAAGATCTGCCAGGAGCAGGAAGTCACCGTGATGTTCAGCGCGCCGACCGCCATCCGCGTGCTCAAGAAGCAGGATCCGGCCTTCCTCAAGAAATACGACCTCTCCAAGCTGCGCGCCCTGTACTGCGCCGGCGAGCCGATGGACGAAACCTCGCACCAGTGGATGATGGACGAGCTGGGTATCCAGGTCATCGACCACTACTGGCAGACCGAAACCGGCTGGGCGATGCTGTCGCTGATGCCGGGCGTCGAGAAGCACGACGTGCAGCTGGGCTCCCCGGGCTTCCCGGTGTATGGCTACGACGTGCGCCTGTTCCGCGATGATGGCTCCGAGTGCGGCCCCAACGAAAAGGGCATCGTCGGCGTCGTGCCGCCGCTGCCGCCGGGTTGCCTGTCCACCGTGTGGGGCGACGACAAGCGCTTCGTGTCCACCTACTTCACGCTGTTCCAGGAGCCGATGGTCTACTCCAGCTTCGACTGGGGCATCAAGGACGACGCCGGCTACTACAAGATCCTCGGCCGTACCGATGACGTGATCAACGTCGCCGGTCACCGTCTCGGCACCCGCGAGATCGAGGAAGCGGTGCAGTCCCACCCCGCGATCGCCGAAGTGGCGGTGGTGGGCGTGGCCGACCAGCTCAAGGGTCAGATGCCGATGGCCTTCGCCGTGGTGAAGGACCCGACCACCATCGACACCCCCGAGAAGGTCGCCGCCCTCGAAAAGGCCGTGATGAAGATCGTGGACGGCAGCCTCGGCGCCATCGCCCGTCCGGCCCGCGTGCACTTCATCTCCGGCCTGCCCAAGACCCGCTCCGGCAAGATGCTGCGCCGTTCGATCCAGGCCCTGGCCGAAGGCCGTGACCCGGGCGATCTGACCACCATCGAAGATCCGAGCACCCTGGAACAGATCAAGGCCGCCCTGACTGCCTGATCGCGCTTCCATGCAACACGAAAGCCGACCGCCTTGCCGGTCGGCTTTTTTTTCCGGGTTCAGCACCGCATGCGCCGACTCCTGATACCAATCTTCGCCCTGGGCGCCAGCCTTGCCGCAGTGCCGGTTGCTGCCGGCGAGCGCGTCCAATGCCACACCACCTACGGCGGCGAGACCCACCTCCACGTGGCGCGTCCCGTGGCCTCGCCCTATGGCGTCGAGAGTGTGCCCATCGGCAGTTACTTCCTGTTCCGCGTGGTTTTCGAGGGGCAGCCGCGGGAGCTCGCCGCGGTCAAGATCTACACCTACGCCGACCTCGATCACGGCCCGGTGCTCATCCACCAGTCGACCCATCCCTTGCCGCTGGCTAACCGCGCGGCCTACGGCTTCACGGGCCTGCAGCGGGTGTACGAACCCCGGCGCGACAGCGAGCTCGAATACTGGTGCGAGCGTGTGGGAGGAGGGCGGCGATGAGCATTCGACAGTGGTGGGTCGCCGTGGCATTGATCGCCATTGCGTCTGTCGCCCGGGCCAACACCCTCAGCCTGATCTTCGCCGGCGACGTGATGCTCGACGACGGGCCCGGCCGCGTGGTTGCCGACGGGCGCGACCCGCTGGCGGCGGTGGCGCCGATCCTCGCCGATGCCGACTACCGCATCGCCAACCTCGAATGCCCGGTGGCCACCACCGGCACGCCGCTGGACAACAAGATCTACAGCTTCCGTGCCCACCCGCGGGTCCTGTCAGTGCTGCAGGGGCGGTTTGATGCCGTGTCGCTGGCCAACAACCATTCGGGCGACTTTGGCCCG
This sequence comes from Zoogloea sp., assembly GCA_023150095.1. Lineage (GTDB taxonomy): Bacteria > Pseudomonadota > Gammaproteobacteria > Burkholderiales > Rhodocyclaceae > Zoogloea. The sequence goes on along the minus strand of JAKLLO010000158.1, from coordinate 7,148 downwards.
GCGGCCTTCACCGAGACGATGGCCCACCTGGACGCGGCCGGCATCCGCCGCTTTGGCGGCGGGCGCAATCTGGTCGAGGCCCATGCGCCGCTGTGGATCGAGCGCAAGGGCCTGCGCATCGCGGTGCTTGGCTACAACGAGTTCAAGCCGCGGGTTTTCGAGGCCGGCGCCAGCCACCCGGGCATCGCCTGGAGCGAGGACAGCCAAGTGATTGCCGACATCCGCGCGGCCCGCAAGGCCGGTGCCGATCTGGTGATTCCGTTCATGCACTGGGGCTGGGAGCGCGAGCCCGAACCCTCGGCCCGCCAGCGCGCGCTGGCCCGGCGGATGATCGACGCCGGCGCCGCCGCGGTCGTGGGCGGCCACCCCCACGTCACCCAGGGCGCCGAGCTTTACCGCGGCAAGCCCATCATCTACAGCCTGGGCAACCTCGTGTTCGACGGCTTCGACGATGTGCCCGCCGGGCGGGTGGGCTGGCTGCTGCGGCTCGAGCTCGACCGACGTGGCGTAGCCGCATGGCGCACCTTCGAGGCGCGGATGGATGGCGAGGGTAAGCCGTCGCCGGCATCCGGGGCTGTCACGCCCTGCGGCCGGCGGGGCGATCGCGTCGTAGGTGAGTGCCGCAACCCCTGACGGGGCTCAGATCAGGCCTTCAAAAAGCTGTACCGGCACGGTCTCGCCGGCCTTCACGTCGCCCCGGTGCTCGTCGATCACGATGAAGCAGTTGGCCTCGGACAGCGAACGCAGCACGCCCGAGCCCTGGGCCGACGCCGGCTTCACCTTCCACACGCCGTCCTCGGCAAACAGCCGGCCGCGCAGGAACTCGCAGCGGCCCGCCAGCTTGCGCACCGGCGCCACGCACACGGCCGTCATCAGCGGCCGCTCGGGCAGCGGATCGACGCCGGATAGCTTGAGCAGGGCATCCAGCACGAACTGGTAGAAGGTCACCATCACCGCCACCGGGTTGCCCGGCAGGCCGAACATCCAGGCCTTGCCGATGCGCCCGAAGGCCATCGGCCGGCCGGGCTTGATGTCGATCTTCCAGAAACCCACTTCGCCCAGGCGCTGCATCAGCTCGCGAATGAAATCGGCTTCGCCCACGGATACGCCGCCGGTGGTCAGCACCACGTCGGCGCTGCCGGCGGCGGTGAGGAAGGCGGCCTCCAGCGCGTCCGGCTGGTCCGGCACCACGCCCATGTCGATCAGCTCGCAGCCCAGGCGGGCGAGGGCGCCGTGGAGGGTGTAGCGGTTGGAGTCATAGACCTCGCCCGGGGCGAGGGGGCGGCCGATGCTGGCGAGCTCGTCGCCGGTCGAGAAGAACGCCACCCGCAGGCGCCGGGTGACGGCCACCTCCGCCAGCCCGAGGGAGGCGGCAAGGCCCAGCTCGGCGGGGCCCATGCGCTTGCCGCGGGGGATCGCCACGCCGCCTTCGGCCAGATCCTCGCCGGCGCGGCGCACGTTCTGCCCGCGACGCAGGCCGCCGGGCACGGTGATGCGCTCGCCGTCGACGCGCACCACCTCCTGCACCACCACGCTGTCGGCGCCCATCGGCATCACCCCGCCGGTCATGATCCGCACCGCCTGGCCACGTCCGACGATGCCGGAAAAACCCCGTCCGGCGTAGGCCGTGCCCACCACCTGCAGCGTCACCTCGCCGTCGGCCGGCAGGTCTTCGGCCCGCACGGCGTAGCCATCCATTGCCGAGTTGTCGTGGGCCGGCACATTGCACGGGGCGATCACGTCCCGCGCCAGGGGGCGGCCCAGGCTGGCCCGCAGCGCCACGCATTCGTGGCCGCCGACCGGCTTCATGGCGCCGAGAATCGTGCGCCGCGCTTCGGTGACCGTCAGGGTCTGGCGGGGGGCGGCGCATCCTGGGTCGAGGCTCATCGGGGGCTCCTGGCGGTCGGTCGAGAGGGTTGATTAGTAACACAAATCGGAACCGCCGGAATCATTGCGGCGGTGCGCATTGACACGGCTAAACGCCTGCGTATGCTGATCTGACGGTAAGTCCTCGCGCGGCCGGCAGGCGTGCGTTGGACTGCGACTGCTGCAGCTCCGGTTCGCAGCCTGCGGGCCGATAAAAACGAGGAGACATCCATGTGGAAATCGCTTCACATCGACCCGAAGAAGTGCACCGGCTGCCTGCAGTGTGAGATGGCATGCTCGGTCGAGCACACCGGGGCCATCAATCCTTCCAAGTCGCGCATCAAGGTTTTCAGCTTCGAGACCGAGGGCCGCAAGGTGCCATACACCTGTACCCAATGCACCGACGCCTGGTGTCTCAACGCCTGTCCGGTCGATGCGATCCGCGTCGATGCGGCCACCGGCGCCAAGCAGGTTTTCGACGACGTGTGCGTGGGCTGCAAGGTGTGCACCATCGCCTGTCCCTTCGGCACCATCAACTACAACCAGGATAGCGGCAAGGTCCAGAAGTGCGACCTGTGTGGCGGCGACCCCGCCTGCGCCGCGGCCTGCCCGACCGGCGCCATCACCTACGTGGATGCCGACTGGACCGGCCTCGATAAGATGCGCGCCTGGGCCGCCAAGGCCAACACCGCAGTGACCGAATAAGGAGACGACCATGGCCTGGAACCGAAAAGTGCTGCGCGTCAATCTCACCACCGGCACCTGCACCCCCGAGCCGCTCAACATGCAATGGGCCGACGAATACCTCGGCTCCCGCGGGCTGGCAACCAAATACCTCGTCTCCGAGATCGACCCGAAGGTCGACCCGCTCTCCCCCGACAACAAGATGATCATGGCCACCGGGCCGCTCACCGGCACGATGGCGTCCACCGGCGGGCGCTACACGGTGGTCACCAAGGGGCCGCTCACCGGCGCCATTGCCTGTTCCAACTCCGGTGGCTTCTTTGGCGCCGAGATGAAGTTTGCCGGCTGGGACATGATCATCTTCGAAGGCCGCTCGCCCAAGCCGGTTTACCTTTACCTCGAAAACGACAAGGCCGAGCTGAAGGACGCTGCCCACCTGTGGGGCACCAGCTGCTGGCACACCGAGGAGACCATCAAGCACGAGCTGCAGGATCCGCTGGTCCGCGTCTCGTCCATCGGCCTGGCGGGCGAGAACCAGGTGCTCTTCGGGTGCATCGTCAATGACCTGCACCGTGCAGCGGGCCGTTCCGGCGTGGGCGCGGTGATGGGCTCGAAGAACCTCAAGGCCGTGGCGCTGCGCGGTACCAAGGGCGTGTCGGGCGTGAAGGACATGAAGGCCTTCATGAAAATCACCGCCGAGAAGAAGAAGGTGCTGGCCGACAACGCCGTCACCGGCCAGGGCCTGCCCAAGTTCGGCACCCAGGTGCTGATGAACGTCATCAACGAGATGGGCGCGCTGCCCACCCGCAACCACCGCGACGTGCAGTTCGAGGACGCCGGCAAGATCTCCGCCGAGGCCATGCACGAGAAGCGCCCCAGCGACAACAAGCCGCAGCTCGTCACCAACGCCGCGTGCTTTGGCTGCACCATCGCCTGCGGCCGGATCTCCGAAATCGACAAGGGCCACTTCACGGTGGTGAACAAGCCCGAATACTGGGGTGCTTCCGGTGGCCTCGAATACGAAGCCGCCTGGGCGCTGGGCGCCGCCAACGGCGTGGGCGATCTGGAAGCCCTGCAGTACGCCAACCTGCTGTGCAACGAGCAGGGCATGGACCCGATCTCCTTCGGCGCCACCGTTGGCGCGGTGATGGAGCTCTACGAGATGGGCGTGCTCACCAAGGAGCAGATCGGCATCGACGCGCCCTTCGGCTCGGCCGAGGCGCTGGCCCGGTTGGCCGAAATGACCGCCCGGGGCGAAGGCTTCGGCAAGGAGATCGGCCAGGGCTCGAAGCGGCTGTGCACCAAATATGGCCACCCGGAGCTGTCGATGACGGTGAAGGGGCAGGAATTCCCGGCCTACGATTCCCGCGCCATCCAGGGCATGGGCCTCACCTACGCCACCTCCAACCGCGGCGCGTGCCACCTGCGGTCGTACACCGTGGCCTCCGAAGTGCTGGGCATTCCGGTCAAGACCGATCCGCTCACCACCGACGGCAAGCCCGAGCTGGTCAAGGCCTTCCAGGACGCGACCGCAGTGTTCGATTCGGCCGGCATCTGCGTGTTCACCTCGTTCGCCTGGACGGTGGCCGACGTGCAGCCGCAGATCGAGGCCGCCTGCGAGGGCGACTGGTCGATGGACAAGCTCAATCTGGTGGGCGAGCGCATCTGGAACATGGAACGCCAGTTCAACAACGCCGCCGGCCTCACCCGCAAGGATGACAACCTGCCGCCGCGCCTCACGACCGAACCGGCCAAGACCGGCCCGGCCAAGGGCCTGGTGAATGGCCTCGACAAGATGCTGCCGGAGTACTACCAGGTGCGTGGCTGGACCCAGGAAGGCGTGCCCACTGCCGAGACCCTGGACCGCCTCGGGCTGACGGCCTGAGCCGCCGAGGCCCGTCGCTGTTGAACCGGGTGTGATGACGCCGGCTCCGGCCGGCGTCGTCGTGCCTGCGAGATGAGGATTTCCCCGATGAAGCATCTGATCCTGGGCAACGGCCCGGCTGGCGTGGTCGCCGCCGAGGCCCTGCGTCGCGCCGCGCCCCGCGACGAAATCGTGATGGTTGGCAGCGAGAACCTGCCGTCCTATTCACGCATGGCGATTCCCTACCTGCTGGAAGGCAACATCGACGAATCCGGCACCTACCTGCGCAAGACGCCGGGGCACTTCGACGCGCTGGGCGTGCGCCTGCTCGACGGCCGCGCGGTGGCGCTGGATGTGGCAAAGCAGACGGTGCTGTTTGCCGACGGCCACTTTGAAACCTACGACCGGCTGCTGGTGGCAACCGGCTCCCACCCGGTGCGTCCGCCGATCCCCGGCGTCGACCTGCCCGAGGTGCAGACCTGCTGGACGCTGACCGACGCCCGCGCCATCGCTGCGCTGGCCAAGCCCGGCGCCCGGGTGCTGCAGCTGGGCGCCGGCTTCATCGGCTGCATCATCATGGAAGCCCTCGCCAAGCGCGGCGTGCAGCTCACGGTGGTCGAGATGGGCGACCGGATGGTGCCGCGGATGATGACCCCTAAGGCCGGCGGCATGATCAAGCACTGGGTCGAGAAGCAGGGCATCCGGGTGGTCACCTCGGCCGGCGTCGAGCGCATCGAGCGCGCCGACGGCGGTGATGCGCCGCTCACGGTGAGCCTTTCCACCGGCGACAAGCTCGCCTGCGATCTGGTGATCGTGGCGGCGGGCGTGGCGCCCAACGTGGCCTTCCTCGACGCCACCCCGGTGCACGTGGCCAAGGGCGTGCTGGTGGATGCGCGGATGGAAACCTCGGTGCCCGGCATCTTCGCGGCTGGCGATGTGGCCGAGGCGCCGGATCTCTTCACCGGCGCCCATCTGGTATCGGCCATCCAGCCCAACGCGGCCGATCAGGCGCGGGTTGCCGCGATCAACATGGCCGGCGGCAACGCGCGGATGCCCGGCGTGCTGGCCATCAACGTGCTCGATACCCTCGGCCTCATCTCCACGTCCTTCGGGCAGTGGTGGGGCGACCCGGACGGGCAGGGCGTCGAGGTGGTGGACGAGGCGGCCTTCCGTTACCTCAGCCTCCAGTTCAAGGACGACGTGCTGATCGGCGCCACCTCCATCGGCATGACCCAGCACGTGGGCGCCCTGCGCGGGCTGATCCAGGGCCGGCTCAAGCTGGGCCGCTGGAAGGACGTGCTGCTTGAGTCGCCCCAGCGTTTCTTCGAGGCCTACCTGGCTGCCACCCAGCCCGATTCGGTCGCCCGCCGGCAGGCCGCCGCTGCCTTTGCCTGAAAGTCTGCATGCGCGTCGTCTTCAAGCTGTTTGCCTCCCTCGCGGATTACCTGCCAGCCGAGCGGCGGGGCAATATCGTCGAACTGGACGTGGTGCCCGGCACCACGGTGGGCGATCTCATCACCGCCTACCGGGTGCCCGAGAAGAGCGCCCATCTGGTGCTGGTGAACGGCCATTACATCCCGCCGGCGGCCCGCGCCGGCCGGGTGCTGGCCGAAGGTGACGAGCTGGCGATCTGGCCGCCGATCGCCGGAGGCTGACCCGGCCCATGGCGGAAGACGTGAGCACGCCGGAAGGCTTTGTGCGGGAGATCGGCGCGACGACGGTTGAGTTTGAACGGGGCCTGCGGCTGGCGGTGCCGGCCTGCGTCTCGGTGCCGTCGCCGGGCTGCCTGCGGGTGGAGCGGGGCGACACGGTGCTGCAGATCGACTTCACCGTGCTGCCCGAGCGGCGGCTCGGCCTGTTCTGCCTGCCGGTGCTGCAGGCCCGCTATCGTTTTCTCGCCGGTGACGTGCCGGCCCGGGCCGCGCTGCTCGCCCACATCGACCGCGCCATGCAGCGGGGGGGCGGATGAGCGGGCTCGGTGCGGCGTTTTCCGAGGCCTTTGCGCTCCTCGCCGGTTTCGATCATCGGGTGGCGGAGATCGTCAGCCTGTCCCTTTCGGTAAGCGGCCTCGCCGTGCTGCTGGGCACGCTCATCGGCCTGCCCCTGGGCGCCTGCCTGGGCGTGGGGCGGTTTCCCGGCCGGCAGCTGCTGGTGGTGGTGCTCAATGGCTGTATGGGCCTGCCGTCGGTGGTGGTGGGCGTGGTGGTGTATCTAGCGCTGTCGCGCTCGGGGCCGCTGGGCAGCCTGGGCCTGCTCTATTCGCCCACCGCAATGGTGATCGCCCAGACCGTGCTGGTGGTGCCGCTGATGGCCGCCATCGCCCGGCAGGTGGTGGAGGACGCCTGGCGTGAATACGAAGAGGAGCTCACCGCGATGGGCTTCCGTTGGGCAGGGCGAGTGCGCGTGCTGCTCCACGACTGTCGGCATTCGCTGATGGTGGCGGTGCTGGCGGGCCTCGGCCGGGCCATGTCGGAGGTTGGCGCGGTGATGATCGTCGGCGGCAACATCGACCGCTCGACCCGCACCATGACCACCGCCATCGCCCTGGAAACCAGCAAGGGCGACCTGCCCCTGGCGGTGGCGCTGGGCATGGTGCTGCTGGCGGTGATCCTGCTGCTCAATGGTGTGGCCTACGCCCTGCGCCAGTGGGCGATGCGGCGCTACGTATGAAGGGGGCCGCGTGTTTCCGCTGAAGGTGACCGACTTGCGCTGGTGCGTGGCGGGCCGTGCCGTG
>JAKLLO010000157.1 GCA_023150095.1 Zoogloea sp. | reverse complement strand
AACAATCCACTTGAGAAGCTGCATGTATTCCGGGTAGTCCTCACTGGCTACATCGCGAGGGGCGCCGAGCTGCGTGGCGAGGACCAGCAAATTTCGAGGTCGACGCCGAGTACGCAGGATTGCGGCAAGCGGCGGCAGCCAAAGGTGCATCGGCGAAGCGTCGATAGCACGCAGGCACACCACCACCGTCGCATCGGGATGCGCATCGGCGAAGGACCACGCCATTGCGAACCCGGTGGGAGACCTGTCCGGTGGTGTCGCCCAAAGGTCATCGAGACCGATGACCGACGGGTCGCACACCATGGTCCACAGTCTGCCGCCAGCGACGGCATCAACGTAGGCTCCAAGCGCTCGCTCGGACCAACCTCCAGTTATGAGCACCAGTTCGCCTGCACGTGCAAACGCATCGAGCTCGACAAGCGAGGAGAGGCCGTTCCTTTCGGCCTGGACCCGTAGCGCTTCGCTGAGGGCCTGCCGCGTGAGGGGTACGCCGGCAGCTTCGTCCAGCGGCGCGAGCCACGGAGCGGCGCTCTCCGGTAGCCGGGGAACTGCCTTGCCGCCCAAGGCTGCCCCGAGCTTCGCGATGACGGCTCTCGCGAAAGGAACCTCCTTCGGCGACATGCCATGCAACTGTCGTTCAAGCGACGCAGCAACTTCCGTGAGCTTCTGCTCTGCGGTACTGGCTCGGATAGTTGCCTCCGTCTGCAGCTGCTCCAGCCGCGCCAACTCTTGCCTTGCGTTCTCAAGGCTCGCGTTTGCCTCCCCTACTTCGGTCAAGATACGGACGAGCTCGCCGTTCGCGCTTTCGAGTTCGGCCTTGAGTGCTTCTCGAACCTGGCTTTCAATGATCGGACGAATTCGTTCCGCCTCCTTCTCGGCGGCCTCGTGACGCGCCTCTTCGATGAGTTCGATGGCGACATCCGACTCAAGCACGAAGGTTCCCATGTCTTCTAGGGCCTGGAAGCGAGCGACCAGACGCGGCCATTGGGTGCGAAGCCGCTCGAAGTCCAGTTCGAAGTCGTCCTCGCCGTGGGGCAATAGCTCCTGCTGTTCGATTGCCCTAGCGATTCGCTGCAGTGTCTCCTTGCCGGGAAGCCCGTCCCGAGAGCCGAACTGGGCGTAATGTTTCCTCGCTCGCAGGAGCACACGCTCGACGAACTCTGCGTCCCCGCACCAGTTCACTCGGCGTACCGCCGAGAGCTGCGGAATAACCATGAGTGGCAAGAGACTTCGGCCTTCGACGCTTCCGCCGGTGAGCCATCCGGGCGGTAGAGCCATCAATGGCAAGGGCCCACTGGGCTGGCATGCCTTCCTCACGCCATTGCTTGCCGGTTCGAACTCAAGAGTACAGAAGAGGCCCTTCGCCAGCGCGACCACGGCGCGGTCACCACAATTCTTCGGGACGTCAATGCCTTGTTCGAAGAGTTTGACTCTGGCCTCTTCGAGTGTGGACTCGGACAGGTCCACAACCGGCGTGGCAGACGCGGCTTCGGAGACGATGTAGCGGTCCTTGGCGGATGTTGCCCTGGTGTTGGCCTCTCTGTGGAAAATCCAGAAGGACCCATGCTTGGCGTGTCCGAGACCGATTGCTGGCGGAACGAACACCAGGCCCTCGTCGGGAAACTCGCGCACCCGATTCTGTAACGGAGTCCACCGTCCCGCGTCGAGTACAGCCAGCGGCTCCATGCGCGCCCATTCGCCGTTCGCGAATGCAATCTTGCCAGCGAGTAGCTCCTTCAAGACCCTGTTCCTGTTCGTATGTTGGCTATGAACGTGTGCCGAAGTGCGTTCGCAGCCCATGTCTCGCGCGCACGAGCCCCATTTCGGCAGCCGACATCCGCACTGAGTGCCGTGAGCCTCCGTCCGCAGCAGGCACCTCACGGATGATGGCATCGCCGAGCAGATATCGAACTTCGTCCAGAAGTTTGTCGTCGATAGGGTAAGCGTATGTCCATCGCTCGCCGTCGAGATACGGACCGGAAGCCCTGAGCGTACGCAGAGCTGCAGCTTCCGCTATAGGTAGCGGGAGGTACCCGTCCTGCGGCAGACGGAGCAACCAGGAGCCGCGAACCTCAAACATGGGCAGTCGAGCACGACGATAGGTCTCCAGAATCGCGGCAGTTCTCGACACCCCAACCCAAGGCGGCTCGGCAGCCGAGCCGCTTCGCACCGTGTACAGGTCCGCTCGGTCGGCAGCTTCCCGTCGATGTCGGATGAGCTCGACGGGCGAATCCTCCGCGCTCGTCTTCGCCTCAAAGCGGCCTGAGGACATGCCCCACCTCGCGACGGGTTCGTGTCGTGAAGGCTCTTGGTCTGTGACGGGCCAGCACGCCGGGGCTCTGACTCTCACTACCTTCGGCAAGTCCACACAACTCCAGCGAAGCTCCGCAAGGAGCTTGTCGCGTTCAACACCGGCAGCGGCAAGCGGAGACAGGCAATAGTCACCAGCAGCACGCCCTGCGAGAACTTGTCCCCCTCCTTGGCGAACTGTTGCATCGAATCGTCGACGCAAGGCGTCGGGACAACTCCCGCGTAGAACGAAGCACGGAGCGTTCTCCAAGACGACCGGCGCCAGCTCCGGTTTGCGAAGCCACCAGCGGCGTACCCGCCAAGTCGTCGCAATCGTCGAGCTCAGCCAGCCGGCCTCTTGAAGTCCGCGCAGGACGTCCCAGACTGATGGCCCCCGGGGTCCAGTGACCTCGCCCACGAGGTCAACGAGGTCAGCTTCGCTCCATCCCCCTGCGCCGCCGGCGTAGACCGCCTCTGCAAGGTCTCGCATTTGTCCGGCAGCAGAGCCTCTGCTCTCTGCAGAATTGGGGGCGATGGTGCCTAGATGAATGGTAGCGGCCTGCTCGACGCGGAGCTCAACAACGCAGGTCCACCGGACCTGGTCAGGTTCACGCAGGCGTGAGTGCTCCTCAGCTTCAGCGGCGAATGTGATAGGCCTCTCGGCTACCAGAGGGTCGATACCCTCCACTGGCGCCTCTTCCAACCTTATTGCGGCGCTTCCACTGACCGTGCGCAGTGACTCCACTGCGAACTGGCGTTTGGCCGACTGCACGAGCCGAACTTCAGGCGGGAAGTCATCTCCCCGAATCAGGCTGACCTCGCCGTCGCTGGCAACGAAGACCTTCGGCAGAAACGCTGGCTTTCCAAGGAAGGCCGAGCCGACCTTGACTCCTCCGCGGACGTAGATGCCAGCGCGGTGCTCCAACGAGCTACGCGCACCGATGCCCAGCTTTGACAAGAGCGACGCCTTGGCCAGACCATCTATCGGCCCGTACAACGACCACTTGTCTGACAGACGCCCCAGAAGACGTCCCGCACCGTCTAAGTCTCTCCGATGTCCATCCCGTCGGAGCAGTAGACATCTCCCCCCCAGTTCGGCCACTTCGTCCGAAGTCGCCCAGCGAGCAAAGCCAGCCTCAAGCATCAGGACCGCTCCATCCTCAAGCGCCATGGCAAGTGAGCTCTGGACAAAGCGCCTCCCCCGCTTCCTCATCCATTCTTCGGCGCCATCAATGACCAACCCTGCCGGGCCCTCGACAGTACCGCTACCGTCATTTGCATCGTCTCTCACTCCGCGAAGGCAAAGCGTCGCCTCCGCATCGTCAATGCCACCCCCTAGACGAACGGTCAGCTCCGGGACTCCCGCTGGCTCCCGTTTCGGGCGTACTCCAATCTCAGAAAGGACCTGCGAGAGTGCGCCCCAGAAGCGATGTAGGCGAAGCAGCGTGGCTTTCGCTTCGTAGAGTTGCTTGTACTCGGCGCTCGCGAGCCGCATTGGCAACTTGAAGTCTTTATCGCCCTCGATGAGCGGACACAGGTGACGGGCCGCCTCAAAGGGGTCCTGCACAATCTGCAGCAGTTCAGGCCGTCGGGATAGCACAGTCCTCAGATGCGATAGGTCTCGCCACGTTGGGAAGGCCACCTGGTACGTTGGTCCGAGGTGCGTGACGTTCCCGAGTCCGAACCTTGATAAGGCGACGCGTCCTTTGGCGGGGGCGATGAACTCTCTTATGGCTGCACCGCTCGCTCGCCGCGCACGACACCATGTTTCAAGCTTCGTCCACAGGCCTGGCAGCGCGGCTCGGCTGCCAAAGATGTTGTCGCATCGCCAAAGCGCTGCCAAATTGATACCAAAGTCCTTGGAGTCTGCGTCGACCGCAAGCGCTACGACGGCACAACTGAGCACGAGATACCTGAAGAAGCCAGGACTCTCCGCGTCCGGCCACCTGGCGTCCCAACCGTCGGACAGTACGCGCGCGGTCACGTACGGGCCGTCACAAGCCTCTGCGAGTACCGTCACTGGGTCCGGGCCGAACTGTTGGCCAAGTGCCACCGAGAGGTTCGATGGCGCAGCATCGATGGTCCGGACCGGACCGGCACCGAAGCCGCTAGTGGTACCCAGGAAGTGATTCGTCAGCGCGCGCTCTACGGCAATTCGTATCGACTCGCCCATTTCTACACTGTCGACTCTGGTTGGCTTCGGGGAGCTGGACGCCGCGCGGCGAGTGAGATACCGCGCGCCGCAGCCACGAGTCTAGTAGTCGCAGCTTGGCTACAGATCGCTCCGTCAGTGCTTGATCCGCAAGCCACGGGCTTCCCCCCACCTTTTCCGTCGATCGTCAGAAAAAAGTCGTCGCTCGCTTGGCGTCCGCCTGATGGTACGGGCCGCGCCAGTGCGTAGACCTGGTTTGTCAGCTCATTTCAAAGTTGAAAGACCACACTAACTGGTCCACCGCCTTGATGCAACTCGTAGGTCACTCGCCCGTGGTACACGAACGGCGCCGCCTTCCCGCCCGCCAGCTTGCCATCCCGGACGAACAGGTGAACGGCGATGCCGCGCCGCTCGTGCTCGATGATCTCCCGGCCCCGCTTGCTCTCCGGCGCCGTCGCGTTCTGGCTTTGCCAGTGGAAGTGATGCTCGTCGATCCAGTGGTCCAGGTACTTGTGTTCCTCGGCCTTGCCCTGCTTGTTCAGGGTCACCAGCAACACATGCACCTTCTTGTCGTTCAGCGTCACGTGCCCCACGTTCCAACTGCCCGGGTTGAACACTTCGCCGAACAGCGCGGGGATCTCCTCGCGCTGAAAGCTCTGGCCGACCGCCAGGTCCAGCGGATCGACAACGCCGCGTAGCCGCGCCAGCGTGCGCATCTCGTCGGTGGCCGGCATGTCTTCGTAGGCCGGGTTGTGGGCCCTCAGCACGTACTGGCCGTCGCGGGTCTTGGTCACCACCCGCAGCAGGTACTGGTTGTCGCCTGCCTCATCCTGCCGCTCGATGGCCACCACGTTGCCGGTGATCGAGCCGGCGCGGGTGGGGCTCATCAGCTCCAGCAGCAGGTAGTCACCGTCGCGCACGGGGTTCTTGCCGCCGTCCATGGAGTTGCCCGTGGCCCGCGCGATGAAGTGCCGGCTCGGGTCGAGCGGACCATACGCCTGCGGCAGCGTGCGATGCTCCTCCGAATCGGTGCGCCCAGTCTTGAAGTAGCCGCAAGCGATCTTCAGGTTTGGGAAGTACGGCAGTTCCACGGCGTCGCGACGCTTGGCAGGGAACGGCACCACGTTGCTGGCTGCTGCCTCGGGCTCCAGGCGCACCTCGTAGGCCGCCAGGCGGTAGTCGACCAGCTCTTGCAGCATCGCGGCCAGCGCGGGTGCCAGTTCCGCAGGCACACTTTGCGCCAGAGCGAAGGTCGACCCTTCCAGCTTGAAGGGCGCCGTTGTGCCCGGAGGGCGATTTCCGCCCGTCCACGCCTTGACCGGGTTGTCGCGCCAGTAGCGCCCCCAAGCGGGGTCTGCAGGGGCGATGGAGCGTACCTCGGCCGGCAGATCGGCCAGCAAGGGGCGGCGCCGATCCAGCACACCGCGAGATTGCTGCGCCAGCGCCTGCAGCGGCACGGGCTGACCAAGGCCGTCAAGCTCGAGCAGCGCCTCCAGCAGCACCATCTTGAAGCTCTTGGTCATCGCGGTGACCTCGACCTCACGCAGCAGCGCCTGGAACCGTTCGGCCACCGCCGACTCCAGCTCACTCAGGTCGCCCATCGTCCGCACCAGCGCAAACCACTGCCCGGCCTGTTGCCGCATGGCCTGCACGCTGCTGCCCGAGCGATAGAACTCGCTCAGCGTGGGGCGCCGGCCGAGCACGTCGCGCAAGGCTTCGTAGTCCTTCTGCGGCCCGGTGCTGTCCAGCGATTTCAGGAAGTCGATGATCGCCAGGTCGTAGTTGACGTAGCACCCTGCGGGCAGTTCCAGTGCATGCCGCTCCGCCTTGCGCGCGAACGCGGCGAGCGCCTGGTAGGTGGAACCCACGCCGAACAGCGCCTGCGGTTTCTGCAGAAAGCTGTGGTGGTTGCCGATGAAGTCCAGCACCACCAGGTGCTGTTTGCCTTCGCTGCGCCGCAGGCCGCGGCCCAGTTGCTGCAGGAACAGGATCTTCGACTCGGTGGGCCGCAGCATCATCACCGTGTCGATGCTGGGCAGGTCGACGCCCTCGTTGAACAGGTCGACCGAGAACACCACTTGCAGCGTGCCGGCGTGCAGCTTCTCCAAGGCCTGCGCGCGGCCGAGGGTGGAGCCCGCATACACCGCGCCGGCTGACACGCCAGCGCGGCTGAATTGTTCGGCCATGTAGTCGGCGTGGCGCGTCGAGACGCAGAACGCCAGCGTGCGCTGCTGGGCCTTGCTGCGCCACTCGCGCAGGGCGTGGCGCGCGCGGGCCAGCGTGGCCAGCTTGTTGGACAACTGCTCCGGGTCGAACCGGCCATTGCGCCAGGGTACTTCGCGGTAGTCGACCGATTCGTCCTGGATGCCGTGGTAGTGGAAGGGCGCCAGCAGCCCCGCCTGGATGCCGGCGAACAGGTGGCAGCTGTAGACGAGGTTGTCGTCGCACAGCGACAGGATGTCGGACTGGTCGGTGCGGTCCGGCGTCGCCGTCAGCCCCAACAGGAACGAAGGCGCAAAGTGCGCCAGCAGCCGCCGGTAGGTGCCGGCAGCGGCATGGTGGAATTCGTCGATGACGACGTAGTCGAAATGCTGGGGCGCGAACCGCTCCAGATGTTCGGCCTTGGCCAGCGTCTGCACCGAGGCGCACAGCACGTCGACATCGGCGTCGCGGCTGCGGCCGGTGTAGTAGCCCACGCGCTTCTTCGGCAGGATGCGGACGAAGGTGGCCGCGGCCTGGCCCAGGATCTCTTCCCGATGCGCGACGAACAGGATGCGTCGCGCGCCCATGCGCACAGCATCGAAGGCTGCCAGCCAGGTCTTGCCCAGGCCGGTGGCCAGCACCACCAGGCCGCGCCGGTAGCCGCCTTGACGGCTGGCCGTCAGTGCCGCCAGCGCTTCGTGCTGGATCTGCGTGGGCTCGGGCGGCGCCTCCTGCTCATGGCTGCCGGGCGCGACTGATCGCGATGGCGGAAGCCGCCGCTGCTCGTAGGCCTCGATCCAGGCATCGGACAGCGCCACGGTCTTCGGGTGACCGAACAACTCGTCGAAACGATGGCGGGCTTCGAGAAAGCCGGAATCGCCGGGGTAGACGACGCGGTAGTTCCACTCCAGCCCGTCCTGCAGAGCCTGCCGGCTGATGTTGCTGGAGCCGATGAACGCGGTTCCTGCCGCGAGCAACTGCCCATCCAGCTTGGCGAAGATGTAGGCCTTGAGATGAAAGCTGCCTTCCTGCGTCGTGTAGACGCGCACCTCGGCGCCGCGCTCGTGTAACAGCAGCAGCAGGCGCAAGGCCTCGGGATCGGTGATGTCGAGGTAGTCGCTGGTGAGCACGCGAACGCGCTGCGGCGCACCGGCCTCGACCATGGCCTCCAGGTCGGGCAGCAGCAGCCGCAGGCCCGTGGTCTTGATGAACGCGACCGCCAGGTCGGCCTGCGTGGCCCAGGTGAACGCTTCGGACAAGTGGGGCAGGAAGTGGTCCGCGCCACCCGTCACCAGCCGCTGGCTTGGCACGGGCTTGCGGGTGGCCAGCGCGTTGGTCCAGCGCTCGGTTCGATCGGGCCGCTGATCGTCGGTGAGCCACGCGTCGATCTGATGCACGTCGGGCCATCGGCCGAACCACTGCCGCAGCGTGGCCTCGTCGGCATCGGTAAACCGGCGCCCGCCATGAACGCGCTCGCCGGTGCCATGCTTGAAGCTGACATACAGGGTGCCGCCGGGGCGCAGCGCCCGCCACAGGCGGTCCAGGGTGGCCGGCATGGCTGCCAGCGGCACGTGCAGCAAACTGGCGCAGCACCAGATGCCGTCGAACGTTTCAACTTCGTCGACATCCTCGAAGCGCCGCACCGCGACATCGAACCCGCAGTGGTCGCTGGCCAGACGCGCCAACCCTGCGGACGCGTCGAATGCGGTGACCTGAAATCCGGCTTCGGCGAAGGCCTTGGCATCGCGGCCCGAGCCGCAGCCGGCATCGAGGATGTGGGCGCCAGGTGTCAGCAGTGCCAGGAACCGCTGGTGGATCGGTGCCATGTCCACGCCGACGGTCGAGCCGAAGAACTCGGCCGCGAATTGTTCGTAGTACCGGTCGGTGGGTTCCATCCCTGGCAGAGGCTTCGTCGATGCCGCTTTGGCTGCCAGCGTACCAGGTGAAGCGGTGGAAGGGCTGCCAGGGGCTCGGTCAAGGGTGCAGGACGGCCACCTCGAACACCTGCACGGGGCGCGGTAACTGCAGCAATGCAAGGCACAGCGGCAGCCGACCGGGTGCCTGTCTATCGTGTGCGAAGGGTCGAAGCCCGAGCCCGAACGCTCATCAGCCCCCCGATTTACACTTCGTGGGTGCTTCGCCGCCTGCTGACCCTGCTGCTTTGCGCCTGCCTCGTGTGGCCGGGCGCCGGCTCGGCGTTGGCCAGCGATACGCCTTGTGCCATGCAGGCTGAGTTGGAGGCGATGGTGCTGGCGGGTGAACTCGACAGCGCCGACCTGCCCGACTGCTGCAACGACCTGCAGACTTGGGCCGAGACGGGTCAGTTGTGCAAGCCTGGCGTCGACTTCGCGGGCTCGCTCGCGTGGGGGCCGGCGCCCACGCCGGCCCGTTTCGGGATCACGTCGGCCGGTGGCCCCGCCGCCCTGCCAAGCCCAGGCGACGCGGTTGCACCGCCCGGCGCACCCTGGCGCCCACCCACAGGCGCCTGATCCGTCGGCGCGCCTTGGGCGCGCGTGCGTGACCGCCCGGCCTTGCGCCGAGAGCGGTTGGTCAGACCCACGCTTTGCCGGCGCTGCGCGCGGCATGGCTTGCCAGATTCAGGTCCAACATGTTCATCCTGCCCAAGTGGCGGCGCCCGCCCGCGCGCACCGCTCTGGCCTGCGTCGTGCACGGCGCACTCCTCATCACCGGTCTCTTCTTTGCCCCGCTCGTGCGGGCGCACGCGCAAGCAGGCACGCCTGCCGGCGTATCGCTGCCTGGCGCGGTGGCAGCCGCCACGGTGCGTGCTCTGTCGCCCACGGCGGCTGCCGCTGCTGCCGCCGCCGCCCGCGAACGTGCCGTCGCCGCCGCCCAGCGCCCCGACCCCGTGCTGCGGCTGTCGCTGGACAACCTGCCGGTCGACGGCGCGGACCGCTTCAGCACCACGCGCGACTTCATGACGATGCGCTCCATCGGC
>JAKLLO010000156.1 GCA_023150095.1 Zoogloea sp. | reverse complement strand
GAGCACGAAGCTGCCGTCTTCGTCGGTGGCGCTGACGCTGATCGTCGGGCTGGCTGCGCCGTCGGCAAAGACATGGGTGAAGCTGCCGGCTGCCGCCAGCCATTCGGCCGGGGTGAAGGTGCTGATGCTGCCGTCGCCCCAGTCGATGCTGTAGCCGCTGCGGGCGTCGGTGCCCGGGTCGACGATGGCGCCGACGCTCAGGGCGAACACCGCGCCTTCGGCCACCGTGGCGGCGCCGCCCACCGGGGCGGTCGGGGCGACGTTGGTCACATCAAGTGCCAAGCTGGTGCTGGCGCTGTCGGTGCCGCTGATGTCCGCCACGGTGATGGTGGCAGTGAGGGTCGAGTCACCGTCAGCCGTGCTGCGGCTGAGCACGAAGTCCTTGCTCGCCGTGGTGCCGCTCTGCACCAGACCGTCATTCCAATCAACGCGGTAGCTCCAGCCATCGGCGCCGCTGTCCTCGCCATCGGAGAACGCGATGTTCCGGGTGAAGGTGCTTCCCTCGGCCGCGCTGCCATTGGCTTGGGCAGCAATCGTCACGGTATCGGGGGCGGCACCGACGGTCACCGCCTGGCTGCCCACCACGAAACTGCCGTCCTCGTCGATGAGGCTGACGGTGATGGTCGGCGTTGCCGCCGCGCCGTAGATGTGGGTCACGTCGCCCAGGCTGCTGTAGGTGCTGGTCGTGCCGTCGCCCCAGTCCACCACCAGGCCGTCGGGCAGGATCGCGTCGGCGCCCGGGTCGGCATAGTTGGCGAGGTTGAGGGTGTAGGCCAGCCCCACGGTGGCACTGGCGGCGCCGGTCGCATCGAGCGTCGGGGCGACGTTGTTTACCGTGACGCCATGGGTGGTGCTGGTGATGCCGCCATCGCCGTCGCTTGCGGTGACGGTGATGGTGCGGGCCGTGGCGTTGGACGGGCCGTCGGCGTCGTCGGCGAAGACGTGGCTGACCGCACCGCCCAGGGCCGCGAGTTCGGCGGCGCTGAGGGTCTGCACGGCGCTGCCGTCGCCCCAGTCGATGCTGTAGCCGAGCGGGTCGGCGGCATCGGCCGGGTCGCTGCCGGTGATGCTGAGGCTGTAGCTGGCGCCTTCGGCGGTGCTGGCGGCGCCCGCGAGGACGACCTCCGGGGCGACGTTGGTGACGCTCAGGGCGTGGGTGCCGAGCACGAAGCTGCCGTCTTCGTCGGTGGCGCTGACGCTGATCGTCGGGCTGGCTGCGCCGTCGGCAAAGACATGGGTGAAGCTGCCGGCGGCCGCCAGCCATTCGGCCGGGGTGAAGGTGCTGACGCTGCCGTCGCCCCAATCGATGCTGTAGCTGCTGCGGGTGTCGGTGCCCGGGTCGACGATGGCGCCGACGCTCAGGGCGAACACCGCGCCTTCGGCCACCGTGGCAGCGCCGCCCACCAGGGCGGTCGGGGCGACGTTGTTTACCGTGACGCCGTGGGTGCCGAGCACGAAGCTGCCGTCCTCGTCAGTGGCCTGCACGACAATGGTGGGCGTGGTGGCGCCATCGGCGAACAGGTGGGTGAAACTGCCGGCAGCGGCGGCCCATTCGGCCGGGGTGAAGGTGCTGATGCTGCCGTCACCCCAGTCGATGCTGTAACCCGTGCGGGTGTCGGTACCCGGGTCGGCGATGGCGCCGACGTTCAGGGTGAACAGGCTGCCTTCGTCGAGGAAGGCGGCACCGCTGACGGGCGCGATGGGCGCCACATTGAGGACATCGACGGGCTGGGTGCCCAGCGAGAACACACCATCCTCGTTGGCCACCGTGACTTCGATGGCGTAGTGACGGGCGCCGTCAGCGTAGGTGTGGGCGACCTTGCCGCCAAGGGCTGCCAGTTCGGCGGCACTGAGCACCTGGGCATCACCGGGAGCCGGTTCGTCACCCCAGTGGATGCGGTACTGGGTGACGGTGTCGCTACCCGGATCCACGATGGCGCCGATCTGGAGCTCAAAGCTGCTGCCTTCCGCCACAGTGGCCGGCGCCATGAGGGTTGCGGTGGGGGCCACGTCATTGACGCTGACCGTACGGCTCGCCGCGATGTGGTCGCCGTCTTCATCCAGCACGTGGACGTTGATGGTCGGGTTGCTGGCCCCATCGGCAAACACGTGGGTGACCTTGCCCCCGCTGGCGAGCAGCGCTGCGTACTCGTCGGCGGTGTAGAGGTTCTGGGCTGTGCCGTCACCCCAGTCGATGCGGTAATGGGTCGGGGTATCGGTGCCTGGATCGACCCGCGGGCCGACCGTCAGGGTGTACTCGGAGCCTTCGGCAACGCTGGCGGCGCCGGTGGTGGCAAGGCTGGGCGGCACGTTGGCCACGACGAGGTTGTGGAGGCCGGCATTGACATGCACGCCATCCTCATCGACGAGCGTGACCGCCACCTGGCGCAGGGTACCGCTCACGTTGCCGTCGGCATAGACATGGACCAGCAGGCGGGTGGCCGGGATGTCGGCCGGCGCGACGATCTGCAGCGGGCTGCCGTCACCCCAGTCGATGCGGTATTCGGTGACGGTGTCGGCCGCCACGTCGACGACGGCGCCAAGATTGAGGACGTAGCTGCTGCCCTCATTGACCGAGCCGGTACCGCTGAGAGGCAGGACCGGGGCGACGTTGTGGACGCCAACCTCGAAGCTGTCGGTGTCGGTCTGGAAGCCGTCGTCGGTGACGCTGACTTCCACCTGGAAGGGCGTCGCGCGGTCGTCGGCAAAGATGTGGGCGATGTTGAAGCTGAGCTGCCCGGCCGCCAGCACGATGGTCTGGACCGGGGTGCCGTCGCCCCAATTGACCGTGGCGGTGCGCCCGGATGGATCCTGGTCGGCCGGATCGGTGAAGACAATGTTGCGGTTGAAGACCACGCCTTCGCCGATGACGGTGTCGACGCCGGCATCGACCTCGATGACCTCTGCCGGCGGCGCCACGGTGATGACCTTGCTGCCGGCATTCGGGAAGCTGCCGTCCTCATCCACCAGCTGGGTGCGGATGGTGTAGGTGGCAGCGCTGCCAAACGTGTGGGTGAGCTGGCGGCTGGCCGGCAGATCGGCCACCGCAATGGTCTGCTCGGGCGAACCGTCGCCCCAGTCGATGAGGTATTGGGTAACGGTGTCGGTACCCGGATCGGACACACCGCCGAGGGTCAGCGTATAGACATGGCCCTGTTCCACGGTGTTGTCGCCGCCAAGCGTGAGCGTCGGCGCGACGTTGTCCACCAGCACCGTGAAGGAATCAGTCTCGATGCTGTTGGGCTGGCCCTGCTGGTCATTCACCGTGACGGTGACGGTATAGCTGCCGTTGTCCGGGAAGACGTGATGGATGACCGGCGACTTGGAGGTGGTCGTGAAGGTCTCGACGACCGGCACCCCGCCCACGCTGTGCCCCCAGTCGACGGTGACGGCGTAGCTGTTGCCCACGTCGGGATCGGCCAGGGTAAGGCCCTGACTCAACCAGTTACCCTCATTGGCCGAGCGGGTCGGGCCGGCGTCGAGGCGCGGGCCGTCGTTCACGTTGTTGAGGGTGATGTTGGTGAACACCGACTGGCTGGAGAAGGTGTTGCCGTCACTGCCCGTCCAGCGGAACTGGTCGGCACCGACGAAATCGGCGCTGCCTTGGTAGATCAGATGACCGGCGGCCAGTTCGGCCACGTCGATCTCCTGCCCCGGCAGCACGGCAAGACCGTTGAGGGTGAGGTTGCCCGAGGCCGGCAGGGTGAGGATGCGGATCGCCGCCAGACTCTGCCCATCCACGTCGCTGAACCCGCCAGCGAAGAGGGTGTCGAGGAGCGTCACGGCGCTGTCCTCGAAGCCGCTCACCGACACATCGCTCACGTCCGGCGCGGTGTTGCTGAAGCGCTGGACCAGTACCTCGGTGGAGTTGTTGCCGCCATGGGCCGTATCGCGCCAGCCCTGGTAGGCCACCAGGAAACCGCCGTCGTCCGTGGCCACGATGTCGGGCGTGGTTTCGGTGCTGATATCGTTGATCACCACCTGGCTGTCGATGGGGCGACCACCCGAGTCGTACTGCTGCAGCCACACGCTGCTATCGTCGTCCCAGCTCACCACAAAGCCGCCGTTGGCGAGCCCGGCGACGCTGGCCCGGTGCTGGTTGGAGGTGACGTTGTAGTTTACCCGGAACTCGCTACCCAGCGGATTACCCGAGGCATCGAAGCGCTGGGCATACACGCCGTCGCCCCAGGTGTCCTGGCCGGAGGACGTCCACACCACGATGAAGCCACCGCCCTCCAGGGCAGCGACCGACGACTGTTGCTGATGGTTGTCGATGTAGGTGTTGACCTGGATGCGGCTGCCGTCCGGGCTGCCGTCGGCGTTGAAGCGCTGGACAAGCACGGCGTAGCCGCTGCTGTCGGCGCTGTTGTCAGTCCAGCTGACGACGAAGTCGCCATCCGCCCCGTTGAGGAGCGCTATCGAGGGTTCGAACTGGGCGGAGTACCAATCGCCGGACACAGGCAGGTTGGCCCGCGTCTCTCCGCCTACCGGCGCACCGGCGGCATCGTAGCGCTGGAAGAACACGTCGTAGTAGTAGCCGTCACGCTCGCCGTCGGAGTACCAGGCAACGATGAAGCCGCCATCGGCGCTCTGGCTGACCGCCGGCAGGTACTGGTTGCCGTACACCGAGGTGTTGACCTGCACTTCACCATCCGGCGCAGCGCTGCCATCCGCCAGGTAGCGGCGCATGAACACGCCCTCGCCGGAGGTGTCGGTGGCGTTGCCGGTCGATGTCCATACCACGGCGAAGCCGCCGCCCGCGAGACTCACCACGCTGGGCTCATCCTGATGGGACGATGTGGTGAGGTTGACCTGGAAGGGGTCGCCGAGCGGGTTGTCGTTGGCGTCGTAGCGGCGGGCAAACACGGCGTAGCCGCTGCCGTCGGCGCCGCTCCAGTCGGTGTAGGCCACCACGTAGCCGCCATCGGCCAGATAGGCGATGGCCGCGTCGCCCTGCTCTCCGCCCTGGTTGCCGGTGGCGGCAAAGCGGCTGACCACCTGCTCCTGGCCGTACATCACGGCGCCGTCCGGATTGGGGGCGATGTTGAGGGTGATGGACTGGGGCACGGTGACGCCGCCGCTGCCGTCCGACAGGCGCACCGATACCGTGCGGGTGGGTTCGGGGTTGGACAGGAAGTTCTGATAGGTGAGCCCTTCGATCAGGTGCTCGACGGCCTCGGGGGTGGCATTGGCGTTGAAGCTGACGATCAGCGAGCCACCGTTCACCCCGTGGCCGATCACCGTGCCGAAGGCCGTGCCGCCGTAGTACACCGTGTCACCGGCGACTCCGATCTGGCCGGCGCCCATACCCTCGTTGAGAATGCCGAGCTGGTCCTGCGCCTGGATGCCGGGAAGGGAGAACTGGTTCTGGTTACCGTAGGTGGTGATGAAGCTCACGTCGAGACGGCCGCCGTCGAAGTTGGCGGAATCCAGATCCAGCAACCCGATGCCCGCGTCGATGACCTGGGGCGCGCCGTTGAGGGCGTTCTCCTGGAAGGTGACCGACGAGGCCAGATCGATGATCTGCGGCGCTGCGCTGTGGGCAAAGACCGCGGGCTCACCGACGATGCGCTGGAAGATGCCGTTGCCGCTACCGTCCGACTGGGCCTGCCAGGCCACCGCGAAGGCGTTGCCGGCCAGCCCGACGACCACCGGCACTTCGTCGCTGGAGGTGCTGGCGGTGCTGATCTGAAGGGCGCCGTCGACCCGGTTGCCCGCGCTGTCGAACTTCTGCGCCCACACGTCGTCGTTGGCAAAATCGCGCCAGGCGATCACGAAGCCGCCATCGCCGGTTGCTGCCACGCTGGGGCTGCGCTGCTCGTAGTAGTTGGATTCGTTGACCCGAAACTCGTCGCCGAGGGCGTTGCCGCCAGCGTCGTAACGACGGGCGTAGATGCCGTCGTAGCTACCGTCCTGACCGCGGGAAACCCAGGTGGCGACGAAACCGGTGCCCACCGCCGCGATGCTCGGCAGGTACTGGTAGTCGGTGGTGTATTGGTTGAGGCGGAACTCGGTGCCAATGGCCGCGCCCGTCACCCCGTCGAAAAGCTGGGCATAGACGCCGGAGTTGCTGCCGTCCTGGCCCTCGCTACGCCAGGTGACCACGAAATTGCCGTTGGCCAGCCCCGTGATGGCGGGCTCGTGCTGTGCGACGTAGGGGTTACCGGGGATCGGGGTATTGACCCGGGTTTCGGTGCCCACCGGCGTACCGCTGGCGTCGTAGCGCTGCAGGAAGATGTCGTAGTACTCGCCGTTGCGCTCGCCATCGGAATACCAGGCAACGACGAAGCCGGTGCCAGTGGCACTGATCGCCGACTGGAACTGGCTGCCGGAGGTACTGCTGTTCACCCGGAACTCGCTGCCCACCATGCTGCCGTCGGCAGCGAAGCGCTGCACCCACACGGAATTGCCGCTGCCGTCGCGGGTCTGGTCGGTGTAGCTCACCACCCATCCGCCGTCGGAAAGGGCCGCCACCGAGGGCTCGCTCTGGCTATAAGGCGTGTAGGTGCTGGCCCGGAATTCGTTGCCCAGCGGCGTGCCGGCGGCGTCGTAGCGCTGGCCGTAGATGCCGTAATCCCAGCCGTCCTGGCCGTTGGAGTGCCAGACGATGACGTAGCCGCCGTCGGCCAGGGCCGTCGCGGCGGGCGCCAGCTGCTCGCTGGTGGTGTAGGTGTTGACCGGATCGACGCTGGCCAGCGGCAAGGCGCCGTCGGCCTGGCCGGTCACGTTGATCGTGACCACGGTAGGCGTACTGGTGCCGCCGTCGCCATCCGACAGGGTGATGCTGACCTGCCGCGCGGCCACCGGATCGGTGGACGGGTTGCGGTAGGCCAGACGCTCCAGCACCAGCTCGACAAGGGGCTGGGTGGCGCTGGCGTTGAACTGCACGATGAGATCACGCCCGGCCTGGCCGTCGGAGACGATGGCGCCGATGGTGGTGGCGCCGACCCGCACGTCGCTCCCCACCACATTGACCTGCCCTGCAGCGCTGCCTTCGGTGAGGATCGAGAAGTTGTCCTGATCCGGACGATAGTCGCCGATGTCCTGGTTGAGGCTTGAGTAGCCGCTGATGACGCTCACCACCAGCCGCCCGCCGGCAAAGTTGGCGGAGTCGCCGTCAAACACCCCGACCGCCGCATCAATGAGCTGCGGCGCGGCATTGACGGTGTTTTCCAGATAGGTGACCGACGACACCACGTCGGAAATCTGCGGTGCCGCCTGCACGGTGATCGAGCCGGCCGGGCCGTAGATGTTCTGGTAAAGGCCCCAGTCGGCCTCCTGGTTGCTGGACGACCAGGTGATGACGAAGCGCCCGCCGATGAGACCGGTCACATCGCCATAGACCTGATCGGAGGTGGTGTTCTGGGAGACACGCTGGGGCCCATCCACCCGGTGCCCTGCAGCGTCGTACTGCTGGATGAAGTAGCCACGCCCCCAGCCGTCGTCCGATTCCCACGCCACCACGAAGCCACCCGTATCGAGGGCCGTGACGTGCGCGAAGGCGTCGCCGTTGGACGGCGTGGTCCCGTCGTTCACCAGCACCTGCTCGCCCACAGGCACGCCGGCCGCGGTGTAGCGCTGCATGAACACCGCCGCGAGGTCGCTGTCCGGATCGTTGTCGGTGGTCCACACCACCACGAAATCGCCGTTGCCGAGCGTTGCCACATCGGGCCGCACTTCATTGCCGAGCGTTTCGGTATTGACCAGGAAGGCATCGGTCACCGCCGCGCCGCTGGCGTTGAACACGCGGGCATACACCCCCCAGCCGACGCCATCCTGGCTGTTGGAATGCCACACCGCCACGAAGCCGCCGCTGGCGAGGGCCGAGAGCTGCGGATAGGACTGGTTGTCGTTGGTGAAGGCCGTGCCGCCACCCGCGGGATTGGCGTTGATCAGCACCCGGTCGCCCAGCGCCACGCCGCTGGCGTCGTAACGCTGGAACACGGTGCCATAGCTGTTGCCATCCGCGTTGTTATCGTCGGAATAGGCAATCACGAAGTCACCACTGGCCAGCCCGACCACCGACGGCTGGAGCTGCTCATAGGTGGTGATGGGGCTCACCCGCCATTCGGCGCCGGCAGGATTGCCACTGGCGTCATAGCGCTGGGCGAACACCCCGCGGCCCCAACCGTCATCCGATTCCCAGGCCACCACGTAGCCGCCGTCGGCCAGCGCCGCGGCGCGCACGCCCGCGCTGCCGTACTGGTTACCCGGGGTGGTGGAGGAAACCTGGAATTCGGCCCCGACCGCCGCACCGTTGTTGCTGAAGCGCTGGCCGTAAACCCCGTAACCATCGGAATCCTGACCGTTGGACTGCCAGAAGATCAGGTACTCGCCGGCATTGGGGCCGGCCAGATGGATCGCCGTTGGAAACTGCTGGGTACTGGGCGTGTAGGTGTTGACGTGGGTGTCGCCCGGCAGCAGGGCTACGGCGCCGTCGGTCTCGGGCGTGATGTTGATGGCGATCGTCTGGGCTGCGCTCTGGCCGCCATCGCCGTCGCTCACCACGACCTCCACCACCAGACCCACCGGCGAGGAGCTGCTGTTACTGTAGGCGAGCCGCTCGGCCACCCGCTCGACAATGGCAGCGGTGGCATTGGCATTGAACTCCACAACCAAGCGGTTGGCGCCCTGGCCGTCGCTGGTGATGGTGCCGACCACCACGCCGCCGAAACTGATGCTCGAACCAACCCCGTTGCCGCTGACGCCGACCTGACCCACGCCGTTGCCTTCATGGAGGATCGTGAAGGCATCCTGGGTCGCACGTTCCGCACTGTAGGCCGCGCTGCCGTTTGCGCTGGTCAGCGCCCCGACCACCAGCCGGCCGCCGGCAAAGTTGGCGGAATCCGCATCCACCACCCGCAGGCCCGGGTCGATCAGCTGAGGGGTCGCGTTGACGTCGTTCTCGGCAAAGGTGACAGAGGACTCAAGATCGATGAGCTGCGGATCGGCCTGGCGGACGATGCTGCCCGGCGCGCCGTAGAGCTGCTGGAACACGCCGTAGCTGCCGGCACCATTGGCGTCCTGGCCGTGGGAGGCCCACACCGCCACAAAATTGTCACCAGCCAGCGGGGCGACGACCGCATGCACCTGGACGCTGCTGGTGACCTGACCGAAGCGGATCGGGCCATCCACCTTGTTGAATGCTGCGTCGAACTGCTGGCCCCACACGTCGATGTAGTCGTTGAGCAGACCGCC
The DNA here is from genome assembly GCA_023150095.1 of Zoogloea sp. Classification (GTDB taxonomy): domain Bacteria; phylum Pseudomonadota; class Gammaproteobacteria; order Burkholderiales; family Rhodocyclaceae; genus Zoogloea. Next base: position 513 of record JAKLLO010000156.1, on the reverse strand, counting down.
GGAGCTATCCCAGGTAACGACGAAGCCGCCGTTGTTGAGGGCCGTGACGTGGGGCCACTGTTCCTGGTTGGAGGTGATATCCGGGGTGGTGACCACGAACTCGGCCCCAACCGCCACCCCACCTGCGGTGTAGCGCTGACCACGCACCGAATAATCGGCATCGGTGGACCACACCACCACGAAGTCGCCGCTCGCCAGGGTGGCGACGGCCGGGTTGTACTGATTGCCCGAGATCAACGAGTTGACCTGGAACTCGCCCCCCACCGGGTTGCCGGCGAGGTCGTAGCGCTGGCCGAACACACCCCAGCCGCTGCCGTCCTGGCCGTAGGAGTTCCAGACCACCACCAGCCCGGCCTCGTTGGTGCCGCCCGTGCCCGGGTCATCCGTCAGCGCGGCCATGGCCGGCACGTACTGCTCGCTCGGCACGTAGCTGTTGATGATCATGTTGCTGCCTACGGGCGTGCCGGCGGCGTCGTAGCGCTGGGCATACACGCCGTAGCCGCTGCCATCCCG
>JAKLLO010000155.1 GCA_023150095.1 Zoogloea sp. | reverse complement strand
GTAGAATTCCCGCACGCCCAGCAGATAGGCCACCGGCTCGCCGGCGGCGCGGCGCGCCAGCAGATCGGCAAAGCGTTCGGCCTGCGCGGGCGTGAGCGCGTCCTCGGGATACGCCGCGATCCGGGCAGCGGAGACGCCGAGGATCTCCCGCAGGAAGAGCCGCGCCTCGCTCGCCGGGATGCGTCCGCGGGCAGCGGCCAGCGCCGCGCCGACGGTGGCGGGCAGATCAGCCATTCTCGTCGGCCAGCTGGGCGAGGAGCTCGGCCTGGTGCTCGGCGGTGAGCGCCGCGATCACTTCGCCCAGATCGCCCTGCATCACTGCATCCAGCTTGTAGAGGGTGAGGTTGATGCGGTGGTCGGTGAGTCGGCCCTGGGGGTAGTTGTAGGTGCGGATGCGCTCGGAGCGGTCGCCGCTGCCGACGAGGCTCTTGCGGGTGGCGGCCTCCTTGGCCTGCTGCTCGCGCACCTGGATGTCCTTGATCCGCGCCGCCAGCACGCGCAGGGCCGAGGCCTTGTTCTGGTGCTGGGAGCGGCCATCCTGGCATTCGGCGACGATGCCGGTGGGGATGTGGGTAATGCGCACCGCCGAGTCGGTCTTGTTGATGTGCTGACCGCCGGCACCGGAGGCGCGGAAGGTGTCGATGCGCAGATCCGCGGGATTGAGCTCCACGTCGCCCACCTCGTCGGCCTCGGGCATCACCGCCACGGTGCACGCCGAGGTGTGGATGCGGCCCTGGGTTTCGGTGGCCGGCACGCGCTGCACCCGGTGGCCGCCGGATTCAAACTTCAGCTTGCTGTAGGCGCCGTTGCCGGCGATGCGGGCGATGACTTCCTTGTAGCCGCCCAGCTCGGAATCGCTCGCCGAGATAATCTCGACCCGCCAGCCCTGGCCTTCGGCGTAGCGGGTGTACATGCGCAGCAGGTCGCCGGCAAACAGCGCGGCCTCGTCGCCGCCGGTGCCGGCACGGATTTCGAGGAAGAGGTTGCGGTCGTCGTTGGGGTCGCGGGGCAGCAGCGCGGTCTGCAGCTCGGCGTCGATGCGGGCCTGGGCTTCCTGGGCGGATTCGAGTTCGGCGGCGGCGAGCTCCTTCATCTCGGGGTCGGCCAGCAGCTCCTTGGCGGTGGCTTCGTCTTCCAGGGCCTGGCAGTAATCCCGGTACAGGCCCACCACCGGCGTGATCTCGGCGTGCTCGCGGGTGAGCTTGCGGTAGTTGTCCATGTCGGCCGCGGCTTCGCTGGTGGCGAGCAGGCGGTCGAGCTCCTGCAGACGGTCGGCAAGGTTTTCCAGCTTGTCGCGGATGCGCTGTTTCATGGTGGTTCGGCCCGCGGCGGCGGGCAGGTGAGGCGCCCGGGCGGGCTAGTGGTTCTTGTCGAGATTGAACAGGCGCTGCACGAGTTCGGCGCAGTCGCCCGGCGCGCCGTCGGCTTCGTTGAGGAAGCGCGTGGGGGCGTGGAGGAGCTTGTTGGTGAGGCCGTGACTGAGGGCCTCGATGACCTTGGCCGGGTCTTCGCCCTTGGCGAGCAGGCGCACGGCGCGCTCGACCTCGGCCCGGCGCAGGTGATCGGCGTGCTCGCGCAGGGCGCGGATGGTCGGCACGGTGCCGCGGGTGTCGAGCCAGTGGAGGAAGCCGTCGACCCGCTGGTCGATGATGCTCTCGGCCTCGACCACCGCCTGCTGGCGGGATTCGAGGCCGGAATCGACGACCTTGGCGAGGTCATCGACGGTGTACAGGAAGACGTCACCCAGGGCCGCGACTTCGGCCTCGATGTCCCGCGGGACGGCCAGATCGACCATCACCATCGGGCGATGCCGGCGGGCCTTGAGGGCGCGCTCGACCATGCCGAGGCCGATGATGGGCAGCGGGCTGCCGGTGCACGAGACCACGATGTCGTAGCCGGCCAGCGCCTCGCCCACCTGGTCGAGCCGCAGCACGTCGGCGCCAAAGCGCGCAGCCAGCGCCTCGGCGCGGGTTGCGGTGCGGTTGGCGATGGTCAGCTTGCGGGGCTGCTCGCCACCGAAATGGGCCGCGCACAGCTCGATCATCTCGCCGGCGCCGACGAACAGCACGCGCTGGTCGCGCACGCTTTCGAAGATGCGCTCGGACAGATGCACCGCCGCCGCCGCCATCGACACGATGTTGGCGCCGATGGCGGTGGTGGAGCGGACTTCCTTCGCCACCGAGAAGGTGCGCTGGAACAGCTTGTGCAGCGTGGAGCCGAGGGTGCCGGCCTCTTCGGCGTGGCGCACGGCGTCCTTCACCTGGCCGAGGATCTGCGGCTCGCCGATGACCATCGAATCGAGCCCGCTGGCCACGCGGAACACGTGGCGCACCGCGTCGCGCTGGGGAAAGGTGTAGAGGTAGGGCGACAGATCCTGCAGCGCCACCCGGTGGTATTCGGCAAACCAGTCGGCCGCGTGCTGGGGCTGCTGGGTGGCGAAGTAGAGCTCGGTGCGGTTGCAGGTGGAGAGGATTGCCGCTTCCTTCACCGGTTTTGCCCGCACGAAATCACCCAGCGCCTGCCCGAGCAGCTCTGGCCGAAAGGCCACCTGCTCCCGGATCGAGAGCGGCGCAGTATGATGGTTGAGTCCGAGGGCAAAGAGTTGCATGCGCAACACCGGGGGCGGGCAAAAATTTTCAGCCGGCGATTATAACACCCGGACTTTTAACGCAAAGCTGAGGCAGCTCAAGCCGCCGAAGCAATCGGCCGCGACGCTGCCCCGCGGAACACCCGCCTCGCCAGACCGATGGCCGGCGCCTCCACGAGCCGCTGCAGGGCCCACCCCAGCAGCATGCTGCCCGGGATCGCCGCCAGTCAGACGGGCAGCGCCCCCCAGCGCGGCAACAGCACGACGAGCGCGGCATTGAGCACCAGCATGTGGTTCAGGTACATGCTGTAGGAGATCTTGCCCAGCCAGCGGCCAAGCTTCAGCACCGGGCCACCGCTGGCGGCCATCGCCAGCACCAGCGCGAGCGCCGACCCGGCGCCGACCAGCAGATCGCCCATGGCCCGCCAGGCCTGGTTCCACGGATAGTCGAACGGATAGGTGTAGAGCACTGCCGCCAGGATCGCGAGCCCGACCCTGCGCGGGCGACTTAGCGCCAGCGCCCACGCCCGGAAACGGTCGCGATGGATCGCGAACCACGCGCCGACGATGAAGAAGGTGCCGTAATGGAGCGAGGCCAACAGGTCGAGCCCCTACGGCGGCAGCATGTCCCGGGCGAAGGTGAACAGACAGGCATAGGCGACCGACCCGGCCGCGCCGATCAGGAGCGCGCCCCAGTCAAAGCGCAGCGTCAGCCACAGCAGCACCGGAAACACCAGCGACAGGCGCATCTCGTGGACGATCGACCAGATCGGCGGATTGATCGTCCAGGTGGCGAACTTGCCCACCATCGCAGCATGCGCGGCCAGGTTTTCCGGGGACACCTCGGGCGCGACGACATTCATCCAGCCGGGCTTCCAGTCGAAACCCGCGGCCCGCAGCAAGCCGTAGCCGAGCATCGCCACGAGCAGCGACGCGACATAGGGCGGATACAGCCTGGCAACCCGCGCCAGCCAGTACCGGGTGCGCGTCGCCTGCCCGTTGCCGCGCAGCATCAGCGCCAGGGAAAAGCCACTCAGCACGAAGAACAGGATCACCGCCTGGTGGCCCGACCAGAACAGGCGGACGGGCAGCCACTTGAGCGTGCTCCACAGGGGCTCCACCTGGTAGATGCCGGCGACGGTGGTGTGGGCGATCACCACGATCAGGGCCGCGTAACCGCGCAGGGCGTCGACCGCGGGGTCCCTCGCCACGCGATCAGGCGCCGGACGGAGGGCTTCTGGATTCAGGTTCATAGACAACGCCTCCTTGGCGCAGGAGGCTCAGGAAAGATGACGGGAAACGGCCCGACCTAGGCGCCCGCGACATCGAACCACCACCGCCTTGCGCTGCACTGCACCACAACGCGCTAAAGTAGCGCCTCGCCCCCGCCATTCCGGCGCGCCGGGCCCATCCCTCGCAAGGCCCCATCGCCCATGATCGTTCGTCCCCGCCCCCGCATGCGGGAGCTCTTCTTCATCTGGAAGGGCTCCATCATTCCCCTCATCCTGCCCCAGGTGCTGTTTGTCACCGTGGTGGCGGCAGTGGTCACCAGCACCGCCGAATTCCTCGGCCCGCGCTTTCCGGATTTCGCCACCGGCCCGTTCACCTTCCTGGGCCTGTCCCTGTCGCTGTTCCTCGGCTTTCGCAACAACGCCTGCTACGACCGCTGGTGGGAAGCCCGCAAGCACTACGGCAACCTGCTGGTGGTGATGCGCTGCCTGGCCCGCGACAGCCAGCTCCTCGTGCCCGCGGGCGACAACACCGGTGACGACCGTCGCGAGAACCTGCTGCGCCTCGCCACCGCCTTCATCCTGGCCCTCACCGCCCGCCTGCGCGACCGCCCGATCGCTGCGGCTGCCGCGCCCCAGCTCAGCGCTGGCGAGCACGAGACCGTGGCCGCCAGCCACAACCCGGCCGACACCATCCTGCGCCTGATGACCGCGCAGCTCTGTGACGCCCGCCAGGCCGGCCGGCTCGATTCGGTCACCTACTGCGCGCTGGCCGAGCACATCAACCAGCTCACCGCCATCCAGGGCGCCTGCGAGCGCATCCGCCACACCGCGCTGCCCTTCGCCTACACCCTGCTGCTGCACCGCACGGCGCACATCTTCTGCTTCCTGCTGCCGTTTGGCGTGGTGCATTCGCTGGGCTACGCCACGCCGCTGCTCACCGCGCTGGTGGCCTACACCTTCTTCGGGCTGGATGCCCTTGGCGACGAACTGGAAGAGCCCTTCGGCACCGCCCAGAACGACCTGCCCCTGGACGCCATCACCCGCACCATCGAGATTGACCTGGCCAGCTACCGGGGCATCACGCCGCTGCCCGAGCCCATCAGGCCCGACAACTTCGTGCTGATGTAAGCTGCATGCCCCGGGCATCCGGCGGCGGGAACCAAAGGCCGTCGCCGACGCTCCGAGAATTTCCCCCGACAACGTCACCCTGACAGCCATGCCGCCATTTTCCGCTCGCCCCGTGCTCGGCGCCGTCATCCTGACGGCCACCCTTCCCGCCCTCGCCACCGAACAGATCGACCGCCAGACCGAGACGTCCATCCCCCGCACCGGCAACCTCTACGGGCTGGGCGTGGGCGTGCTGCCGGCCACCTCGGGCTCGGACCAGCTGCGCACCAAGGTGCTGCCGGTGATCCAGGCCACCTACGCCGACCGCTTCTACATCAACGCCCTGCGCGCTGGCGTGTGGCTGCTGGATTCGGACGACAAGCGCCTGCGCTTCGGCCTCTCGGCCGACGCCCGCTTTGGGTGGCGCGCCGAGGACGGCCGGCGCACCAAAGGCATGGAAGACCGTGATTTCGCCATCGACGTGGGCCCGACCCTGCGCTGGCAGACCGACTACGGCACCATCAACGCCCAGTGGGGCTTCGACGCCACCTCGGCCAGCAATGGCCAGAACGTGCAGCTGCAGTTCGTCCGCGCCCTCGTCCGCGGGCCCGGGCTGCGCGTGAACGGGCTGGTGGGCGTCACCTGGAACAACCGCAAGATGAACAACTACTACTTTGGCGTGGCCCCCGCCGAAGCCACGCCGGACCGCCCCGCCTACACCGCGGGCTCCGGCACCCAGCTGCAGGCCGGCATCAACGGCGCCTGGCCGGTCGGCGGCAAGGGCTCGGCGCTGTTCGGGCTGACCATCACCCGCCTCGGCGGCGCCCAGGCCGACAGCCCCATCGTCGAGACCCGCATCCAGCCGCTCGCCTACATCGGCTACGGCTGGCAGTTCTAGGTCTTCGCCTTCGGCCCGTAGGCGCAGTAGCCCGGCCGCGGCCCCACCTGCGGGTGCTTGCGGCAGGTGTCGGGGCGCTGTTCGTACACCGTGCAGCGCCGCGTGACCGCATCGAGGAACAGGCAATCGCCGCTGGCCCGCCGGGCCAGGGTGAAGATGCTGTTCCTGAAATTGAAGTGCCCCACCATCCTGGCCTTGGTCAGCCGCTGGGCGATCTGCTTCGGCGCCTCATGCTCGGCCTCGAACTCATCCACCAGCCCCAGGCGCACCAGATCCGGCAGCCGGACCTCCACCGGCATCGTGCAGCAGTTGGCCGCGCAGTCGTTGCACAAGCCGCTGCGATAGCGGGTCCAGGTATCCAGACGATCCACGTCCACGTTTGAAAATCCGGGAGCAGCCATTCGATTCACGCCTCCAGGGCACCGGGGTGACGACAAGGGGCAGGAGGATAGGACGCGACGGCCCCGTCGGCAACCATTCGGGAAGGGCCGGGGGCAATCCGGAAGCCTGACACAAGAACGCCGACCCGGCAGGTCGGCGCATCCCGGTGAAACAGTGCCGCCGGCGGGCGTATCAGCCCAGGCCCGCGTCACCTCCGACGGTCTTCGAGAGGTCGCAGATCACATCCACCACCCGGCGGGCGTCGTGGCGGATCAGCTTGATGGCCTCACCCGCCTGATTGGCCAGAGCTACGCCCGCCGCCACCTCGGCGAGGTTGGCGTTCATGTTGGCCGTCACGGCCTCGTTCTCGGTCTGGATCGCCACGACCATCCCGGTAATCTCGCCAGTGGACTTGGCCGTGCGTTCGGCCAGCTTGCGCACCTCGTCGGCCACCACCGCGAAGCCGCGCCCCGATTCACCGGCTCTCGCCGCCTCGATCGCCGCATTCAGCGCCAGCAGATTGGTCTGATCGGCGATTTCCTTGATCGTCCTGGTGATCAGCGAGATCTCGGACGTCCGCTGCCCCAGGGCCGCCACCTGCATCGCGGCCTCATCCACCGAGCGGGAGATCATCTGGATCTTGGCCACCGTCTCGAGGATGATCGCCTCGCCCTCGACGGAGATTTTCTCGGTCTCCAGCGCAGCGGCCGAGGCCATCGCGGTGCTCTCCTGCTCGGCATGAAAACGTCGCATCTGGGCCGTGATGTCCGAGGCTATCTTGACCACCCGCACCACCTGCCCGTCCTCGTCGAAAACCGGGTTGTAGCTCGCCTCCAGCCACACGTGACCACCCCGCTTGTCGAGCCGGCAGAACTGCCCGCGGAAGAAGCGCCCGGCCCGCAGGTCGCGCCAGAAGAGCTCGTAGTCCGTGCTGTTGGCCAGATCCGGCAGGCAGAACATCCGGTGGGGACGACCGACGACCTCCCGCTCGGTGTAGCCCATCGTCGCCAGAAAGTTGTCGTTGGCCCGCTGGATGGTGCCGTCCGGCGCAAACTCGATGACCGCCATCGAACGCTCGATCGCTGCCACCATCGCAGTGGTCCGGGCCGCCTCCTCGACGCTGCGGGTCACGTCGGCGGCGAACTTGATCACCTTCACCACCCGTCCCGTGGTGTCATCGACGACCGGGTTGTAGCTTGCCTCCAGCCAGACGGTGCGCCCCGAGCTGTGGCGACGCTTGAAGCGCCCCTGGAAATACTTGCCCGCGCGCAGGTCTGCCCAGAACTGCTGGTAGGCGGCACTGCCCGTGTAGGCTTCGTCGCACAGGCTGGCGTGCTTGCGCCCCACGATCTCGTCCTGCCGGATCCCCATCACCGCGCAGAAGTTGTCGTTGGCCGCGAGCACCGTACCGTCCGGGCTCAACTCCACCATGGCGCTTGAGCGATCCAGCGCGCGGCTCACCGCCCTCTGCTCGAACAGCTTCGCCTCCGCCGCTTCGAGCTGCGCCTTCCATTTTCCGCAAAACACCATCCTTCCCCGCACCTCTCTCCACCCCGCGAGGACAACACCTCGCCGGAGCGGTAACTCACATCGGCTTCGTCATTTTTACGGCCCATCCACCAGAACGGCAAAAACAGGGGCAACTTGAACCAGCACGGGCAACCGGACGGTCACGCAACGATACCGGCACAGCGCCGCCAGGCAGATCGCGCTGCTGCGGGGTCTCGGACGTAGATGTCACCCGTAAGCTGCGCGCGCGACTGCAGTACCGAGCGCCTCCCCGCGCCACGCAGGCCGCCAGGCCCTTGCAGGAAATATTGCGCACCGGCCACCCCAACGGCATTCAATTTCGACATAACCCTGCCGTTACAGATCCTCGTCATCGCCCGGGCTGCCTGTATCAGGAACGGATTCGCTCAAGACAGAAGTCATCGCCACGCCAGAGGCCAGAACAATGCGCACAAACCTCCCGATCACGAACACCGAACTGAAGCTCCAGCCGGGTCGGCCCATCGTTACCAAGACGGACCTGCAGGGCAGCATCACCTACGCCAACGATTCGTTCGTGGACATCAGCGGCTTCTCGCGCGAGGAACTCATCGGTGAGAATCACAACATCGTGCGGCACCCCGACATGCCGCCCGCCGCCTTTGCCGACCTGTGGCGCACCGTCCAGGCGGGGCAGCCCTGGCGCGGGCTGGTCAAGAACCGCACCAAGACTGGCGACTACTACTGGGTCGAAGCCTTCGTCACGCCCATCCTCGAACAGGGCCGGATCGTCGGCTTCATGTCCGTGCGCAACCCGCCGGACGAAAGGGAAGTCCGCGAGGCCGACGCCCTCTACCGGGCCATCCAGGCAAACACCGCCACGCTGCCGCAGACCCGCATCGTCATCCACGAAAAAACGGCCCCCCTGCTGTGGCCGCTTGCCGGCACCGCAGCCGCGCTCGGCGCAGCCAGCGCCGCCTTTGGCGGCCTGCCGGCCCAGGTGCTCGGCGTGCTGGCCGGCGCCCTCGGCCTTGCCACCGCCGCCTACGCCCATCGCACGCTGATCGCCCCGCTCCACAAGGTGAACGACGCCATCGGCGCCATCGCCGAGGGACGCCTCGCCGAACACCTCGAACACCGGGGTACCGGGCTGTCGCCCCTCATCCTCAAGCTCGAAGCCCTGCGCATCCACCTGCGCGCCACCTTCTCCGACGTCTTCATCCAGAGCCGGAACGTCGAACAACGCTCTCGGGAACTCGACACCGCGGTGCGGGCGCTGGTGGTCTCCAGCACCACCCAGAGCGACCGCATGCTCGACATCGCCGCGGCAATGGACCAGATGAGCGCCTCGGTCGGCGAGATCTCCACCTACACCACCGACAGCACCGCCGCAGTCCGCTCCACCGAAGGCACCGCCCACAGCGCGATCACCGACATGGAGCAGGCCGTCGCCGCCAGCGACGCCGCCGCCGCGGTGGCCGCCACCTCCCAGGCCCAGATCGTCGAGATGAACCAGTCCGTGAGCCGCATCACCGAGCTCACCAACATCATCCGGGACATCGCTGACCAGACCAACCTGCTCGCCCTCAACGCCGCCATCGAAGCCGCCCGCGCCGGCGAACAGGGCCGCGGCTTTGCCGTGGTCGCCGATGAAGTGCGCAAGCTGGCCGAGAAGACCGCCGCCAGCACCGCCGACATCTCCCGCGTGGTGGATGGCATCATCCGCAAGTCCCAGACCGCCGTGGACACCATGAGCGGCGTCTCCGAAAGGGTTCGCGAAACGGCCAACGGCATCAACCTGAGCGGCGAGCGCCTGCGTGAGATCTGGAATCTGAGCCGCACCGCCACCGAGCACACCCAGTCCATCGAGGACATGCTCCTCCAGCAGACCGACATGACCAACCAGGTCACCGAGAACATCAACCAGATCAGCGGCTCGATCGAAACCACGTCAAACAACGTCGCCAGCGTCGGCCAGGCCTCCGCCCAACTCCACAACACCGCCGCCGAACTGCGGGAACTGATCAAGCACCTGGAGAAAGCACTGACCTGAGAGAGGAACGCGACCGTCGCCGAGACCGGGCGCCGAAGCCACGCCCCGTTGCACCAGCCAGAC
>JAKLLO010000154.1 GCA_023150095.1 Zoogloea sp. | reverse complement strand
CGATCTGGCGGATTTTCATCGCCGCAACTACACCTCGGCCCGGGCCACGGTGAGCATCGTCGGCGATGTGTCCCGCGCCGAGGCCGAAGCCATCGCCAACCGGCTGGTGGAGGGCCTCCCCGTGGGCGAGGCGCCGGCTGCGACCGTTAACACCACCGTGCCGGCGCGCCAAGTGATCCGCGTGCCGCACCCCTCGGCCCAGGCCCACATCGCCGTCGGTCAGCCGGGCATCCGCCGGGGCGATCCGGATTTCTTCCCGCTGTTCGTGGGCAACTACATCCTGGGCGGCGGCGGCTTCGTGTCGCGGCTCACTGGCGAAGTGCGCGAGAAGCGCGGCTACGCCTACAGCGTGTACAGCTACTTCGCGCCCCAGCGCGACGTCGGCCCGTTCCAGATCGGCCTGCAGACCAAGGGCAGCCAGGCCGACGACGCCCTCAAGGTGGTCGGTGCGACCCTCGACGAGTTCCTCGCCAAAGGCCCGACCGAAGCCGAGCTGAAGGCCGCCAAGGACAACCTGATCAACGGTTTCGCGCTGCGCCTGGATTCCAACCGCAAGATGCTCGACCAAGTGGCCGCCATCGGCAGCTTCGGCCTGCCGCTGGATTACCTCGACACCTGGCGCGACAAGGTGCGCGCGGTTACCGCAGCGCAGATCCGCGACGCCTTCCGCAGCCACGTGTCCGACGACAAGCTGATCACCGTGGTGGTCGGCGGCGATGGCGACAAGACCGCCGCGCCCAAGAGCGGAGCCGCCCGTTGAGCCGCATCCGCATCATCGGCGGCGACTGGCGCTCGCGCCTGATCGACGTGCGCACCGTGAAGGGCCTGCGCCCCACGCCCGACCGGGTGCGCGAGACGCTCTTCAACTGGCTGGGCCAGGACATGGACGGACTGCGCTGCCTCGATCTCTTCGCCGGCAGCGGCGCGCTGGGTTTCGAGGCGGCCTCGCGGGGCGCGGCGAGCGTCACGATGATCGAGCAGGACCCTGTCGCGCTGGCCGCGCTGCAGGCCAACGCGAAAACCCTACAGGCGACGTGTGTACAGATTGTGCGGGGCGATGCGCTAAACTTCGCCCGTTCCACGACCCAGCCCTTTGACGTCGTGTTCGTCGACCCGCCCTACCGGGCCGGCTGGATCGATCGCATCGCGCCGCTCCTGCCGAAACTCCTCAGCGACGAGGGGCTGGTCTATGTGGAAGCGGAATACAAAATCGACAACATCGACCGATTGACGCGCATCAAGCACGGTGCGGCCGGACAGGTGTATTACCACCTCTTCGCCCGCGCCGACTGATCGACGTCGATCTCGCCGGCCGGGAGGGGCTTTGCATGAGGGACGGTATCGCGGTTTATCCGGGCACCTTCGATCCATTCACCCGCGGACACGAGGATCTGGTTCGCCGGGCCTCCCGCCTGTTCGAGAAGCTCATCATCGGTGTGGCGGTGAGCGGCGGTAAGGGGCCGATCTTCTCAGTCGAGGAGCGCGTGGAGATCGCCAGGGAAGTCCTGGCGCCCTACCCGAACGTCGAAGTGCAGGGATTTTCGTGCCTGCTGATGGATTTCCTGCACCGTAACAACGCGCGGGTCATCCTGCGCGGGCTCAGGGCGGTGTCGGATTTCGAGTACGAATTCCAGATGGCCGGCATGAACCGCAAGCTCTACCCGGACGTCGAGACGGTATTCCTGACGCCGGCCGACGAGTACATGTTCATCTCCGCCACCATGGTGCGCGAGATCGCACGGCTCGGCGGTGATGTCAGCAAATTCGTGCAGCCGAGCGTCAACGCGCGGCTGCTCACCAAGATCAACAAACAGTAAGTAACGAAGGAAACAAGCAAAATGGCCTTGATGATTACCGACGAGTGCATCAACTGCGACGTCTGCGAGCCGGAGTGCCCCAACGGCGCCATCTCCCAGGGTGATGAAATCTACGTGATCGACCCGAACAAGTGCACCGAGTGCGTCGGCCACTTCGACGAGCCCCAGTGCCAGCAGGTCTGCCCGGTGGATTGCATCCCCTTCAATCCGGAACACCCGGAAAGCAAGGAAGACCTGATGGAGAAGTTCCTCCGCCTGACCGCCGACAAGTAAGCAGTCGCGCGCCAGAACGGCAAAAAGCCGGCGGCACCTTCGGGTGCGCCGGCTTTTGTGTTTTTGAGGCCCTGGAGGATCAGGCCGCCAGGGCGGAAGGCGCGCCGGGCGCCACGGGCATGCCGAGGGCCTGTTCGATCTGGTCGGCGAGCTTTCCGAGTTCGCCCAGCTGGATGACCAGGGTCTCCTCGGCCTGCTGCAGTTCACGCACCCGGTCTTCGAGGGTGTCGGTGGCCTGGTGGATGCGCTTGACGCTCTCGAGGCGGCGCTTGAGCTGTAGCTGGTATTCGCGCACCTGGGTTTCGAGGGGCGCCATCACCGCACGCAGCCACTGCTCGGCGTCCCGGTTGGCCACTTCGAAGGTGCGCCGGGCCTGCACCGCGACGGTCTCGAAGAACTTCTGGGTGAGGGTGTGCTTCTCGGTGGTGACGATGGTCAGCACCGTGTTGAACTGGCTGTTGAAGGCTTCCTCGAGGCGCTCGATCTCCTTCTCGTAGCGCAGCGTCGAGAAGGCCGTGGGCGCGGCAAGCTTGAGGCCGTGCTCGACGGTGAAGCGCTTGTACATGGCGTCGAGCATCTTGGAGATCTCGCCGATCTCGTCGGTGGATTTCTTGAGGTTGCCGCGCAGGTGCTGGAAGAAGCCCTTCATGGCCTCGCGCAGGCCGCGGGAGAAGGCGGCGTCGAGCATCGCCTCGCGGGTGCGGCGGGTCTCGTCGCGCAGGGCGTCGAGGCCCAGGTGGCCGAAGAGGTTGTTGGAGAGGTTGGAGAACACGCTGCGCACGGCGTAGTACTTCTGCAGGCCTTCCTCGAACTCGTCCTTCTCGGAGCGCACCTTGCGCATCATGTATTCGATGACGTTCTGGTTCTTGCCGCGCAGGTCGGTGAGTTCCTGGAGCTGCTCGCGCAGGCCACTCAGCCGCGCGTTGAGGAGCTCGCGCGAACGGCTGACGATGTCGGCCACGTCGCCGTGGGTGTTGTCGCGGACGATGTCGCGCTTGGTGGGCAGGAGTTCGGTGGACAGGGCGCGCTCGAGATCGACGAGGCGGCTGCGCTCCAGCAGCTCGGCGTCGTCGCTCACCTTGGCAACCAGGCCCTTCTGGGCCGACACCGGGAAGACCTGCGACGGGTCGATCTCGAGGGTGCTGGCGACGCTGGCCACCTGGCCGGCAATCTCGCGCTCGATCTCGGCCGGGCTGCGCAGGCCGTCCCACAGGCCGTCGATCTTGTTGAGGGCGACGATGCGGCCGCGCTGGCGGCGTCCGGCATTGACGTGCTCGCGCCACACCGCCAGATCGCTCTGGGTGACGCCGGTGTCGGCGGCGAGGATGAACAGCACCGCGTGGGCGTTGGGCAGCAGGTTGAGGGTGAGCTCGGGTTCTGCGCCGATGGCGTTGAGGCCCGGCGTGTCGAGGATCACCAGGCCCTGTTCGAGCAGCGGGTGCGGAAACTGGATGATGGCGTGGCGCCACAGGGGAATCTCGACCTTGCCCTGGGCGTCGGGGCGGATGCCCTTGTCGCCGCTGTCGTCGATGGGGAAGCCCAGCTCTTCGGCTTCGGCCACGGTGGCCATGCGCGTCTCGCCCACCTGGGCCAGCGCCTGCTGGAGGCTCTCGGCGGAGCTGGTGTCGAGGGGGCGGATCTGCCATTCCTCGGGGTAGCGCTTGAGTTCGGTGATGCTGGCGTTGGTCTTGCGGCTCTCGATGGGCAGCAGGCGGATCTCGGGCTGGTCGCCGTCCTTCCATTGCAGCTCGGTGGGGCACATGGTGGTGCGCCCTGCGCTGGAGGGCAGGATGCGGTTGCCGTAGCCGGCAAAGAACACGGCGTTGATGAGCTCGGACTTGCCCCGGGAGAACTCGGCCACGAAGGCGACGATCAGCTTGTCCTCACGCAGGCGGTCGAGCAGATACTGCAGGCGCAGATCGGACTGGGCATCGCCGATCTCGTTCTCCTGCAGCCACTTGCGGAGCTCCCCGATCCCCGAGGCGACGTCTCCGCGCCACTGGGTGTAGGCGGAGAAATGTTCAGCAAGCATTTGTGCGTCTTTCACGAGCTTGATTCCTGGCCACGCGCCGCTTTACCGGCGAATTTTTGCGAACTGATAGCATAAACGGGATCGCCCCGCACCGGAATGGCTTTCAGCGCTGGCAGCGCGGGCAATAGAAGGTGGCGCGTTGGCCCATGATCCGCTTGCGGATCGGCGTGGCGCAGTGCCGGCAGGCCTCGCCGTCGCGGCCATAGACGAAATATTGCTGCTGGAAGTAGCCCGGCGCGCCGTTGCTGCCGACGAAATCCCGCAGCGTGCTGCCGCCGGCTGCGAGGGCGTCGGCGAGGGTTTCGCGGATGCACGCGACGAGGCGCGCGCAGCGTTTCGGGCCCAGTTCGCCCACCGGCGTGGTCGGGTCGATGCCGGCGCGGAAGAGGCTCTCGGACGCGTAGATGTTGCCGATGCCCACCACCACGCTGCCGTCCATGATGAAGAGCTTCACCGGTGTGCGCCGGCCGCGGCTGGCCTTGTGCAGCCACGGGCCGTCGAAGGCGTCGTCGAGCGGCTCGATGCCGAGGCTGGCGAGGAGCGGGTGGGGCGCCTCGCCCGGCTGCCACAGCACCAGGCCAAAGCGCCGCGGATCGCGCAGGCGCAGGGCGCGGGGGCCGAAGACGATGTCCAGGTGGTCGTGCTTCTCGGGCGGCAGATCGGCCGGCACGATGCGCAGGCTGCCGGACATCCCCAGGTGCACCACCAGGCTGCCGGTGGGAAAACGCAGCAGCAGATACTTGGCGCGCCGCTCGACGGCGACGAGGGGCTGGCCGGCGATCAGGTCGGCCAAGTCGGCAGGCACGGGGTGGCGCAGGCGGCCATTGCGGATCACCGCGCCGGTGGCGACGAGGCCGGTGAGTTCCGGGGCGATGCCGCGGCGGGTTGTCTCGACTTCGGGGAGTTCGGGCATGGCAACGGGCTTTGCGGGGCAGGGCGAAAGGAGCGAAGGCCGCTTGCTTGCTGGCCTTCGGGAAAGCGCCTAACATCGGGCGAACCCTATTGTAGCGGCGCGATCCAAGCTCACGCAGCCGTTGCCCGATGCGTCGGGCCTTGAACCGACAGTCCAGTCCGAGTCATTCTCCATGAAGCCATCTTTCCGCCTTGCGGGCCCGGCCCGTCTGCTTGCTGCCCTGTTTATGGCGGGTGGCCTGCTGGCCGGCGCGGCCCACGCCCAGCAGCCGCTCGACGCCGGAAGTGGCGAGGCGACCGAGGGCAAGGCGGTCTATCCGGGTCAGGAACTCACGCCGCAGATCCTCTACCAGCTGATGCTCGCCGAGATCGCCGGGGCCCGCGGCCAGGGCGTGATGGCGGCCCAGTCGTACCTCGACCTCGCCCGCCGGACCCGCGACGCCCGCATCGCCCGGCGTGCCGCCGAGATGGCCGTGTTTGCCCGCCAGACCGATCTCGCCACCGATGCCTCCCGGTTGTGGCTGGAGCTCGATCCGGCGTCCACCCAGGCCCAGCAGCTGGCGTCCGGCACGGCGGCCAGCAGCGCTCGCATCGAGGAGCTCGAAACCCATCTCGCGTCGGCGCTGGCGCGATTGGGCGACAAGGTCGGCCCGGCGCTGATGGGGCTCAACCGCGGCCTCGCCCGCATCCCCGACAAGGCGCTGATCCGCCGGCTGGTGAATGACCTCACCCAGCCCTACCTCGACCAGCCCGAAGCCCACTTCGCCCGCGCCAATGCGGCCTACACTGCTGGCGATCCGGCCGGCGCGGCTCAGGCCCTCGAAGGCGCCCTGCGCCTGCGCCCCGACTGGGAACAGGCAGTGGTGCTCGAGGCCCAGCTGCTCCAGGAGACCTCGCCCGGCAAGGGCATCGAATCTCTCCGGACTTACGTCGCAGTTCATCCCGACGCCCGCGAGCCGCGCATCACCCTGGCCCGCCTGCTGGTGGCCGCCAAACAGTTCGGGCCGGCACGGGAGCAATTCGACGAACTCCTCAAGCGCTCCCCCGACGACCGGGACGTGGTGCACGCTTCGGCCCTGCTCGCCATGCAGCAGGGCGACCGGCCGGCTGCCGAGCGGCATTTCAAGCGGCTGCTCGAGCTGGGCTTCCCCGAGCCCGACACCGTGCGCGTCTATCTCGGCCAGCTTGCCGAGGAAGCCAAACGCCCCGACGACGCGATCGCCTGGTACAAGGCGGTTGAACCGGGCGCCCAGTTCGTGGCGGCCCAGGGGCGCATCGCCCAGGTGCTGGCAAACCGGGGCAAGCTCGGCGATGCCCGCGCCCACCTGCAGGCGCTCGCCCGTGAGGCCGCGCCGGCCGACCGGGTTCAGTATGTGCTCCTCGAATCCCAGCTGCTGCGCGACGCCAACCGCAACGACGACGCCTTCACGGTGCTCGACGATGCGCTCCGGCTGTCGCCCGAGAACCCCGATCTGCTCTACGAATCTGCCCTGATGGCGGAGCGCATCGGCCGCATCGAGGTGATGGAAGGCCGGCTGCGCAAGCTCATCGCCCTCAAGCCCGATCACGCCCACGCCTACAACGCCCTCGGCTATTCGCTGGTGGATCGCAACCTGCGCCTCGACGAAGCCGAGACGCTGATCCGCAAGGGGCTCGCCCTCGCGCCCAACGACCCCTTCATCATCGACAGCCTGGGCTGGGCTCAGTACCGCCGCGGCAAGCTGACCGACGCCCTCGAAACCCTGCAGAAGGCCTTCGGCCTGCGCGCTGACCCTGAAATCGCCGCCCACCTGGGCGAGGTGCTGTGGATGCTCGGCCGCAAGGAAGAAGCCGCCAGGACCTGGCGCGACGCCGCCAAGGCCCATCCGGACAACGCCGTGCTGGCCGACGTCATCAAGAAGTTCAAGCCTTGAAATCAGCCTCCCTGATTCTGGCGCTCGGCCTCGTCGGCTGTGCGGCGCCGGCCTTGCGAACTCCGCCAGCCGTGCTCGCGCCCGCCGCCGAGATCACCCGTTTCGCCCTCGAAGGCCGGCTGCAGGTGCGTGACGCCGAGCGCAGCGCCGCCGTCGGCTTCGACTGGCAGCACGACGGCCCGCGGGACGAATGGTTGTTCACCGGCCCGCTGGGGCAGGGGCTGGCGCGGATCGAGTCCGACGCCGACGGCGCCCGCATGACGCTCTCCGACGGACGCCGCTTCGAGGCCGCCTCGGCCGCCGAACTGGCCGCTTCGCTCCTCGGCGTCGAGGCGCCCTTCGCCAGCCTGCCACGCTGGATCACCGCCAGGCCTGGCGCCAGCGCCGAGGTGCGCGCCGTCGACGCCCAGGGCCGGCCGCGCACCCTGGTGGACCAGGGCTGGACCATCGATTACACCGACTACACCGGCGAGGCGGCCGACGCCCTGCCGCGCAAGATCGACGTCCAGCGCGGCGACACCCGCCTGCGCCTGATCGTCGATGCCTGGAACCCCTGACATGACGACCGCCGAAATCTTCGACCCCGCTGCGCCCGTGCGTGTGCCCGCGCCGGCCAAGATCAACCTGTTCCTGCACATCATCGGGCGCCGTCCCGACGGCTACCATCTGCTCCAGACCGCCTTCCGGATGATCGACTGGGGTGACGAGATCAGCCTGCAGCGGCGCGACGACGGTCAGATCCGCCGCATCACCGACGTGCCCGGCGTGCCGGCCGAATCCGATCTGGTGGTGCGCGCCGCGCTGGCCCTCAAGGCCGCCAGCGGCACGCCCTGGGGCGCCGACATTGGCGTGGACAAGCGCATTCCGATGGGTGGCGGGCTTGGCGGTGGCAGTTCGGATGCGGCCAGCGTGCTGATCGCCCTCAACCGCATCTGGGGCTGCGGGCTGTCGCGCCAGCGGCTGCAGGAGATCGGCCTCACCCTGGGCGCCGACGTGCCCTTCTTCGTGTTCGGCGAGACCGCGTTTGCCGAAGGTGTGGGCGAGGCGCTGCAGGCCCTCGACGTGCCGCCGGCGTGGTACGTGATGGTCGCGCCGAAGGTTTCGGTGCCCACCGCTCAAATTTTTTCCGCACCAGGGTTGACACGGGATAGCGAACCCCTAATAATGCGGGGCTTCGCAACACACGCAACGCGAAACGACATGCAGGCAACGGTCTGCAAGCTGTTTCCCGAAGTGGCTGAAGCGCTAGGGTGGTTGTCGCAGTATGGGGCAGCAATCATGAGCGGTTCGGGGGCCTGCATCTTCGCTCCCTTCGATTCGAAGGATGTGGCGGAGCAGGTCAGGGCCAAGGCCCCGGAAGGTTGGAATGTCTGGATTGCTCAAGGGCTTGACAGTCATCCGCTCAAGGGCTGGGTCGTGTAGGTGTGAAAACGATTTCTTGGGGAGTCGCCAAGTTGGTCAAGGCACCGGATTTTGATTCCGGCATTCGAAGGTTCGAATCCTTCCTCCTCAGCCAAATTCAGCGGGCAGGCCGAAAGCCTGCCCGTTTTGTTTTTTGCGTCTTTTGAGCAGCAACGTGAGGTGATCATGGCTTCGGGCAGCCTGATGGTTTTCACCGGCAACGCCAACCCCAAGCTCGCCGCAGATGTCGTGCGGCGCCTGGGCAAGTCTCTGGGTTCCGCCACTGTCGGGCGTTTCTCGGACGGCGAGGTCAATGTAGAACTGCTGGAAAACGTGCGCGGCAAGGACGTCTTCGTCCTCCAGCCGACCTGCGTTCCCACCAACGACAACATCATGGAGTTGCTGATCATGGTGGATGCGCTCAAGCGGGCTTCGGCCGGCCGCATCACCGCAGCGATTCCCTATTTCGGCTACGCCCGTCAGGATCGTCGTCCCCGTTCGGCCCGTGTGCCCATCACCGCCAAGGTCGTGGCCAACATGCTGCAGGCCGCCGGTGTGCAGCGCGTGCTGACCGTCGATCTCCACGCCGATCAGATCCAGGGTTTCTTCGATATCCCGGTCGACAACATCTACGCCGCGCCGGTCCTGCTCGACGATCTCGAAAAGCAGAAGATCGAAGACCTGATGGTCGTGTCGCCGGATGTGGGTGGCGTGGTTCGCGCCCGGGCTTTCGCCAAGCGCCTCGAATGTGATCTGGCGATCATCGACAAGCGCCGTCCGAAGGCCAACGTCTCCGAGGTGATGAACATCATCGGTGAAGTCGACGGCCGCACCTGCGTGATCATGGACGACATCGTCGATACCGCCGGCACCCTCTGCAAGGCCGCTCAGGCCCTGAAGGAAAACGGTGCCAAGCGCGTGATGGCCTACTGCACGCACGCCGTGCTGTCCGGCCCGGCGATCAGCCGCATCAACGAATCGGATCTCGACGAGCTGGTCGTCACCGACACCATCCCGCTGTCCGACGAGGCGCGTGCCTGCAAGCGGATCCGCACCGTGTCCATCGGCGAACTGCTGGCCGACACCATCCTGCGGATCAGCAACGAAGAATCCGTCAGCTCGCTCTTCAACGAGTAAGCCACAGCATTCGAGCCGGTGGGCGCAAGCCCGCCGGCTTTTTTCCACGCCCGTCTGGTCGCGGTCGGGCGATCCAACCTGGAGTAGTTGTAATGACCATTCAATTCAACGCCAAGAAGCGCGAAGTGCAGGGTTCGAGTGCGAGCCGCCGCCTGCGTCGTGCCGGCAGCGTCCCCGCCATCGTTTTCGGTTCCGGTGAGCCGGTCCAGATCACCGTTGATCACAACGAGATCTACCACGCCCTGCGCAACGAGGCTTTCCACTCGTCCGTCCTGTCCATGAACCTGGACGGCGCCGTCCAGTCCGTGATCCTCAAGGACACCCAGTGGCACCCGTACAAGCAGCTCGTGCTGCACCTG
>JAKLLO010000153.1 GCA_023150095.1 Zoogloea sp. | reverse complement strand
CCTGTTGCGGGTCGGCCGGCAGGTGCGCGGCGAGTTCGACCTCGATGCGCGTGGCCTGGTCCAGCTCGATGATCCGCACGCCGGCCGGGGCCTGCACCGGATGACGGCTGTCGATGACGATGAGCACATCGGCGGCCGCCGCGATGGGACCGAGCAGCGCGGCGCACAGTCCAGCGGCCAGCCGGACGGCCAGGGGGCGCCGCGAGGCGGTAGGAAGGTTGAGGGAATGAGCCGGCATGTCGCGCCTCCGCGGAGTCGATGCAGACTCGTAGTCGAGCGCAACGCAGATCAGGGGACGACAAAGAAACCGAAACCGGTCAGTCCCGATTTCTCGGCGGGTCGGCGAAAGGAAACGGGAGCCAATGGCTCCCGTGGTGATGACATGAATGCGCGTCCGCTGGTGCTGCTACAGCAAGCCGGCTTCGGCGAACGAGTACGGGCTGCCCTTGCCGACGATGAAGTGATCCAGCACCCGGACATCGACGGTGGCCAGGGCGCTCTTCAGCCGCTCGGTGATCGCACGATCAGCGGCCGAGGGCTCGGTGTTCCCCGAGGGGTGCTGATGCGCCAGGATCAGCGCCGAAGCGTTGAGCGCCAGCGCACGCTGGACCACCACCCTCGGATACACCGAAGTCTGGTCGACCGTGCCCTTGAACAGCGGCTCGAAGGCGAGCACCTGGTGCTGGTTGTCGAGAAACACGACGGCGAAGATTTCGTTCGGCTCCGCGACCAGTTTCAGGCGCAGGTAGTCGCGCACGGCGGCGGGACTGCCCAGCGCCGGACCGGCCTTGAACACGCGGTTCTCCAGCAGGGTGATGGCCTGCCGGATGATCCAGTCTTCGTGCTGGGCGGCGATCAGGGTGAGCGACTCCGGGCGGGAGTCGGCGATGACGAGAGACATGGCGAACCTCCAATGGATGAGATCGGAGGGCGCCTGCCCCTGGAGGGCAAACCCTCCTGGGGACGATGGGGATGGAACAGGTGACGAGCGGGCATCCACCACCGCGGATGCGGTGGCTGTTCGCGTCAAGGGATGCGATGCGAACGGGTTTCGATCAACGCGGACGAGCCGCGCCGCAGCCTTGAAGATCGATGGCTACCTGGGCATGTCACCGGCGACGCCGGCGGGCATGTCTGGGGAATGGGCGGGTTCGGCCACGGTCGTGTTGCCGGCGGCGAGCAGGTCGATGGCCGACAGCAAGGCATCGCCTTCGACGGGACCGTGCAGCAGGAGGGTCTTGCCGGACTCGCGGTCGCGCAGTTGCAGGGCCGGCGTGGCCGCGATGCCCTGCTGTGCGGCTTCCACCGCCTGGGCACGGATGACCGCATCGGGGCGCTCGCTGTCGAGACAACCCTGCATGGCTGGCGTGAGGTCGGGATAGCGCAGGCCCTCCGGCAGGCCCTGGCCGTCGCCACGGGTGTTCGAGTAGAGCCACGCCACGGCCTGCCAGAACGTGGCATGTCCGCCCGTCTCGCCCGCGCACTCGGCCAGGCGTGCCTCGGCAGTCGCGGCTGGCTCGTGCATGGACAGCGGCAGGTGGTGCCACTGCCAGTTCACCTCGGGATGGGCGTCGATCCAGCGCTTGAGCGCGGGGAAGTAGGCCCGGCAGTACGGGCACTCCAGGTCGGCGTACCCGACCACCGTGAAGCGCGCATCGGCACGGCCATACAGCCAGGGCGGGCCGGCCGGTTTCGACGCTTCGGACCCGACGGCGGCCAGGGACACGGGCTCGGTCGCCGGATGCGGCGCGAGCAGCAGCATCCACGAGGCAACCCCAATCGTCACCACGATCAGCAGACCGATCCAGGGATGACGGCGGGCGAATGAAGGCATGCGCATCGTGTCGCTCCCGTCAGGCCAACGTGCCCAGCGCCAGGGGTTCGATGCCCCGCGCACGGTCGATCTTCTCGGCCACGCGGAAGGCGGCATCCAATTCGCTGATGCCGTGCTGCTGCATCAACTGGAAGCGTTCGGCCTTCTCCTCGGGCTCGGTCATCGCCATCGCCAGGTAGAGGCTGGGCGGCACGGCGCGGAACAGCACCTCCATCGACTTGGACAGGATGACGCCCTCGCTGAACTTGCCGGCCTCCTTGCGTGCCGAGAGCATCAGCGCCTTCTGCGATGCGTTGAGCTCGCGAAAGCGCGCGATCTTTTCGACTTCATCGGGCGGCATCGACAGGCAGATCCACCACTCGATCATGTTGAGCATGGGCTCGGCCGCTTTCGGCAGGTCGTCCAGGTTCTGCGTGGCGAGCCAGAACCAGGCGCCGAGCTTGCGCCACATCTTGGTGATCTTGACCACGTAGGGCGCGAGCAGTGGGTTCTTCGTGATGATGTGGCCTTCGTCCGTCACGTTGATGATCGGGCGGCCCAGGAACTGGTCGCGCTCGGCGATGTTGTTGACGGTGTTGATGAGCGAGATGTAGGCAATCGAGAGTTGGGCGTTGTAGCCCTCGCGCGCGAAGGTGGCCAGGTCCACGATGGTGATGTCCGCCTCGGGCCACGGCGTGCCGGACCGGTCGAACATCTCGCCGTCCACGTCCTGGCAGAACATATCCATGGCGTCGGCCATCTCCAGCAGCCGTGCGCGCCGCATCTCCGGCAGCGTGGCGTCGCGGGCGCGCTCGCGCAGCGCGTCGCGCACATCGCGCGTGAGCACCGTGCGTCTGTCCGCCACGCAATGCTGGGCCGCATCGAGAATGCACTGGCGGATCAGGCTGCGGTCGGCGCGCGTCATGCGCGCTTCTTCCTTGTCCTCGCCGCCGGTAATCATCAGCCGTGCAGTGATCTCCAGCTCGCCGAGCACGTCGCGCTGCTCGTCGCCTTCCACCGCCATGCCGGCATCGGTCTGGTCTTCGTCGAGCGCATCGGCGTCCAGCGTCTGTACCTGGCTCGGCGTATCGACCAGGCGCCAGGCGTCGGCGAACGGAGCCAGACTGACGCCCGCGCCCGGCGCGAGCTTCACCCGATGCACGGTGAGGCCCAGCCGTGCCGCGAAGTCGCCGAACAGGCCGAAGCTGTTGCCCGCCTCGACGATGAACAGGCGCGGCCGGTAGATCGCCGTCACCTGGTTCAGGATGTTGTTGAGCGTCGCGCTCTTGCCCGAACCCGTGGGGCCGAACAGGAATAGATGCGCGTTCATCTGCCGGTCGAGGCGGTTCAACGGATCGAAGGTGATCGGGCCGCCGCCGCGGTTGAAGAACGTGATGCCCGGATGCCCCGTGCCCTGACTGCGGCCCCAGACCGGCGCCAGGTTCGCCGCATGTTGCGCGAACATGAGCTGGGTGTACCACTGGCGCTTGTCGGCCGCCGGATCGAACACGCACGGCAGCCAGCGTAGATAGCTGTTCAGCGGCGCCACCTCGTCCTCTTCGCGTACCGGTTGCAGGCCGGCGTTGAGCATCACGTTGACGAGCTGCAGGCCGCGCGCATCGAGCTGGGCCAGGTCGCGGCCGCGCAGGTAGAACGCCAGCGCGCCACGGTAGAGCTTGTGCGCGCTGCCGATCAGCCCGCGCGCCTGCTGCACGTCCTGCCGGGTCTGCTCCGAGGCCAGGGTCTCGCCGACGGCCTTCCTGGCGAGGTGGTTGAGGTGTGCCTCCAGCACGTCCTGGGGCGTGGCGACCAGCGTCAGGCACATCACCGTGTCCTCGGGCATCTGGTCGAACAGCGCGTTCATGGCATCGCCGCCTTTGCGCGTCTCGCCCGTCAGATGGCCCGTCACGGGCGGCGTGCGCAGGCGATCCATCACGATCACCCGATGCGGCATGCCGTCGAAGAACCACAGGCCGTTGGGCACGTCCGAGCGGGGCTGGCCGAAGAACAGGCGCTGCGCGAAGTCGGTGCCGCTGGCGAGTTCGATCTCGCCCTCCTCCCGCTCTTCCGGGTAGCGGGTCAGCGCGTAGAAGCGTTCCCGGTCTTCGGCGGTGGCGCCCAGCAGGGTCGGATTCGGGTTGAACCAGCGCAGCAGCCAGGCGTGGATGTCCGCAGCGCCGAGACGCCGAGCCTTCACGCCGGCATTCGCCAGCCCGCCGACGAGGCGGTCGCAGATCGTGGTCAGCGCCTGCTCGGGCGACTGGCCGCGCCGCGGGGTCGGGGCCGCGGACGTGCGGCGGTAGACCACCATGCGCACGCGCCGCACCTGGCCGCGCCACGGCAGGCGCGTCACCGTGGTGTCCTCGAACAGGCCACCCGGCTTGGCGATGGCCCGCAGGTGATGGGCGAAGAAGCGCAGGTAGAAGTCGCTGAACGCGCTGCCCTGCGCACGCGGCTGCAGATAGTTCGCCAGGGAGCGCAGATAGTTGTCCCAGTCGGCCTCGTCCTGGGCGTAGAGCTGCACCACCCAGGGGTTGTCGTCCAACTCGTCGAAGGAGTCCTGCAGGGCGTTCTCCAGCGCATCGCGCGCCTGCCATAGCCAGGCCATCTCGCGGCCCTCGGTGCCGACCGGCGCCAGTTCGAAGAAGGCCGCCACCGACTGGCCGTCTTCCAGCAACATGCACTTGGTGTCGGGCAGGTACTCGACCCAGGGCAGCAAGTCCGCGAACGACGGCGCGACGCCATAGAGCGCATCGTGGTCGGCCTGGGTGGCCGGCCTGCGCCGGCCCCGGCCGAGCGCGCTGCCCGGCTCGGCGACACCCTGTGCCGCCAGGGCCGTTACGTGCCGTGCCCAGGCATCATCGGCCGCATCCACGGCGTCGGCAGGCGATGCGTCGGGCTTGCGTGACCACGGCAGCGACCAGGCCATCAGTAGTCCTCCACGCGCTCGCCCGGCATCGCGTACTGCACGCGCTGGTAGAGCGGGAACACCGTGCTGTAGCCGGGCACCGGCACCGGGTCGGTGCCCGCCAGGTGCGGGAACACGTACATCACCAGGTCGGGGTTCGGCAGGCGGTGGAACTGGCGGTAAATCTCGTTCTGCGCGGTTCGGGTGTAGCGCGCCTGCACGCCGGGCGCCGCCTGTACATCGGCCTCGACCAGCGGCCGGCGCAGGCCCTGGCGCGCATCGAGCAGTTGCCGGGCGGCCTGGCCGCCGCCCGCGCTGCCGCCGGTCTCCTGATGCCAGATGTCGAGCATGGTGTTGTCGCCGTGCGGCAGCAGCTTCTCCTTGCTGGTGGCGCAGCCGCCGAGCAGGGTGGCCGCCAGCAGCACGGCGGCCGCGTCAATCCAGATCCGAGGCATGGGTTTCTCCGGTGCGGTGGTGGACCCGACGCCCCTTGGCGTCGTAGTCGATGTCGAGCGGCTGCTCCAGATGCACGGCCACCCTGGCGCCGGGCTGCACGTAGACCGCCGCGAAGGCCTGGCCGTAGAGCTTGTTGACCCAATCGGCCATGTCGCGCACGCCGCCCGCGAGGATGCGGCCCATCGCTTCGTTGCCGCTGATGCCGACGGTGCCCAGCGAGCCGTTGCTGTTGGCGACCACGGCCACGCTGCCGTTGTCGGACTTGATGAGCGAAGCGGCGCCCGCGCCGGCCGCGGTGATGAGCGCCTGGCTGCCCAGGTACTGCTGGGCGTTGCTGCGCCGCTCGCCGCTGACGCAGGGAATGCCGTAGGGGTCGCTGATCCAGCCCAGGCCGCCTTGGATGCTGGCGCCGTTGTGACCCGCGTTGCCGCCGCTGCTGCCGCCCTTGCTGCTGTCCTCCGGCACCGTGCGGATGGTGCCGTCCTGGAACACGAACGTGACCGAGCGGATTTGCCCGCGCACGCACGAGAGCGTCCAGTCGCCCGAGGCCGTGCCGCTGACCACGGCGCCGGCCACGTCGGGGATGTCGATGCCGTTGGCCGTGAGGTTGTCCAGGCCGATCAACACCTTGAACGGGTACGGGTCGTTGACGGTTCCGTCGATCGGCACGCGCCCGATCAGCGCCGTCATGGCAATCGACCCCATGAGCGTCGAGTTCGACGGCACGGTGTAGACCGCCTTCGTGGATGCGCCCACCGCGCGGCTGCCGACGTCGGCGACGGATTCCACTGCGGCCGACAGGCTTTTCTGGGCCGGCCCGAAGCTCAGGGGAAAGCTCGGCTCCTTGCTGGCGTTCTTGGCGTCGACCTTGGCATCGTCGGGCTCGACCCACTGCGTGCCACCGACGCCGCGGTTGAAGCGCTGGCCGTCACCCTCTTCCAGCCCCAGCCCGACGGGCAGATCGGACCGGCCACCCTTGCCGGAAAGGCCGTCCAGTTGCCGCTGCAGATCCTGCAGCAGCCCCTGGGTCTGCTGCCTGTCGCTGGCCACCTGATTGCGCTCCTGCTCCAGGCGGCTGCGTTCGCCTTCCAGCGCGCTCTGGATGCGTTGGTCGATCGCGCTTTCCCGGGCACGCAGGCGCTCGTTCTCGGCCTTGTGCTGCTTGTTGTCGCCGAGCGCGCTCTGCAGCTCGGTGCGCAACTGCTTCACCTGGGCCACCAGCGTGGCGACGGTATCGCGCGGCGTGTCGCCTGCGATGCCCAGGGCTTTCATCTCCTCGGGCGTGAGCGTACTGGCCGCGCCCTTGGGGGCGGGCTGGCCGCCGGGGGCGCCGGAGAACAGTTTGACGCCGACGAACACCAGCAGCAGCGCCATCGGGATCAGCAGCCACTTGAGCAGCGGATTACTTTTCATCGCGCGCTCCTCCGGTCGAGCCGGCCGCGGCGGCCGGCGGCAGGTTCGCGGTGGCATCGATCGGGCTCAGCGCCGGCAGCAGCGACTCGGCCAGGCCGTGGCCGCGCGTGACCAGGTAGAGCACCGTGGTGTCGGACGGGGTGCCGGCCGGCCCCAGGTTCGGATGCTGGAAGGTCGCCGCCACGAAGTTCCCCTGCAGGGCGCGCGGGTCGAGGTCGAGCCAACGCGCCGAGGTGTTGGTGAGGCGCACGGCCGTCACCCACTGGTCTTCCAGGCGCCACGCGGCCAATGCCCGCGCGTGCACCGGCAGCGTCGGCAGCAAGGTGTCCAGTGCGAGGCCACGGCGCAGGTTCACGCGCCCGATGCCGGCGACCGGCTCGACGGTGCGCAGCGGCGCGTACAGGTTCTGTGCGGCATGGCGCGTCAGCACGACCGGTACCGGCGTCTCGCGCCGGGGAACGGATTTGTCTGCGGGCGCGTCGGCCTGCTCGTCCGCGCCGCTTGCCGCACCGCCGCCGTAGCGCTTCGCGGGGGCTTCCGCTTCCACGATGCGCACCGGCTCCAGCGGCGCCTGACCGTCCTTCGCCGGCTCGGCGGCGATGTCGAGCAGGATCAGCGCGCCGGATTCCACGTCCTGCAGTTGCAGCCGCGTGGGCGGAATCGGCTCGCTCGCCCGCAGGTAGATCGCGCCGCCCGCACTCTGCACGCGCAGGTGGTCGCCGACGCTGGCCGGCACGCCGACGCGCACATTGCGGTCGATGAAGACCACGCGCTCCTGGCCGACCACCAGCGGCACCGGCAGGGGCAGGCGCTCCCAGCGCAGGATTTCCACGGCCTGGCTGGCCGGCACGACACCGAGGATCAGCAGGACGCCGGCCAGGGCCGACAAGGCAATGGGCTTCATGGGGAGTCTCCCTGCAGATGGCCGGAGGCGTTGGCGGGCGCGCCGGCCTGGGTCGGCGTCGGCGGCGGTTCGATGCGCTGGGGTGCGCCGGCGTAGCAGTCCAGCGCCAGGCCGAAGGGGTTGTGCTCCGGGTCGATGTCCAGCCGGACGACCTTGATGGGGTAGCGCACCAGAGCGCGCTTGACCTGCTCGGAGCCGTAGTATTCGTCCGCGCTCACGTCGAGCGTGACGATCCAATCGCGGTCGGAAACCACCTTGACGCGCGTGGCCGGATCATCGCCGTAGCCGCGGCCGGGAATCTCGTAGATGCCGCGCACGCGCTGACGCAGCTCGCCACTGGCGCGCCGGTACTCGTAGTCCTGTTGCAGAAAGGCCCGGCAGCTCGGCGTCAGGTAGGCCGAGAGCGCGCGCAGGTTGCGTGGATAGTCTTCCTCGCCGTTCGTGGGCCAGCGCTGCACCTGCTGCCAGATGTAGAACGAGAAGGCGTACACGCTCTCGGGCGGCACGTCCCACCACTTGCGCGTGCTGCCCGAGCGCAGGTCCGGCGGCACATGGATGGTCAGACTCTTCGGCGCACTCCACCAACCGAAGCCGAGCAGCAGCGCCACCACGAACAGCGCGCCGGCCCCCAGACGCAACGTCTTCACGTGCGCCTGCAGGTGCGCAACCTCGTTCTTGAAACGGCTCATGGCGCCCCTCGATCGGTGTTGCGCCGGGTAGTCCAGTAGCCCGAGCGGGTGATGAGGCGCTGCCCGCCCAGGAGCGCCGCCAGCGCCGGATGCCGCAGGGCCAACCGCCATTGGAGCTGCCGGTACAGCCAGGTGTCGGGCCGGCCGCGCTTCTGCGCGCGCAGGAAGCCTCCGCCGACAAAGACGCCCAACGCGATGCCGGCGACGATCAGCGTGGGCACCATGGCGATGCTGTGCGTGAGCCAGGCCAAGGGCAGGCCGAGCGCGAACCCGGCGGCGGCCGACAGGCCGGCGCAGATCCACAACTCGTCGGCGGTCAGCCCGCGCACGACCACCGGCTGGCGGTTCAGCCGGTGCGGCAGGAAGGTCACCAGCGTGTCTTGCGGGGTCTCCGAAGGGACGGCCATCGCTTGCCGCCCTCACAGCACGCCGGTGGCCTTGGTGAGCAGCCAGATGCCGACCACCAGCAGGATCGCGCCCACGGCGACCGTCAGGCCGAACTGGCCCCAGGTGGCGCGGCCGGTGTGGATCTCCGAGTAGCGCGTGTAGGCGTGATAGCAGACACCGACGAACATCGAGGCGACCACGAGCAGCGCGATCAGCAGCACGATGTCGTAGCCGTAGTTCTGCAAGGTCTGCAGGATGCCGCTGCCCTGGCCGCGCGATGGGTCTTCCATGGTCGGCAGGCCCTGCGCGAAGGCCGACAGCGGCAGGCCCGCGAGCGCGAGCGTCAGCGGCAGCAGCGGAGCGGCGATGCGGGACGGAATGCGATGGGATGTCGTTGGAGTGTTCATGGCGTATGGCCTTTCGTGACGGTCAGGAGAGGAGGAAGAAGGTCAGCACCAGGTACATCGCCACGAAGCGCACGACGACGGCGAGGAACTGACGTTCGGTGATGCGGTGCTCGGCCCAGCCGACGTAGGCGGTGCGCATGGCCCACACGCCCCACAGCAGCAACACGGCGAACACGAAGCCCAGCACCACGGCAGCGACGGCCGAAGGCGCAAAGCCGCCGTTGGCCTGGAAGGCGGCGACCTGATCGGCAGAGGGCGTCATGGCGACGGCTCCTCGTCGTCGGCGCGGTCACGGCGAACGTAATCGCCGGCCAGCGGGACGGGATCGCGCGGCTGGGCGCGCTGGGGTACGAGGTAGTCCTGCAGGCCGGCGCGAACGCGCTTCAGGTCGGCACGCAGTCGGACGTAGTCGAAGTGGTAGCGCGCGCGTTCCTGCGGAGCGGTATTGGCGGCGTGCTCGGCGAGGCGGTCGATCAGGTCGAGCTGGCGGGCGAGCGCGGCGAGCTGTTCGCGTTCGATGACCTCGCTGGCTAGCACAGGCGCCGGGCTTGCCATGAGCAGGACCGATAGCAGGCCCATTAAGCGGCGAAACGTCAGCGTATTCATGCAGTTCAGGCATCACGTCAGCACGGGAAGATGCTGTGATGCTGCGCCGTGAGCGAGCCGAGCACCGCAAACAATGGGTTTCAGCGATGGACCAGTTTTCTTCACCAAACAGGTATCCGGCGAACCCAGCTCTAAGCTAGCAACCGCCGCACCTATGTGGTGTAATGTGGTGTAGTGGCCTGGGGGATCTCTGATGACGACGAAAGCATTGCAGGCAATGGATCCGAAGACCGACCTGAAGACCGTCAGGGTGTCGGTCAGTTTTCCGAGCGATCTGTATGAGACGCTGGAACGAATTGCCAGAGACAAGAAAGTGTCTGTGGCCTGGGTCGTCCGGGATGCCTCTGAAAAGTATGTCAACGAGCAGTGGCCGCTGCTCGCTGGCAAGGAATGAAATGTGAGCGTCGTGTACGTCGAACCTGACCGACTCCTGGATTTGCAGATGCCATCGGGCGGGCAGCCCGAGCGCGAACACCAAACGGTGAGTCTGGCCGTGCCGCGCAAAGGGCATGTGCTGTCAACCATTG
>JAKLLO010000152.1 GCA_023150095.1 Zoogloea sp. | reverse complement strand
TGCTGGCCCGAGTGCTCTCTAGACTCGGTTCCAGTGTTGTTCATCCCCAGGAAAAACGAAATGAAATCCAGCCTTACCCGCCGTTCCCTGCTGTCCCTCGCCCTGGTGCTCGGCCTGTCCAGCCTGGCCCATGCGGACGTGACGCTGCTCAACGTTTCCTACGACCCGACCCGTGAGCTTTACCAGGATTACAACGCCGCCTTCGCCAAATACTGGAAGGCCAAGAACAACGAGAACGTGACCATCAAGGCCTCCCACGGCGGCTCGGGCAAGCAGGCCCGCTCGGTGATCGACGGCCTCGAGGCCGACGTGGTGACCCTGGCGCTGGCCGCCGACATCGATGCGCTCCACGACAACGGCAAGCTGCTGCCGGCCGACTGGCAGAAGCGTCTGCCCCACAACGCCTCGCCCTACACCTCGACCATCGTCTTCCTCGTCCGCAAGGGCAACCCGAAGAAGATCAAGGACTGGAACGATCTCGCCAAGCCGGGCATCGAGGTGATCACCCCGAACCCCAAGACTTCCGGCGGCGCCCGCTGGAACTACCTAGCCGCGTGGGGCTATTCGCTCAAGCAGCCGGGCGGCAACGACGCCACTGCCAAGGACTTCGTGAAGAAGATCTACGGCAACGTGAAGGTGCTGGATTCCGGCGCCCGCGGCTCGACCACCACCTTTGCCGAGCGCGGCATTGGCGACGTGCTGATCGCCTGGGAGAACGAAGCCTACCTGGCCGTCAAGGAGCTCGGCCCGGACAAGTTCGACATCGTCACGCCCTCCCTGTCGATCCTCGCCGAGCCGCCGGTGGCCGTGGTGGATAAGGTGGTCGACAAGCGCGGCACCCGCAAGGTGGCCGAGGAATACCTCAAGTACCTGTACTCGCCCGAAGGCCAGGAGATCGCCGGCAAGAACTACTACCGTCCGATCGACGCCAAGGTGGCGGCGAAGTATTCCAAGCAGTTCGCGCCGGTCAAGCTCTTCACCATCGACGACCTGTTTGGCGGCTGGACCAAGGCCCAGAAGACCCACTTCGCCGATGGCGGCGTGTTCGACCAGATCAGCGTGAAGTAAGCGGGGCCTCTGGCGCTCAGCGCATCCGCGCCACATCCCGCAGCGGCGGGGCGCCGAACAGGCGGCGGTATTCGCGGCTGAACTGGGACGGGCTCTCGTAGCCCACCCGGCGCGCCACCGATGCCGCGTCCAGCGCTTCGAGCAGCATCAGTTTGCGGGCTTCCTGCAGGCGGATCTGCTTTTGATACTGCAGCGGGCTCATGGCGGTGAGCGCCTTGAAGTGCTGGTGCAGCGACGACTTGCTCATATTGGCCGCGTCGGCCAGGGCGTCGATGGACAGGGGCTGGTCGAAATTCTCCTTGATCCACGCCACCGCCCGGGCGGTGCGATGGCTCTGGCTGTCGGCCGCGGCGATGGCGCGCAGGCGCAGCCCCTGCTCGCCGGTGAGCAGGCGGTCCAGCAGCTCGCGCTCATGCAGGGGCGCCAGCACCGGGATGTCGCGGGGTGCATCCAGCAGCCGGGCGAGGCGCAGCAGCGCGTCCATCACTGGCAGGGTGAGCGCGCTCACGCCCAGCCCGAGCTGCCCGTTGCCCGGCGAAGGCGGGGCGATCTGCAGGGTGCCGGCCAGGTCGGCGATCTTGTGGGCGTCCATGTCGAACACCGCGCACAGGTAGGGCTTTTCGGGCGTGGCCTCGGTGATCTGGCCCATCACCGGCAGGTCTACCGAGGTGATCAGGTAGTGCCGGCTGTCGTACTGGAAGCGCTCGTCGGCCAGTACGAGGCGCTTGCTGCCCTGGACCGCCACCGCCAGCACCGAGCGGTACACGGCGCAGATCGGCGTGCTGGTGCTGGATGCGCGGAACAGGCTGAGGCCCGGCACGGGCGTCGCAACGGGGCCGTCTTCGGTGCAATATCGTTCAATGATGTCTGCCAGCGCCTGGCGTGCGGCGTCGAGCGCGGCCGCCTCGGCGGGGGGCGGAAAGCCTGAATCGGTCATGGTTTTTCCTTCCGGAGTGCGCTTGCGAGATTAACTCCGGATGGGGTATGCGGTCACGCGTCGAAAACAAGTCTGGAGAATCGGGCAAGAATCTCACAGGATTCTGCAATGCCATCCAGCTTGCAGTGGGCTAAATTTCCGAGGGTGACGGTCGGGAATTATCTTGCCCGACGACAAGCCTCAGACAACACAAGTCCGCATCCCCCTTCGGAGATTGAAAATGATCCAGCTCACCGTGAACGGCAAGCCCCACAAGGCCGACGTCGACGCCGACACCCCGCTACTTTGGACGCTGCGGGATTCCCTGCTCCTCACCGGCACCAAGTTTGGCTGCGGTGCCGGCCTGTGTGGCGCCTGTACCGTGCATGTGAATGGCCAGCCGGTGCGTTCGTGCATCACGCCGGTGGCGGACGTGGCGGGCAAGAAGGTCACCACCATCGAGGCGGTGGATGGCTCCCGCGTCGGCAGGGCGGTGCAGGAGGCGTGGCGCAAGCTGGATGTCGTCCAGTGCGGCTACTGCCAGTCGGGCCAGATCATGAGCGCCGTGAGCCTGCTATCGACCAACCGCAAGCCCACCGACGCCGACATCGACGCCGCGATGGCGGGCAACCTGTGCCGCTGCGGCACCTACGTGCGCATCCGCGCTGCCATCCACGAAGCCGCCAAGGCCCTGGCGTAAGGAGCCCAGCATGACCACCGAACGCCACAACCCCATCGAAAACCTCTCCCGCCGCGGCTTCCTGCAGGGCGCCGCCGGCCTCACCCTCGGCCTCGCCGTGCCCGGCATCGGCCTGGCGGCCAAGCCGGCTGCCAGCGGCGCTGCGGCCGCCAGCTTTGCGCCGACGCCCTTCCTGCGCATCGGTGCCGACAACTCCGTTACCGTGATCTCCAAGCACCTGGAGATGGGGCAGGGCACCTACACCGGCCTCGCCACCATCGTCGCCGAAGAGCTCGACGCCAACTGGGCGCAGGTGAAGGTGGAAGGTGCGCCGGCCGACGCCAAGCGCTACAACAACCTGTTCTTCGGCGCCGCCCAGGGCACCGGCGGCAGCACCGCGATGGCCAACTCCTGGGGGCAGATGCGCCAGACCGGCGCCACCGCCCGGGCGATGCTGGTCTCCGCCGCCGCCAAGAAGTGGAATGTGCCGGCCGCCGAGATCAGCGTGTCCGAAGGCGTGGTGCGCCACGCCGCCAGCGGCCGCAAGGCGAGCTTTGGCGAGCTGGCGGAAGCCGCCGCCCTCGAGGCCGTGCCGGCCCAGGTCACCCTCAAGGACCCGAAGGATTTCCGCCTGATCGGCAAGCGCGCCCCGCGCAAGGACAGCGCCGCCAAGACCGACGGCTCGGCCCAATTCACCCAGGATCTGCATCTGCCCGGCATGCTGGTGGCGGTGGTTGCCCACCCGCCGCGCTTCGGCGGCAAGGCAAAATCGGTGGATGCCAGCAAGGCGAAGGCCATCAAGGGCGTGGTGGACGTGGTGACGGTGCCCGCCGGCGTCGCCGTGCTGGCCCGCGACACCTGGACGGCCAAGAAGGGCCGCGACGCGCTAACCATCGAATGGGACGACAGCGCCGCGTTCAAGCTGGGCTCCGACGAAATCCTCGCCCGCTACCACGAGCTGGCCGGCAAGCCGGGCCTCGTGGCGCGCACCCAGGGCGACGCCCCCGGCGCCATCACGGGTGCGGCCAAGGTGATCACCGCCAGCTATGACTTCCCGTATCTCGCCCACGCGGCGATGGAGCCGATGAACTGCGTCGTGCAGCGCACCGCGGACGGCCTTGAAGTGTGGAATGGCGAGCAGTTCCAGACCGTCGACCAGG
This sequence comes from Zoogloea sp., assembly GCA_023150095.1. GTDB lineage: Bacteria > Pseudomonadota > Gammaproteobacteria > Burkholderiales > Rhodocyclaceae > Zoogloea. Next base: position 9,788 of record JAKLLO010000152.1, on the reverse strand, counting down.
CTACCCTGGCCGCGATGTTCGACCTGCCGCCCGAGAAGGTGACGATCCACATGCTCTACGCCGGCGGCAGCTTTGGCCGGCGGGCGTGCACCCAGTCCGACTACCTGCGCGAGGCCGCGTCCATCGTCAAGGCCAGCGGCACCCGCGCGCCGGTCAAGCTGGTGTGGATGCGCGAGGACGACATGAAGGCGGGCTACTACCGCCCGATGTTCCACCACCGCATCGAAGCGGCGCTGGACGCCGACGGCAGCATCCGCGCGTGGCGCCACCGGCTGGTGGGCCAGTCGATCATCACCGGCTCGGCCTTCGAATCGGTGATGGTGAAGGACGGCATCGACGCCGTGTCGGTGGAAGGCGCGGCCAACCTGCCCTACGCCATTCCCAACCTGCAGGTGGAGCTGCACACCCCCAAGGACATCGGCGTGCCGGTGCTGTGGTGGCGCTCGGTGGGCTCGACCCACACCGCCTATTCCACCGAGACCTTCCTCGACCGGCTGGCCGCCGAATCGAAGCAGGACCCGGTGGCGATGCGCCTCAAGCTCCTCGCCAAGCATCCGCGCCATTCGGCGGTGCTCAAGCTGGCGGCCGACAAGGCCGGCTGGGGCACCCCGCTGGCGGCCGGCAAGCCCGGCGAGCGGCGCGGGCGCGGCGTGGCGGTGCATGAATCCTTCCACTCCTTCGTCGCCCAGGTGGCCGAGGTGACGGTGGCCGCCGACGGCAGCGTGAAGGTGGATCGCATCGTGTCGGCGGTGGATTGCGGCATGGCGATCAACCCGGACAACGTGCGCGCCCAGGTGGAAGGCTCGGTGGGCTTTGCCCTGTCGGCCGCGCTGCACGGCGAGATCACCCTGAAGGACGGGGTGGTGGAGCAGGGCAACTTTGGCGAGTACGCGCCGATCCGCATCAACGAGATGCCGAAGGTCGAGGTGCACATCGTCCAGTCCGCCGAGAACCCCACCGGCATCGGCGAGCCTGGCGTGCCGCCGGTGGCGCCGGCGGTAGCCAACGCGATTGCCGCGGCCACCGGGCGGTGGCTCACCCGGCTGCCTTTCCAGGCTGACGCGCTGAAGGCCTGACGATCACTGCTGCGCATTGCGGGGGCGGCCTCGGTCGCCCTCGGCACGCGCTTTGCCGAAAGGAGGCAAACCATGGATAGCCAGGATCTGCAGGTGCTCGCGGCCCTGCGCCGCTGGGCGGCCGAGGGCCACCGGGCGGCGCTCGTCACCGTGGCCCGCACCTGGGGCTCGGCGCCGCGCCCCGCGGGGGCCTGGATGGCCCTGCGGGACGATGGGCGGGTGCAAGGCTCGGTGTCCGGCGGCTGCATCGAGGATGATCTGGTGGCCCGGATGCTGGATGGCCGCATCGCCGGCAGCCAGCCCTTCGTGCTCACCTACGGCGTGACCCGCGACGAGGCGGCGCGCTTTGGCCTGCCCTGCGGTGGCACGCTGGAGCTGGTCGTCGAGCCGGCGCCGGACATGGCCCGGCTGGCCGATCTGGCGGCCCGCATCGAGGCCGGCCAGCTGGTGCGGCGCGACGTGGACATCGACACCGGCACCGTGGCCGTCGCCGACGCCTGTCGCGGCGAAGCCTTGGCCTGGGACGGGCGGCGCCTGTCCACGATCCACGGCCCGCGCTGGCGGCTGCTCATCATCGGCGCCAGCCAGATCGGCCGTTATCTGGCGCCCATGGCCCAGGCGCTGGATTACGCGGTGAGCGTGTGCGACCCGCGGGAGGAATACGCCGCCGAATGGGACGTGCCCGGCGCGCCGCTGGTGCCCGGCATGCCCGACGATGTGGTGACGGCGATGCTGCCCGATCCGCACACCGCCATCGTGGCGCTCACCCACGACCCGAAGCTGGACGACATGGCGCTCCTCGAAGCCCTCAAGTCGCCGGCTTTCTACGTGGGCGCGCTGGGTTCGCGGGTCAATAACGCGACCCGGCGGGCGCGCTTGCTGGAGTATTTCGACCTGTCGGAAGGCGAGGTCGGGCGGCTCCACGGCCCCATCGGCCTGCCCATCGGCAGCCGCACGCCGCCCGAGATCGCGGTGTCGATCCTCGCCGAGATGACTGCGGTGAAGAACGGCGCCGTGGTGCCACGGCCGGAACCCGCCACGCCGGCCAGCGCCGGCTGCGGGCTGGGCTAGTCAGTGGCGCGCATCGTCGGCCTGCTGCTGGCGGCCGGGCAGGGGCGGCGCTTCGGCGCCGACAAGCTGCGTCAGCCGCTGGCGGATGGCACGCCAGTGGCGGTGGCCGCCGCCCGCGCGCTGAAGGCCGCGTGCGCCGATTGCATTGCGGTGCTGCGCCCGGAGCAGGATGCGCTCGCCGCCCTGATCGAAGCCGAGGGGCTGGCGGTGATCCGCGCCGCCGCCGCCCGGGACGGCATGGGCCACAGCCTGGCCGCGGGCGTGGCGGCTAGCCCGGATGCCGACGGCTGGCTGGTGGCGCTGGCCGACATGCCGCGCATCCGCGTGGCCACCCATCTTGCGGTGGCTGGAGCCATCGCTGGTGGCGCTGCGCTTGCTGCGCCAATCTTCGCCCGCCAGCGCGGGCATCCGGTGGGCTTTGCGGCGCGCTGGCGCGACGCGCTTGTGGCGCTGGAGGGCGACGAGGGCGCCCGCTCGATCATCCGGGGCCACGCCGGCTTGCTGCACGCCATCGAGACCGACGACCCCGGCGTGCTGCAGGACGTGGATACGCCGGCCGATCTGGCGGCGCTGGGCTGAGGCGTCGGGTCAGCCCAGCCAGCGCAGCAGTGTTTCGAAGAGGATTTCCGGCTCCACCGGCTTGGCGATGAAATCGTTCATGCCGGCCTGACTGCAGCGCTCCCGGTCTTCGTCAAAGGCGTTGGCAGTCATCGCGATGATGGGCGTCAGGTGGTGGCCGGGAAGTTCGCGGATGCGGGTGGTGGCTTCGAGGCCGCCCATCTCGGGCATCTGCATGTCCATCAGGATGGCGGCGTAGCTGAAGGCGGCGGCCTTTTCGAGGGCGACCCGGCCGTTTTCGGCCAGATCCACCACCAGCCCAGTTTCGCTCAGGAGTTCAAGGGCGACTTCCTGATTCACCAGATCGTCTTCCACCAGCAGGATGTGCGCGCCGGTGTGGCGGCTGCGGAGCCCGGCCTCGGCGCCGGAGGGGGCGAGGGCCGCATGTTCCACATGCCCGGTGCCCAGCGTGAGTTCGGCCGAGAACCAGAACCGGCTCCCCACGCCCGGCGTGCTCTCCACGCCGGCGTCGCCGCCCATCAGCCGGGCCAGGCGCTGGGTGATCGCAAGGCCCAGCCCTGTGCCGCCGTACTTGCGGGTGGTGGAGGCATCCACCTGCCGGAAGGGCTGGAAGAGGTCGGGCAGCTTGTCGGCCGGGATGCCGATGCCGGTGTCTTCCACCTCGAAGCGCACGTGCAGGCGGTCACCGTCGCGGGCCTCGAGCCGGCTGCGCAGGGTGATGGTGCCGGCGGTGGTGAACTTGACCGCGTTGCTGGCAAAGTTGAGCAGGCCCTGGCGCAGGCGGGTCGGGTCGCCCACCAGCTGGGCCGGCACGTCGTCGTAATCCACCCGCAGCTGCAGGCCCTTGGCCTCGGCCGATTCGGCGATCAGGGAGCGCACGTAATCGACGATCGAGCCCAGGTGGAAGGACGTGTGTTCCAGCACCAGCTTGCCGGCCTCGATCTTCGAGATGTCGAGGATGTCGTTGATGATCGCCAGCAGGTGGTGGCCGGCGTCGTCGATCTTGTCGAGCCGGTCGGCCTGTTCGGGCAGCAGCTGGCCGCGGCGCAGGGCGTGGGTGTAGCCGAGGATGGCGTTCATCGGCGTGCGGATCTCGTGGCTCATGTTGGCCAGGAAGGTGCTCTTGGCCACGTTGGCGGCGTCGGCGGCGTCCTTGGCTTGTTTAAGCGCTGCCTCGGTTTCGCGGATCAGGGTGATGTCGGTGAAGGTGGCGATGAAGCCGCCGCCCAGCAACTGGCCCCCGATGAGCAGGGTACGCACCTGCGCGTCCTTGCTGGTGACCTGGTATTCGATGCTGTCCACCTTGCCGTTGGAAAACGCAGCCCGGGTCAGGGCGGCCCCCCAGGTTTGCTGAACCTGCTTACGGTAGGCGGGGTCGGGGTAGGCGCGGCGCCACCAGTCGTCGAGGGTGGGGATGTCGGACGGGTGGTAGCCGAAAAGCTCGATGAAGCGCTGGTTGACCGACTCGATGCGCTCGCCCTTGCAGTAGGCCAGGGCGACCGGCGCGGCGTTGAACAGGGCCTGGAAGTGGCGGGTGCTCTCGGCGACGAGCACCGACTCCTTCGCTGCGAGGAGGGCGCGCTCGGCCTCGCGGCGCTCGGTGATGTCCCGGGACAGGATCAGCACCCGCGGTTCGCTGCCTTCGGCCTGCTTGCGGGCGGCAGAAAGCTCGAACCAGTGTTCGGCACCGCCCAGCTCGAGGCAGATCGTCCGCCCGTAGTCGTTGCCGTTGGCCACGGCGGCTTCGATGGCATCCAGCACCGCGCGGGCCTCGCGGGCGGGCAGCACTTCCGACACGTGCTTGCCGATGAGATTGGTGCGCGAGGCCGCCAGCAGCTCGTCCTGGTTGCTGAACACGTTGAGGTAATGCCCGCCCGTGTCGAACTCGAAGAGCAGATCGGGGATCGCCTGCAGGGTGGCGGCGAGGCTCTGCTCGGCTTCGCTGGCGGCGTTGTGGGCGGCGCGCAGCTCGGTCAGGGTGGATTTGAGGGTCTGCGTCTTGCTGGCAACCTGGCGCCGCAGGGTCATGTTCCAGACGATCAGCAGCAGGCCGGAGCTGCCCGCCGCGATCAGCCCCCAGATGACGTAGTAGCTGTAGCTGCCGAGGTCGAGCGGTGTGCCGAACCACTTCCTGCGCAGCGCCGCGTCTTCGGTCGGGCTGATGGTGGCCATGCCCTTCTCGACGATCTGCAGGGTGGCGATGTTGCCCTTGCGGGTGGCCCGCCGGAACTGGCCCTGATACAGCTCGAAGGCCTTGCGGAAGTCGGCCTGGGCGTGAGCCCTGTAGAGGTAGAAGTTGGCTGGAATCTCGTCCAGGCAGAACAGCTTGATCTCCTGGCGCTGGGCGGCGGCGATCAGTTCGGTGTAGTTGGGGTACTCGACGAGGGTGGTGATGCCGTTTGCGTTGAGCCGGTGGATGCAGGCGTCGCCCGACTGCACGCCGATCTGGAACCCCTTGAGGGTGCTCACTCCGCTGATGCCACCGATGGTGGTGTGGGTGTAGATCGCCACCGGCAGATCGGCATAGGGCGCCGAGAACTCGTAGAAGGCTTCGCGCTGGGGCGTGCGATAGATCATGTCGATCACGTCGGCCCGGCCGTCGGCGATCATCCGCTGGGCTTCGGCCCAGTTGGTTGCGGTAAGCGTGACCTCGAGCCCGGTGCGGGCCTGCCACAACTGCCAAAGATCCACCAGGTAACCCTCGACCCTGCCGTCGGCGTTGCGAAAGAGGTAAGGCGGATAGTTGTCGTCGCTGACCACATGGAGCGTGCGGGGCGCAGGGGGCGTGGCGGTGTCTTCCGCCGCCAACGCGGTGGCGGCCAGGCAGGCCAGGAGGCCGGTGAGAAACCTGACGATGATCCGGCTGAGGGCGGATACGGACATTTTTTCCTCGTCGGTCGGCGGGAAGTGGTGCTGGGCCCGGTGAGCGGATGTTGGCGTCTGACGGTGATGCATATGGTATTGCACTACCAGAGTCGGCGTGTCGAGTTTGTCACGGCTTCGGGGGTAATTGCTGTTGTTGCAGCGCAAAACGTGCTTGCGGTTATTTCTGCATGGTGGCTAGAATTGCGTTGTGCGGTGCAGCATACGTTTTGCATTGCCGCGTTTCAGTCATCAGGAAGGAAGGTTCATCATGCCCCATACCCACGCCCATTCGAAGGCCGAGGCTTGTCACGACGCACTGGAGGCTTTCGAGCGCGAACATCACCACGCGCCGGACGCCCACGAAAAAGCCCGGCTCCTGTCCGAGACCGTCAAGGAGTGGGAGCACGAGGAAGTCGCCGCAACCCACCCGGGCACCACGCTGGCCTGATCGCCGGCGCGGCGGAGCAAACTGCCGGCTTGAAGAAAAGTGTCGATCTTCTTGCACCTTCTGCAGAGTTCGTACATAATCGCGGTCTTTCCAGGGCGCTGTAAGTTTTAACGGCGTTACGCGAAATATCTTGAAGGCATGTTGCAGCTGCAAAAGCCGTCAGGGTCGAGTCGGGGGTCGGGGAATAGCTCAGCCTGGTAGAGCACTGCGTTCGGGACGCAGGGGCCGGAGGTTCGAATCCTCTTTCCCCGACCATAAATATCTTTGCGAATCAATGAGCTGTGATTCGTGATGCGGTCAAATGGAGCAAAATCCGATAGGGTTTGCTCCATTTTCGCTCCAAGCTCTGGAGCGACGGCCGAATCCGCGAAAGAAGATTTTTCGCGGCATTCCCTCTCCTTGTGGCTATACGGTACTCCCAACTATCGGAGTACGAAGCATGTCGTCGCAAGTCAGCAGCACTATCCAGAACCGTTCCCCCTTTGTCGTTACCGTCCGGACGGACGTCACCCTGAATCGCCGCTTCTCTGCCGGGCAGAAGAAGAAGGCGCAGACCTACGTCACGACGTTGGCCGTGCGCGGCATCAAGGCCAGTCTTGTGCAACTGGAGACGTCGTTTCAACTGAGGGTTCGCCGCAAAGGTGTTCCGGCGCAGTACATCACGTTCGATACCCTTGCGTCCGCCGAGCAGGCGCGCCTTCAGATCGATGCGCAGCTGTCGGTGAGCATCGTGCGTGACTACGCTGTGGCGACGAAGACGACGTTGCGCGATCTGCTTGAGCGTTACCTTGAGGAAATCGTTCCGTCGCACAAAGGTGCCGATGTTGAACGCACGCGCATCCGTCGCCTGCTCCGCGATGAAGCATTTGTCGACAAAAAGTTGGCAGCCCTCTCCACCGAGGATCTCCAGGATTTCATAACCGACCGCTTGACCGAGGTGGCGCCGTCGACCGTGGATCGCGAACTCGACTTGATCTCGCAGACCCTGAACTATGCGGATGATGTCTGGAAAATCGCAGCTGCTGAGAGCCCGTTCAAAGGTCTGCGGCGCCCGAACTATTTCAATGAGCGCGATCGGCGCCTGACGCCGGGCGACGAGCAGAGGCTCCTGGCGGCGGCGCGTGGTGATGAGAATCCATACATTGAGCCCGCCATCGTGCTGGCGCTCGAGACAGCAATGCGTCGCAGCGAGCTCCTCGGGGTCACCGCCAGGAACGTCAACTTTGAAGGGCGCTACGTGTTCCTGCCGGACACGAAGAACGGTCGCAGCCGGAAAGTTCCACTGAGTACCCGCGCGCTTGAGGTCCTCAGGTCGCTGATCGCGCTCCAGACGGATGGCGGCGATGAAAGCCAGGCGGACGGACCCCTGCTCCCGCTCTCGCCGAATGCGCTGAAAAAGGCTTTCTTCGAGCGCGTCATCCCCAAGAGTGGGGTCGACGATTTCCATTTTCACGACCTGCGCCACGAAGCGATCTCGCGACTTGCGGAGTCCGGGCGCTTCGGGCTGCTTGAGCTCCAGTCGATCTCTGGGCATCGTGACGTCCGCATGCTTCAGCGCTATGCCCACCTTTGCGCAGGCAATCTCGCCAAGAAAATGGATGAGGTTCGCGGAGGCTTCTTGGCGGAGTACGTGCATCGTGGGCGTCGCAGAACCGTCGTCATGTTCGATGAGCCTGCTGGGTCCGGTGCCGCCGAGAAGCCTGCCTCCGGAGTCGCCGATGAAAGCACGGGAGGAACCGTGAGAGCGTCTTCGTCGAGTGCCGGCAACGTCCGACCTCTGGCTCCGCGGATTCAGGGGTCGAAGGTCATCGATTTCGAGTCGGCACGCCGTCAGCAGCGAGTGCGCTGAGCCCCCTTGGCCACCCTCGCGGCTGGGCGCGCGAAGGGTGGCTCGGCGATCTGACGCCCTGGTTTGGCTGGAGGAAAAATATTTTGTCGAAAGATCGCAGAAAACCCACGCCCGGCGCTATACCCAGTAACCGCCCCGGTTCGGATCTGCCGGCTGAGGTGCGGGATCTGGCGGATCTGCTCGCTGAGATTGCAGCGCAGCAGATCCGCCGTAGGGAAGGTGCAAGCAAGAAGAAAGTGAAGTGATATGAAAGAGCGTGTTGCGATTTACGCACGCTACTCCAGCGACCAGCAGCGCGAGACGTCGATCGACGACCAGATCCGTCGCTGCCTCGAACTGGCGAGCAGGCAGGGCTACCCTGTGGATGACGTCCTCACGTTTCAGGATGCCGCCATCACGGGTAAGGCGACGGGCGATGCGAGGCGGCAGGGCTTCCAGCAACTGCTGGAAGCCTGGGATGCCAACGTCTTCAGTGTGCTCATCGTTGATGAGTTCTCCCGCCTGTCTCGTGATGCGGTCACCCAGGCGCAACTCATCCGCCGCCTCGAGAATAATCGTCGCGTGCGTCTCATCGCTGCCAGTGGGGTCGACACCAACCTTCAGAACTGGCAACTTCAAGTTGGCCTCGAGGGCATCATCGCCCAGCAGGCGGGGCGGGATACCCGGCATCGTGTGGTGCGTGGAATGGTCGGGCAGCTTGAGCGCGGTTACATGATCGCAACTCCGGCATTCGGCTACGTGCTCAAGCGGGAGTTCGACGCGCAGGGAAATCGCATCGGGTCCCGGTGGCTCATTGATGAAGCTGAAGCCGTTGTTGTTCGGGATATCTTCGAGCGGCGCGCTCGGGGCGAGTCGATGCACGAAATTGCACGTGAGCTCAACAAGAGTGGGGTGCCGACACGGCGGAAAGCCCGGACAGCCGATGGCGGGTACTGGCGTCCCGCCGCCGTCCGCAATCTGCTCTCGAACTGCATCTACAAGGGGGTTTTCGTCTGGAACGGTTCGACTACCGCCAAGGCGCGTGCCAAGAGCCAAGGGCGTGATCTTGAACCCATGCACTACTTGCGTCCGGAGTTGCGGCTCGTCAGCGACGAGCTTTGGAGCCGTTGCAACGGCAAAGCGATAAGTCGGTCGGGCTACGGCGGCGGCAAGCATGCGCTTGCCGGGCTCGTAAGCTGTAACTGCTGCCACGGCACACTCGTCTTGAGCAGCGACTCACGCTGCCGCTCGCTCTACTGCGCAAACTGCACGGTAGCGAAGAGTTCGGATGGTCAGAAGCAACGGCTGACGCAGACAATCGCGACGGTCGGGGTCCAGACTCTTCTGGTCGAGGCCACCCGCCACTTTCTCTCGGAAGCTTTCGTCTCGGCTTTCCGGGAGGCCTTGCGAAGTCGTCTCGCCGGGGGAAATCAGGCTGAACTCGATGGCGCCCGGGCGGAGTTGCGCAAGCTCGAACGAGTTCAGGCCCGGCTGCTCAATATGCTGGAAACGGCTGAAGACGATGATGAGTTGCTGGCTGAACGCTACGCCGGCATCCGGGAGCAGGTTCGTCAGCAGAACCAGCGCGTCGCCGAACTTGTTGCAGGTCAGCGTGACATTGATCAGGCCTCGATCCAGGCTCAGATGGAGGTCGATCCGTCCTCCGTCCTCGAAGGCTTGTTCGATGCGGACATCCCGCCTGCTCGGATTCGTGCTGTCCTTGCCCGGCTGTTCCCGGAGATCACTTTCGAAGGCAAGCCTTCGAGTCGCTACGAGTCTATCTTCAGAATCCGTTTTGCAACGGGCGCCGCGCTCGCGATCGCGAGTGGAACCGGTGAGGTTGATGCTGGGGAGACTGAGCTGCGATTCTTGCTGCGCTACTCGCCGGCAGGGCACGGCGGCGAAGCAAGATGGACGGTTC
>JAKLLO010000151.1 GCA_023150095.1 Zoogloea sp. | reverse complement strand
CGGACGATGGCGGCCGCCGAATCCATCAGCGTGCCATCCCAGTCGAAGACGATGAGTTCGTATCGTTGCGTTCTAGCCATATTCGCGCTCCCGGGTTTGTTCGACGACGGCGAGGAAGCCATCCAGTTCGGCCGGCAGCGGCGCCGCAAGTTCGATCGGCTGATCGGTGAGTGGATGGCGGAAGGCCAGCTTGGCCGCGTGCAGGAACATCCGCCCCAGCCCTTCCTTCTCGAGCTGCTTGTTGAGGGCAAAGTCGCCGTACTTATCGTCGCCGCAAAGGGGAAAGCCCGCATGGGTGAGATGCACCCGGATCTGGTGGGTTCGCCCGGTCTTCAGCTCGACCTCCAACAGACTGTAGCCCGCCCAGCGCCGCACCATCCGCACGATGCTGTGGGCCGGCTTGCCTTCGCGGTTCACGCTCACCCGCCGCTCGCCGTTCTCCAGCAGATACTTGAGGAGCGGCTGCTTGATGTGCTGCTGGGCATTCAGCCAGCGCCCAGAGACAAGCGTGAGGTAACGCTTCTGCACCTTGCCATCGCGCATCATGTCGTGAAGCACCGTGAGCGCGCTGCGCTTCTTGGCGACGATCAACAGGCCCGAAGTCTCGCGGTCGAGGCGATGCACCAGTTCGAGGAACTTCGCCTCCGGCCGCTGACGCCGCAGCTGTTCGATCAGGCCGAAGCTCACCCCGCTGCCGCCATGCACCGCCAGCCCGGCGGGCTTGTCGAGCACCAGCAGCGCGTCGTCCTCGTAGGCGATGTCGAAGGGCTTGCCCATGGGCACCGGCGCGGCGTTTTCCTTCTCGGCGAGGCGGATCGGCGGGATGCGCACCTCGTCCCCGATCTGCACGCGATAGGTCTGATCGACCCGACGGCTATTGACCCGCACCTCGCCGCTTCGCAGGATGCGGTAGATGTGACTCTTCGGCACGCCCTTGCAGACGCGCACCAGAAAATTGTCGATGCGCTGACCGGCGCTCGCGTCGTCGACGCGCTCGTGGCGCACTGCGGGAGCTTTACTCAAGGCCATCTTTTTGAAATATACTGTTGAGCGGTTTTTTCGGTCCTGATGCGTCGCGCCCGCCAGAAGCGTGTTGTCATGTGAATCAACACCGGCCCGCGCCGCCCCAGAGCGACTCTGTGCAGAGGTCTCCAAGCCGAGTTATCCGGCACCCTCACCGCTCCCGAAAAACCAAAGGAAGGTCCGTCGCCGGACAAAAAGAGGGCGATGGTACTTTATTCGACAATAAACTTGTACCAATTGCGCGCAGGCGCACACGCAGATTGACGGCCCTGAACCGGGGCCGCGGAGAACACCCTGCAAGCCGGCCCGAGGTCGCAACGCCATACGCCGTCGTACCCGATCGTACGCACGCCGTTCCAGCCTTGCGAGACCAGGCGAAGCTGCAGACACTTCGCAGCCCCCGGGGCGCATGAACGCATCGTGCCGGACAGACCGGCGCCCGTGCTGAGGATCGGCAGCGCACTGAGAGTGCGCCGCGCTCCGGAAGCCCGGGCCCGACGAATTCCGCCACGTTGTTCCGGCGCCCCAAGCATCAGATGCGGTTCAGGGTGCGATAGACGAATCCCGCCCACCCACTTTAGTTTGATTTTCCCTTGATGAAGGATCGGTTCGATCACGCCAAACTAAATCACCGCAACTGAGCGGTGGTGCGGTTCGTCCTGCCCGTGTGCCACGCGGGAGAAGAAGACGAATGAAGCGAATGCTCTTCAATGCAACGCAGGCCGAGGAACTCCGCGTTGCCATTGTCGATGGTCAGAAACTCATTGACCTCGACATTGAATCGGCCGCCAAGGAACAACGCAAAAGCAACATCTACAAAGCCGTCATCACGCGCATCGAGCCCAGCCTCGAAGCCGCGTTTGTCGACTATGGTGCCGAGCGCCACGGCTTCCTGCCGTTCAAGGAAATCTCCCGCGCCTATTTCCAGCCTGGTGTCGAAGCCAGCCGTGCGTCCATCAAGGAAGCCCTGAAGGAAGGCCAGGAGCTGATCGTCCAGGTCGAGAAGGACGAACGTGGCAACAAGGGCGCCGCCCTCACCACCTTCGTCTCGCTGGCTGGCCGCTATCTCGTGCTGATGCCCAACAACCCCCGTGGCGGTGGCGTTTCGCGCCGCGTCGAGGGTGACGAGCGCGCCGAGCTGCGCGACGTGATGGACCAGCTCGAAGTGCCCGGCGGCATGAGCCTGATCGCCCGCACCGCCGCCATCGGCCGCAACGCCGAAGAGCTGCAATGGGACTTGAACTACCTCCTGCAACTGTGGCGCGCCATCGACGGCGCCGCCCAGTCCCAGGAAGGCGCGTTCCTGATCTACCAGGAAGGCAGCCTCGTGATCCGCGCGATCCGCGACTACTTCCAGCCCGACATCGGCGAGATCCTGATCGACACCGACGACGTCTATGAGCAGGCGCGCCAGTTCATGGCCCACGTCATGCCGCAGAACGTCGGCCGTGTGAAGCGCTACCACGACGACGTGCCGCTGTTCTCGCGCTTCCAGATCGAACACCAGATCGAATCCGCCTACTCGCGTCAGGTGAGCCTGCCCTCCGGCGGCGCCATCGTGATCGACCACACCGAAGCCCTGGTGTCCGTCGACGTGAACTCCGGCCGCGCCACCCGCGGTGCCGACATCGAGGAAACCGCGTTCAAGACCAACTGCGAAGCCGCCGACGAAGTGGCCCGCCAGCTGCGCCTGCGCGACCTTGGCGGCCTGATCGTCATCGACTTCATCGACATGGAGTCGCAGAAGAACCAGCGCGAGGTCGAGAACCGCCTGCGTGACGCCCTGCGCTACGACCGCGCCCGCGTCCAGACCGGCAAGATCAGCCGCTTCGGCCTGCTCGAGCTGTCCCGCCAGCGCCTGCGCCCGGCCCTCGCCGAGACCAGCTACATCCCGTGCCCGCGCTGTAACGGCACCGGCCACATCCGCAGCACCGAGTCGTCCGCGCTGCACATCCTGCGCATCCTCGAAGAAGAGGCCATGAAGGACAACACCGGCGCCCTGCACTGCCAGGTTCCGGTGGATGTCGCCACCTTCCTCCTCAACGAGAAGCGCGACGACATCGCCAAGATCGAGATCCGCCACAAGGTCAGCCTGGTGCTGATCCCCAACCGCCATCTCGAAACCCCGCAGCACGAGATCGTCCGCCTGCGCCACGACCAGCTCAACCTGGAAGAAAGCGCCGTCCCGAGCTATCGCATGGCCACCAAGCCGGCCGACGAGACCTACACCCCGCCGTCGGCCAACACCGACCGCCCGGCCCGCCAGGAAGCCGCCGTCAAGGGCATCACCCCTGACCAGCCGGCCCCGGTGGTCGAAGCCAAGGTCGCCGCGCCGGCCCCGGCCCCCGTGCCGGAGAGCCAGCCGGGCCTGCTCGCCCGCATCTTCGCCTTCTTCCGTGGCGAAAAGCCCGCCGCTGCGCCGGCCCCGGTGGTTGCCCAACCGGAACCCCAGCGCCGCGAATCCCGCGGCCGCAACGAACGCAATGGCCGTCGTGACGGTGGTCGTGGCCGCCGTGATGGTCAGCGCGAAGAGCGTGGCGAACGTGGTGAGCGCGAAGGTCGCGACACCAACCGCAGCGCTGCCGCCCCCGAAGCCCAGGCCGAGGCCCGCGAAAAGCCCCAGCGCCAGCGCGGCGAACGCCAGGAACGCGGTGAGCGTCAGGAGCGCGCCGAGCGCCCCGAGCGCGAAGGCCGTGGCGAACGCGGCGAGCGTGGTGAACGTGGCCGTGGCCGCAACAACCAGGCCGCCAAGCCCGCCGCCGAGGCAGAAGGCGTCGTCGCCAGCGCCGAGCAGTTGACCGCCGTCGCAGCCGTGGCCGCCGTCGCCACCCCGGAAGCCGCCGCCCCGGCCGCAGCCGAAGGTGAAGCCGGCACCGAACGCAGCCGTCGCGGCCGTCGTGGCCGTCGTGGTGGTCGTCGCAACGAGGAAGGCACCGGCACCGAAGGCGCCGCCCAGGGCGAACTGGAAATCGGCGAACAGGCCCAGCCTGCTGCCGAGGCCGCCCAGACCGAAGCCGCACCGGCCGAAGCCACCCCGGCGCCGGTCGTCGCCGAAGCCCCCGCCGTGGTCGAGGCCGCTCCTGTCGCCGAAGCCGCTCCGGTCGCCGAAGTGACCGAAGCCGCCGCCGAGGCTGCGCCTGCCGAAGTGGCCGTGGCCGAAGCCCCGGTTGTCGAAGCTGTCGTCGAAGCCGCCCAGCCGGTGATCGCCGAAGTGAAGGCCGAAGCCACGCCGGCACCGGTGGCTGAAGCTGCCAGTCTGATCGAACAGGTTGCTGCCGCCGCCCGTGAAGCCGAAACCACCCCGGTGGTTGAAGCGCCGGTCGAAGTGGTCGCCGAACCGGTGGCGGTCGAAGCCGCACCGGTGGTTGCCGAAACCATCGCCGTACCGGTCGAGGCCGTGGTCGAAGCGGTCGCTGCCGAAGCCGTTGCTGCAGTCGAGCCCGTCGCCGCCCCGGCGCCGAGCGCACCGGCCGATCTGTCCGTCGCCCTTGAAGAAAGCGGCCTGGTGCTGATCGAAACCCGTTCGGATGCGACGCAGTCCTTCCAGCCGGAGCAAGCTCCTGCGCAGCCCCTCGGCCGCCGCCGCCGCGCCCCGGCCGTCGTGGCTGAAGAGCCGCTGGTCCAGGTGGAAACCGGGCCGAAGTAACCCCGGCACCACCCAGCAAAAAGGCCAACCTTTCGGGGTTGGCCTTTTTGTTTGTCACTGCCGCGCCGGACAGCCCGGTGCGGCAGCGGGCGGTCAGACAGCCGACTGGCGGCGGCGCTCCACCTCGGGGCGGATCTCCTCGATCAGCCCCTGCACGGCGTCCTCGCACATGTCGAGCACCGCGTCGAAGCCGGTCAGGCCGCCATAATAAGGATCGGGCACGTCGTCCCGGCGGTAGCGCTGGGCAAAGCTCATGAACATGCGCACCTTGTGCTTGCAGCCTTCGGGGGCGCGATCGCGCAGGTAGTGAAAGTGATCCCGATCCATCGCCAGCAGCAGGTCGAACTCGGCGTAATCCTTGGGCTGGACCTTGCGGGCGCGCAGACGGGAAAGATCGTAGCCCCGCCTCAGAGCGGATGTCTGGGTGCGCGGATCGGGCGCTTCGCCCACGTGATAGCCCTGAATGCCGGCCGAATCGACGCCAACCGCGTTGTCCATCCCTGCCATCGCCAGCCAGCGACGCGCAACGCCCTCTGCTGTCGGCGACCGGCAGATATTGCCGGTGCAGACGAATAGTATTTTCATTATGGGTGTCCCTCCTGCCGGCAATTTAAACAGCCGGCGGGCGGAACGTACAAGAGCAAGCACCAATTTTCGAATCTCTCAGCCTGTGGCGTTCGGTCGGGACCCGCCCGGCAGATCGTGGGCGTCGGCCCCGAATGCCTGCTGGCGCAACCGGAAGAGCTTGTCGCGGGCAGCCGCGGCTTTCTCGAATTCCAGGTTGCGGGCGTGTTCCTGCATTTCCTTCTCGAGCTGGCGGATGGTCTTCGCCAGTGCTTTCTCATCAAGGGCCGCGTAGTCGTTCCGGGCATCCCCGGCGGACGTCGCATCGGCCTCCGATCCTGCATCATAGACACCGTCGATGATGTCTTTGATGCGTTTTGTCACGGACTTGGGCGTAATTCCGTTCGCCTCGTTGAAGGCAATCTGCCGGGCGCGGCGCCGCTCGGTCTCGCCGATGGCGGCCTTCATCGAATCGGTGATCCGGTCGGCGTAGAGGATGGCCGTGCCATGCAGGTGGCGGGCGGCGCGGCCGATGGTCTGGATCAGCGAGCGCTCGGAGCGCAGGAAGCCCTCCTTGTCCGCATCGAGGATCGCCACCAGCGACACCTCGGGGATGTCCAGGCCTTCCCGCAGCAGGTTGATGCCCACCAGCACGTCGAACTCACCGAGGCGCAGGTCGCGGATGATCTCGACCCGCTCCACGGTGTCGATGTCGGAGTGCAGGTAACGCACGCGGATGCCGTTCTCGGCCAGGTATTCGGTGAGATCCTCGGCCATGCGCTTGGTAAGCACGGTGACGAGGATGCGCTCCTTTACGTCCAGGCGCTTCTTGATCTCGCCCAGCAGATCATCCACCTGGGTGGACGCGGGCCGCACGATGATGATCGGGTCCACCAGGCCGGTCGGGCGCACCACCTGCTCCACCACCTGGCCCTGATGCTCCTTCTCGTAGGCCGCCGGCGTGGCCGAGACGAACACCGTCTGGGGCAGCAGGCGCTCGAACTCCTCGAACTTGAGCGGCCGGTTGTCCAGCGCCGACGGCAGCCGGAAGCCGTATTCGACGAGATTCTCCTTGCGCGAGCGATCGCCCTTGTACATCGCGCCCACCTGGCCGATCGACACGTGGGATTCGTCGATGAACATCAGGCCGTCGGCCGGCAGGTAGTCGATCAGCGTCGGCGGCGCGGCGCCGGGCTCGCGGCCCGACAGATGGCGGGAGTAGTTCTCGATGCCCTTGCAGAAACCCAGCTCGTTGAGCATCTCGAGATCGAAGCGGGTGCGCTGCTCGATGCGCTGGGCCTCGACCAGCTTGCCCTGCTTCTGGAAGACCTCGATGCGCTCGCGCAGCTCGTCCTTGATGCCCTCGATGGCCTTCAGCACCGTGGCCCGCGGCGTCACGTAGTGGCTCGACGGATACACCGTGAAGCGCACGATCTTCTGCTTGAGGTGGCCGGTGAGCGGGTCGAACAGCGTGAGGTGCTCGATCTCGTCGTCGAACATCTCGACGCGCAGCGCGTACTCGGCGTTTTCGGCCGGGAAGATGTCGATCACGTCGCCGCGCACCCGGAAGGTGCCACGCTTGAAGTCGATGTCGGCGCGGTCGTACTGCATCGCCACCAGGCGCTGCACCAGCTCCCGGTGGGCCATCTTCTCGCCTTCGCGCAGGTGCAGCACCATCGCGTGGTACTCGCCGGGATCGCCGATACCGTAGATGCACGACACCGACGCCACGATCACCACGTCGCGGCGCTCCATCAGGCTCTTGGTGGCCGACAGGCGCATCTGCTCGATGTGCTCGTTGATCGACGAGTCCTTCTCGATAAACAGATCGCGGGACGGCACGTAGGCCTCGGGCTGGTAGTAGTCGTAGTAGCTCACGAAGTACTCCACCGCGTTCTCGGGGAAGAACTCGCGGAACTCCGAATACAGCTGCGCCGCCAGCGTCTTGTTGTGAGCCAGCACCAGCGCGGGGCGGCCGCAGCGGGCGATGACGTTGGCCATCGTGTAGGTCTTACCCGAGCCGGTCACGCCAAGCAGCGTCTGGAACATCAGACCATCGCCGATGCCCTCCACGAGCAGGCGGATTGCCTCCGGCTGGTCGCCGCCCGGCGCAAAGGGCTGGTGAAGCCGGAACGGACTCCCCTCGAAAACCACCACGCTCCCGCTACCTGATTGATCGGCCATGATAAAATTTCTGTCTTGAGTCAAACGGTGGCACCCGCAAACCAGGCGGGCAGCCTCGTATTATCACCCAGCGGACGCCACAAAGCGCCCCGCTCCCTTCGCCCCTTCTGGAGAACCCATGAGCTCTTCGATCTTTGCTGCAGTGGAACTGGCCCCCCGCGATCCGATCCTCGGCCTCAATGAAGCCTTCAACGCGGACACCCGCAGCACCAAGGTCAACCTCGGCGTTGGCGTCTACTTCGACGACAACGGCAAGATCCCCCTGCTCGGCGCCGTCAAGACCGCCGAGAAAGCCCGCCTCGAAGCCGCCCCGCCCCGTGGCTACCAGCCCATCGAAGGCCCGGCCGCCTACAACAACGCCGTGCAGAACCTGCTGTTCGGCGCCGACAGCGCCATCATCCGTGACGGCCGCGTCGTCACCGCCCAGGCCCTCGGCGGCACCGGCGCCCTGCGCATCGGCGCGGATCTCATCAAGCGCGTCGTGCCCGACGCCACCGTGTACATCTCCGATCCGTCCTGGGAAAACCACCGCGCGCTGTTCGAAGCCGCCGGCTTCCCGGTCGACACCTACCCCTACTACAACCCGGAAACCCGCGGCGCCAACGCCGAGGCGATGATCGCCAAGCTGAACAGCCTGCCGGCCGGTTCCGTGATCGTGTTGCACGCCTGCTGCCACAACCCCACCGGCGCCGACCTCACCGAAGCCCAGTGGGCCGAAGTGGTCAAGGCCTGTGCGGCCCGCGGCCTCATCCCCTTCCTCGACATGGCCTACCAGGGCTTCGCCGACGGCATCGAGCCGGACGCCGTCGCGGTCAACCTGTTCTCGGCCTCTGGCCTGTCGTTCTTCGTGTCCAGCTCGTTCTCCAAGAGCTTCTCGCTGTACGGCGAGCGCGTCGGCGCCCTGTCCATCGTCACCCAGAGCAAGGACGAATCCACCCGCGTGCTCTCCCAGCTCAAGCGCGTGATCCGCACCAACTACTCCAACCCGCCGATCCACGGCGGCGCCGTGGTTGCCGCCGTGCTGTCCACCCCCGCCCTGCGCGCCGAGTGGGAAGCCGAGCTGGCCGGCATGCGTGACCGCATCCGCGCCATGCGCACCGGCCTCGTCGAGCAGCTGGCCGCCCGCAAGGTCGACCAGGACTTCTCCTTCGTCATCAAGCAGCGCGGCATGTTCTCCTACACCGGCCTCACCGCCGCCCAGGTCGAGCGCATGAAGGACGAGTTCGGCATCTACGCCGTGGGCACCGGCCGCATCTGCCTGGCCGCCCTCAACAGCAAGAACCTCGACTACGTCGCCGACGCCATCGCCGCCGTCATCAAGGCCTGAGCTGCACCGCTTCACCCGCCCCCGGCTCGCCGGGGGCAAAAAAAGCGCGCAAAAGGCCTTGACGCCATCAAGGCTGGCAACTAAAATGCGCGCCTCTGTTCCTCGATAGCTCAGTCGGTAGAGCGCCGGACTGTTAATCCGTAGGTCCCTGGTTCGAGCCCAGGTCGAGGAGCCAGAACAATTTGCGGTGATGTGTTTTCAACAGGTCACCAACCCGTCAGATCCTCGATAGCTCAGTCGGTAGAGCGCCGGACTGTTAATCCGTAGGTCCCTGGTTCGAGCCCAGGTCGAGGAGCCAAGACAAGCAAGCAGAAAAGCCAATCCGCGAGGGTTGGCTTTTTTGTTGTCTGGTCGATCTCTGGTTCGGGGTTTTCGATGCCAGGCATGGGATCACGCATCCGGGCGCGGCCGCTCAGCCGGCATCCCCAATGCGTCGCGAGGGCCGCCCCAGCCACTCGTCACACCACGCCCCCGCTTACGCAGCCTCCTCGGCTCGACTGTCGCCCCCCTTCTGGCCGCATGCCCCCGCCCGCTGCCACTGTCCCGCCGTCACGCGGCGCCGGGAAACAGAGCCTCTTCAACGCGCTCCCCACCTCAAGACCGGCAAGGACCGGCCCTTCGGCGGATTCCGAGCGGCCGATCGCCGTTGGTGTCAATCTCGGCAAGGGGGTCTATGTAGTACGCCAATTGACACCACCCTACCGGCTATCTGCACCGCCGCTCTTCTCACGTGAGCCGGGCGCAGGATCAAGGGACCTGCGCCCGGCGTTTCGATTGTCTGCCCCTGCGCGCGCGGCTCGCTGGGGGTTTGAAGTCGTTGCGGCAGCCGAAGAATCTGCGGCGGTTGCTGTCAATGGCAGCCTATGATTGAAGCGACATCCGATTTGGGCTTACCCTCCTCGCTGGTGTGCTCGCTCGTGTAACCGGTAATACCGCGGATCGTTTCCAAGCTCAGGGGCACCGCTTGCGATCTCGGCCAAACAATCGCCGATCTCATCCCAGCCCCACAGTTGATCTAACATCACGGCGGAGAGGAGCCTCAAGGAGGCCTCCCCAAACCGTCGGCAGTGGCCCGCTTGCTTGAGGAGCTTCACCAGGTAGTTCGGATGCTCGATGGGGGTAAGCCAGGATTCGATTGCAGCCAGCGCTGCCGGGAACTGGTTGCCCGCGGCGATTGCCATCCGGGCTAGATGCCCAGCGATACCAGGGGATACAAGATCCCGCGATTTCGGCCAGATGGTCTGCCAAAACGGCCCGACCCTGTTCTTCCAGTATGTTGTTGCCGGCCGAAAACTGACCATCTATCGGGGTGAATTCCGGTTGAAATTTGACCAGGGTGTTTAACCTCCCTGCCTCTTTTTGAGGCAGAGGAAGCGAGGTGATCACCATGGAAATGCTGGGCAAGGTCAGACGGATGCACTACCGGGACGGACTGTCCCATTCGGAGATTTCGCGGCGCACGGGCTTGTCGCGCAACACGGTCAAGAAG
>JAKLLO010000150.1 GCA_023150095.1 Zoogloea sp. | reverse complement strand
TAGGTTTGACGGGGCCCAAAGTCCCGTGAAATGACGTCATTAAGATAAGTGTTTGCGCTTTATCGTTGGGGCTAATACAAGCTTCCCATCTGCTTTAACTTCGAGTATCTGAACGAGAATCGTCATTCCCAATGAGTAATCTGATTGTCTGTATTTGTCGATTAAGAATTTTTGCTTGTGAACAAGGCCTTTGTTATTGCCGATTCGGACGAATAGTCCGTAATCCTTTACACCAGTAATGATCGCTTCGCATTTTTCTCCGATTTTTAAATGTGCTTCACTAGCCATTGGGAGTGCTTGATCTTTTGATGGTGCGAGTTCTAGTCCTCTGTCCTTCTGCCCAAGTACTTTCACCTTTATCCTGCTTCCTTTTGGGTGCATGGTCCGGAACTCTGAGAAGTTTGAACATCGACTCGAATGCAGCAGCCCTGTCCTAGGATAGATCTCTACGATTAAGCCGTAGTCGCGCTGGTCTATTACCTTCCCTTCGTGGATCTCTCCTACCTTGATGTCGGTCGGCTTCTTAATTCCGACCTCAACGTAATCCTTAGATGGGTTAATTATAAGGACAAAGAACTCCATTTTTGAGCCTTTTTCAAGGCGTGGGCGATGGTTGTTATTTGGCCATCGCGCCATTAGTCCTATTTCAAGTTCGACCGAGAAAAATTGGTCTCTTATCGCAGTAATTACGCCTTGAACTGGCCTGTTTGCAATCATTGCTTCGCGCGCAAATCTCCATGCTGGCGCTGTAGTTCGATTGGAAACTGAATGTGCCAAGCGCTGAATTTTTCTTGGAAAGCCCGATTTTTCATCTTTTATTTTGCTGAGGACTTGATCAACTATTCTCCAATGTCCGTTGTTGGGGCAGGCTATTAGTCGTCGATCTAACTCATCGGACAATTCCAATGACGCACGGTGTTGAGGTGAATTTGCAATGAACTTTGCAGCGCGGATCAACCAGCCTGGTTCATTTACCCCTGTTCTAGCTAGGTGCAGTGCAGCAGTGTCAAGGAAGGAAGTTTCAACGTAGGAGTGGTCTAGTAGTGTTTCACAGACAAGACACCAGTCAGCCCGACTACTTCGCCCTTCCAACCACTGATGCCCTTGCTGCAGCAGGGCCATCGAGGTCAGTGTGGATGGGAAATTAATCTCGTGCGCCAATAAATCTCGCCAGATGTGGGTCCACTCGGGGCGTTCTTCGCGCCCGATGAGCCATTTACAACCGAGACGGAATAGGTCGTGAAGACTTTGTTGCGAGGGCAACAAAGTTGCGTTGGCGATCAAGTCTTGCCAGACGTGAGCCCAATCAGCACGAGGCTCCCGACCTGAAAGCCAACTGTGACCTATTGTGAGTAGATCGACGAAGGTCTGGGAGGATGGTCGTGACCGGTATTTAGCGATCAATCCTTGCCAGACGTGCGCCCAATCAGAGCGGTCTTCGTTGCCTGTGAGCCAGCGGTGCCCAATAGCAATTAAATCTTCGAGAGCCTGCGGTGATGGCAACGTCGCGGCCTCAGTAAGTAAGTCTTGCCAGATGAAGGTCCAGTCTGAGCGCTCTTCGCGTCCAGATAGCCAATTACGACCAACTACGCGCAACTCAGCGAAGGTTAGTGAGTCTGGCAGCGCCGACGAATTAGCACGTAAGGTTTGCCAGACGTGTGTCCACTCTGCGCGATCCTCATGCCCCGTGAGCCAGTGGCGCCCACGGAATAGCAGATTCTCTAAGGGTTGTGATGTCGGTAGTACCAAATCTAAGTTAGCAGAAAGCAAAGCTTGCCAAACGTGTGTCCACTCGGCACGTTCTTCACGCCCGTCGAGCCAACGCCCCCCGAGCGCTATTAGATCGATACGGGTTATTGAGAGTGGTAGCGACCGCGGATTCTCAAGCAGGGTCTTCCATACGTAAAACCACTCAGCGCGTTCCTGATGATCTGAGAGCCACTGGTGGCCGAGGCTTAGCAGATGAGTGAGTGCTTGAGACTGGGGCGGATTTAAGTGATTTTTGACCAAAGCGCGCCATACGTAGAACCATTGAGGTGCATCCTCCCTTCCGGCGAGCCACATGTGGCCAATAGACAGCAAATCACTGAGGGGTATAGTTTGCGCGATTGCTGAGGTGCACTCGAGCAAGGTTTGCCATATGTGAGTCCATTCTGAACGCTCTTCGCGCCCGATGAGCCACGCTTTGCCGAGAGATATCAAATCATTAAGGAGCAATGTCGGCGGTAGCTCTTGTGCAATGGATAGCAGGTGCTGCCAAACATACGCCCATTCGCGGCGGTTCTCGTGCTTCGAGAGCCAGTTGTGACCGATTCTGAGTAGATTGATGAACGCCTTTGATGGAGATTGATTCTTAGCGCTATCTAGAAGGGATCTCAAGACATACGGCCATTCTGCACGTTCTTCGCGACCGGATAGCCAGTCATTGCCCAACGATGAGAGTTCGGCTGAAACTTCGTCACGCTGTTGCGCGAGTCTGAGGAGGTCTTCCAGAACATAGGCCCAGTCAGCCCCGTCATGTTCGGTATGAAGTCTGCGTAGACCTAGCGCCAATACTGGGTCGTTCTCCCAGTTTTCATCTTCTTTTTCTGGTAGTAATTTTTTCCAAACGTAATGCCAATCGGGCCGGCGCATGCTTCGCTCTAACCAGTGCAACCCTATGGTGCGCCAAGGATCGCTTCCGCCTGAGCTGGTTAAGCATTCTTCCCAAATGAATGACCACATCTGGTGTTTGAGCCGCGTGGGGTTCGGCAAACGAGTTCTTGCCCACTCGAGCAATGCCGGACGTTGTGAAGTGTAGTTTGCAAGGCGCATCCAGCAATCTGGCCAGACTTCTAACGCATTATCGAGCTTTGCGAGTGCCGCATTGGCCAGATTTCCGCCTAGTGTCTCTTCGATTTCAGGATGGCGCTGTGCCCAAGAAGCCCAGCATGTCGATATGACGGCTGTGTTGTCGTTGGATAGAGTGAGGCTGGTGTGTTTATTCCATTCTTCCGCACAGTTTCTTGATAAATGTGCGTCATTTGCGATAGTGAGTCGCTTTCCAACGAGACCATTGTCCGGCTCAGAGAACAAACGCAGTAACTGAACTACTAAGCGAGTATTTCGTTCTTCTAGGGAACGTCGGAAGATTGCTAAGAGATCGTTGGTGTATGCCTCGATATTGCCGGGTTTGCGAAGTGCTAGGTAGAGCGCGTCGGCAAGATGCGGGTGCGTCAATCGGACAATTTTCCCCTTTTCTCCCGAGTCGAGTAAACGAAAGTCCCCGTCCAAATTTAATGAGGTGAGCTTTTCGCGGTCGCTTTCGCTAAGCCAGTCGTACGGCGCGCGTAGATACAGGCGATTTAGGGCGAGAGGTAGTCGTAGTGCTTCATCAAGATCATTAACCCGTACTCGATCTGCAAATCGTCGTGCAAACTGGCGGATATCTCCGTGAGTTAGTTCGACAGCCAGTGAGATGAAAAGCCCACCGTCGTCTTCATGCGTTTGCTCGAATGCGGGGCCGAGTTTAGGAGTCCGTCCGGTGCGGTGCTGATACCACTCACCAATCTCTTGTGATTCGCATCCTGCAATTGGGGACACAATTTCGCGGTGAACCGCGAATCCTCTATAGCGCGCGTCCTCCTCGAATGCTTCAGCGAATTCCGTTGGGCCGCAGGTGAGGATCAGGGGCCAAACCCGGTAGCCGCATTCGTCGATGAACGTGCCAAGGCTCTCCAGATCGAGCCGGGTGCGTGCGTCGCGGTCGTAGAGGTCGTCGATTGCGATGAACTCCGGGCAGAGTTCGGCGGGCACTTCGGCGAGGGTGCGTAGGGCAGGTTCCAGTTGTTCCGTATGTCCGCCCAGCCACAGCACACGCCTGCCGTCGAGGACGAGGCGTTCGACCAACTGCAGCAAGATGGCGGAGGTCGGCGCGTGTGAGCAGGTTCGCCAGCAGGGCCTCGCGCCGATGGGGGCGGGGCATGTATTGCTGGTCGCGCAGCCGCGCAAGCGTGATTTCGCGGCCGATCTCGAGGGTGGGGCTGAGGTCGGGATTTGGTTCGAAATCCTGGGCAGTGAGCAGTACGCCAGGATGTGCTGCAGGGCGCCGAAGCGCTGCATAGCGTTCGCAGATGTCGTCGCGGACGCGTTGGGCGTCGGCTGCGCTCGTGGTGCGCCCGAGCGCCCGATCCAGGGTGAAACGGACAAAACCGTAGGGGTCGTCGAGGGTGTTCCAGACTGCGACGATGGCACGCCAGCCGGGGTCAGGTTCGATGCGGGGAGGGTGCAGCCGTCCATCGGCAAGGAGTTGCTGCACTCTTGCGTAGGCGGGGTGGTTAGCTGGCAGGGAGGTCCAGTCAATGGGGCTGCCCTGGGAGGCGATCAGCTCGAACTGTGCCTTCGGGTGCCAATCAGGATGGGTCTGCTGGAGAAATAGGTCGATGGCAAGGAGTTCGTCCGCCGCATCCTTCAGAGTTGCCGTCGTCAGCGTCCGCTTGGCCTGGATGCAGATCAGCCTGTCGTCGTTTGTGCGTTCGGCGAGATCGGAGAGGGCTTCGAGAAAGACCTGTCCCGCAGTTTCTACCGCTCGATCGTCCCGGCCCAGGGATTCCACGAGGCGGGCTACATAGGCCCGCAACTGGTAGTTGAATCCGGCAAGCGCATAGATGCCGCCATGGGCTCTGCGCGGCTGGATCTGCCCGTAATCCGAAAGTACGCCGACCAGGTCTGTCATGAGAAATCGATTGGATGAAAGGACGGAAATCCTCCAGCGAATTCATGAGGACTTCAGGTTTGCATTGCGACGAGCCCAAGGCTGCAGGTCTATGTCGATCATTCGAGTCGGATTGCCGTATTGACAGGATTTTACCAGCATCCGTCAGCCATTCTGAGAAGGTCGTTGCTGGTCGCCAATGTCAATTGAATTGCCACTGCGTCCCCCTCCCAACTAGAATGCCGGCCGCACAATGTTGTGCATTCGACATATTTCGACAACCGCGAGGAGGCGTTTTCCCATGTCCCAGAATCTGGTTTCCCTGTCCGTATCCGACGAAGCGATGAAGGAGATCGAGGCCGCCCTGGCCTCGCTCGAGAAGCATCTCGCCGGGCTGATCTCGCTGTCGGTGACGGAGCGCGGCGAGCTGGTGAAGATGGGGCCGAAGTCGGAGACTTTTGCGCGCAAGGCCCACGACGTGCTGGCCCAGAGCCCGGACATCCTGCCGCGCTCGTTCTCGGTGGAGGAATTTGGCGCCGACATCCGGGCGCTGGACCAGCTGCGCCCGGTGTTCCTGCGGATCACGGCGCTGGCGGGGCGGGCGGAGGATACCGAGATGGCCCTGGGCAGCGACATCATGAACGCGGCGCTGGATGGCTACCGTTTCGCCAAGTCGGCGGGCAAGGGCACGGCGCTGGACGAGCTGCGCGCCCAGGCGGCGGTGCGCTTTGGCAAGGGTGGGCGCGGTGCAGGGGGGCAGGCGGCGTCCTGAGGGGGAATGCCTGGCCCCGTTGCGGCGGGGTCGGACCTCTGACTGCCAGTGTTGGCAGTCAGACTGTCACGCCTGGCAGTTCGAGGTGCAAGCGTGGCAGTTTCAGGTGCAGGGTTACGGGTTTGAGGCGCACGCATGGACCTCTGAGGTGCAACGCCGGACCTCAGAGGTCCATGCATGCCGGTCGAAGGTCCGACCGAGCACCAGAAAGGGGCATGGTTGCCGGTCTGAGGTCCGCGTTTGCGGGTTGGACATGCAGAGCCGGATGTTCGAGGTGCAGCGCTGGCCGTCTGAGGTGCAAGGCTGGCGGTGGGTGGCCCGCCGCCGTCTGCCGGCACCTCACCACATCAGATCATCCGGCACCTGGAAGGCGGCGTAGGGGTCGTCTTCGTCCACTTCGGTGCTGGCTTTCTTCACGCGGACGACGATGTTCGGGTCGCGTTCGGCGATCTTGTCGGCGATGACCTTGGGTACCAGCTCGGCGGTCTCGCCCTGGCAGACGATCACCAGATGCCCGGCGACGATGTGGGCCTGGACGGCGGGGGAAACGTACATCCGCTTGATCTTGCCGTCGTGGGTGTAGTTGTAGGCGATGTCGCCGCGGCCCTTGTCCTGGCGGTTCTGCTTGACCATCTGGACGATCTGGGCGGCGATGGCCTTCTGCAGCGCGGCGGCGTCGCGCTGGGCGTTGAGCTCGCGGGCGCGCTCGGCGTTCTTGCGCTGGGTTTCGAGGGCGGCGAGGCGGGCCTCGTCGACGCTTTCGGTGCCGGTGCGGCGTTCGATCTTCTTCTGCCGGGCCTTGTCCTGGTTGGTCTGCTTGACCTTGTTCTTGTCGACCAGGCCGGCTTTCAAAAATTGTTCCTGCAAAGAGGCCATGTGTGCGCCACCCCGTGAGATGAAGTTGGCCGGCGCGGGCTGCGGTGCCGGCCGGCGGGAAGGCGGCAGGATAGCAAAAATGGCGGGGCGAGGCCGCCGGGCGGTGCTCAGCCCTTGCCCGGTCTGATCCACCGGGCGGCGAAGCCGGGGGCGCTGGGGGCCTCGGTGTAGCGGGCTTCGCTGCGCAGGCGCACGGTGAAGCAGGCGCCTTCGCCGGGGTGGCTGGTGACGCCGATGCTGCCGCCGTAGCGTTCGATGATGGCGTAGCTGATCGACAGCCCGAGGCCGGTGCCCGAGCCCTTCTTGGTGGTGAAGAAGGGGTCGAAGATGCGCGACAGATCCTCGGCGGCGATGCCCTGGCCGGTGTCGCACACCTGGATGTCGGCGCCGACGGGCTGGCCGTCCTCGATCCAGTCGCGGCTGCTGAGGGTGAGCCGGCCGCCTTCGGGCATGGCCTGGATGGCGTTGACGATGAGGTTGATGAGCACCTGCTGGAGTTCGCTGGTGTTCACTTCCACACGGCAGGTGGCGGCGTTGTCCACGCGCACTTCGATCTGCCGGCGCTCGAGGTTGTGGCGGGTGAGCACCAGGCAGTCGGCGATCACCTGGGCCGGGTCGATGCCTTCGGCGTAGCCGGCGAACTCGCCGGGGCGGGCAAACTGGAGCAGCTTGGTGACGATGAGCCAGATGCGGTGGGTCTGCTCGTGGATGAGGCGGATCTCCTCCTTCACCGGCGCGGCGGCGGGGCCGAGGATCTCCTGCAGCACGTCGAGGTTGCCCTGGATGACGGCCACCGGGTTGTTGATCTCGTGGGCGACGCCGGCGGTGAGCTCGCCGATGGCGGCGAGCTTTTCGGTCATCGCCAGGTGCTGGCGGGCCTGGTCCAGCGTGGCGTTGGCGGCTTCGAGCTCGCGGGTGCGCTCGGCCACCTTGCGGTCGAGCTCGTCGCCCCAGCGCTGGAGCTCCATGCGCCGGGCGGCGAGGTTGTCGAGGAGCTGGTCGAAGGCAGCGGCGAGCTGGCCGATCTCGTCGCGGCTGGTGACGGCGCCGACCCGGGCGTCGTGGTCGCCCTCGCCTACCTGGCGGATGGTGGCGCTGAGGCGCTCCATCGGCTTGAACACGCTGCGCGCCCAGTTGAGCG
Organism: Zoogloea sp.; assembly: GCA_023150095.1. Lineage (GTDB taxonomy): Bacteria > Pseudomonadota > Gammaproteobacteria > Burkholderiales > Rhodocyclaceae > Zoogloea. The sequence goes on along the minus strand of JAKLLO010000150.1, from coordinate 6,770 downwards.
ACAGCACCGCGCCGGCGATGCTGACGGTGACGAACACCGCGAAGAGGGTGAGCAGCGCGCCGTGCATGGCGTCGCTGAAGGGCGCTTCGAGGAAGCCCACGTAGAGCATCCCGACCCGGTTTCCGAAGCTGTCGATGACCGGCTCGTAGCCGGACACGTAGTAGTCGTTCACCACGAAGGCGGTGTCGAGCCACACCTTGCCGTCGCCCAGCACGTGGTCGCGCACGGCCTGGGAGGCGCGGGTGCCGAGGGCCCGGTCGCCGGCGAAGAGGCGCACGTTGGTGGCGATGCGGGTGTCGCCCAGGAACAGCGTTGCGGTGCCCTTGCTGCCCAGGGGCAGGGTGCCGTCGCGGTAGATGATGGCGTTGATGCGGTCGACCATCTCGCTGTTGCCGTTGAGGAGCACGCCGCCTTCGAGCACGGCGGTGGTGCGGCGGGCGTCGTCCCTGACCGGGGTGGCGGAGTGGATCAGCAGCCCGCGGGTTTCCTCGCTGCGGCTGTCGGGGGCGGCGGCGGGGGTGGGCACCAGGGCCAGCCGGGCGCGGCGGGCGAGGCTGCGGTCGATGGCGGCGAGGTGCTCGGCGTCGAACACGTCGATGGCGGTGGAGGCTTCACCGGCCACCGCGGCGCTCACCACCGGCCAGTGGGTGCGTTCGGCGTGGGGGCCTGGGGCGTGCGGGGTGGCGGTGATGCGCCCGTGGGCGTCGAGGAGGAACAGGAAATCCAGCCCGGCCTGCTGGCGGGCTTCTTCGAGGTAGGCGCGCAGGGCTTCGGGCGATCCGCCGGCCATCGCCCGGGCGAGGCGCTGGCTGCCGGCGAGGGCGTCGAGGTCGACGGCCACGTTCTGGCGCATCCGGGCGAAGTATTCGTGGGCGGTGACGAGATCGGAGCCGACCTTGTAATTGACCAGCCGGTGGTAGCCCTCGTTGCCCCACAGCCACACCAGCCCGAGGAGCATCGGCACCCCCAGCAGCAGGGGTGCCAGCACCATCGCCAGCAGCTTGGCGCGGACGGAGCGGCTGAGGCGTTCGGCGAGGCTGCCCACGGCGGGTGGCGTCAGGCCACGCCCCACTCGATCGCCTTGCGGTCGAGGGTCTTGCGGGAGACGCCCAGCAGCGCGGCTGCTCGGGCGCGGTTGCCGCCGCACTGGTCGAGCACCGCCAGGATGTGGCGCTTCTCGACCTCGGCCAGCGACAGGGGCAGCGGATCGGAGAAGCCGGCGGCCTCGCCGGTGGCGGGCAGGCTGCCGAGGATCAGCGAGCGTTCGATGAGGTTGCGCAGCTCGCGCACGTTGCCGGGCCAGGCGTAGGCGGCGAGGCGGGCGAGATCGGCCGGGCCGAGGTTGAGGGGCGGCAGGCCGAGGCGGGTGGACAGCTGGGCGTTGAAGTGGAGGGCCAGATCGGCGATGTCGGCGCGCCGCTCGCGCAGCGGCGGGATGGTGACGGTGACGACTTCGAGCCGGTAGAACAGGTCTTCCCGGAAGCGCCCGGCGGCGACTTCGGCGCGCAGGTCGCGGTTGGTGGCGGCCACCACGCGCACGTCCACCGGCACCTCGGCCTCGCTGCCCACGGGGCGGATGCGGCGTTCTTCGAGCACCCGCAGCAGGCGGGTCTGCATGGGCAGCGGGAGTTCGCCGATCTCGTCGAGGAACAGCGTGCCGCCGTTGGCGTAGTGGAACAGCCCGCGGCGGGCCTCGCGGGCGCCGGTGAAGGCGCCGCGGGTGTGGCCGAAGAGCTCGCTTTCCATCAGCTCGGCCGATACCGCGGCGCAGTTGAGGGCCACGAAGGAGCGCTCGGCGCGGGGGCTGATCTGGTGCAGCGCGCGGGCGGCGACCTCCTTGCCGACGCCGGATTCACCGAGGATCAGCACCGTGGACGGGGTGGGCGCGACGCGGCGGATCAGATCGGAGAGTCGGCGCATGGGCTCGGAATGGCCGACCAGGCCTTCCACCTGGCCCACCAGCCCGGCCACCTGGCGCTGCAGGACGAAGTTCTCCCGGTCGAGCCGGGCGCGCTCGAAGCAGCGCTGGAGCGAATTGACGATTTGATCGACCCGGAAGGGCTTGAGCACGAAATCCGAGGCGCCGGCCCGCAGGGCGTCGATGGCGGTCTCGATGTCGGCGAAGGCGGTGATGAGGATCACGTCGCCGGCGTAGCCGTCGTTCTTCAGGCTGCGCAGCCATTCGAGACCGGAGCGGCCGGGCATCGCGATGTCGAGGACGATGGCGTCGAAGTGGTGTTCGGCGAGGCGCTGGGCGCCCTCCTCGGCCGAGCCCGCCACGTCCACCCGGCAGCCCCGGGCGCGCAGGGCCCGTTCGAGGAAGTTGCGCACCCCGGCTTCGTCGTCCACCACCAGCACGGCGTAGTCGGACCAGACGGATTCGCGGTGGCGGGAGGGTTCGGGGGTTTGGGCGTCGGACGGGCGGCTCATGGGCCGGATTTAACCACGGGGCAGGCGTCTGCGGCATCCGGGCCGGCGCCGGGCACGGGGCGCGACCATGCCTGAAGCCCGACGGCGAGCGCCCGGGTAGCCTATGTCCCTGCCGGTGTTACGGTTTTTTAAGGGTTTTGACTTCAGCCCGATCCGGGATGTGCCGACATAGCACCACTGCTCCCCGGCAGACCGGGGTGGCGCGCAGCCACCGGCTGCTTCGGCCGCGATGCCGGAGCGGGACGTCGACGCAGCACACATTACACCGCGGGCAGCGCGGGGATGAGGAAGAGGGACAACGTGAAACCAAGGATTTCACCGACGGCGGTCGAGCGCTCGCTGGGCGACGACGACTTCATCGTCACCAAGACCGACGCGAAGGGCCGCATCCTGTACGCCAACCGGATCTTCATCGCGTTGTCTGGCTATACCGAGGCCGAGTTGCTCGGCAGCCAGCACAACATCATCCGCCACCCGGACATGCCCCGCACGGTGTTCAAGCTGCTGTGGGATCACATCGCGGCAGGGCAGGAGTTCATCGGCTACGTGATGAACATGGCCAAGGACGGCAGCTTCTACTGGGTGCTGGCCACCGTGACGCCGGATCGGGACGGGGCCCGCAACATCGTCGGCTACACCTCGGTGCGTCGCAAGCCGCGCCGCGAGGCGGTGGCGGCGGCCGATGCGTTGTACCGGGAGATGGCCGCCGCCGAGGCTTCGGCGGGCGCGGCACGGGCCATTGAGGCGGGCGCCGCGGCGCTGGCGAAGGTTCTCGACGGGAGGAGCTATGAACAGTTCATCCTTGCGCTCTAGGCTGGCGCTGCTGCTGTGGGCCCAGGCCGCGCTGCTGGTGGCGGCGCTGGTCGCGGGGTTCTTCCTGGGGGCGTCGCATCCGCTGATGCTGGTGTGGCTGGTGGCCGGCGTCGCGCTCACCGCCTGGGGCCTGCGCCGGCTGGGCGAGGCGCTGGGGCCGCTCGACGGGCTGCTGGCGCTGGTCGAGAAGATCGGCAAGGGTGATTTCTCGCCGCGCATTACCGGCATGGACGACAAGGACGAGATCGGCCGGCTGGCGTGGGCGATGAATGATCTGCTCGACCAGCTGGAGGCGTATTTCCGCGAATCCGAAAGCGCCTTCCGGGCCCAGATGGACGGGCGCTACGCGCGCCTCGGCCAGAGCGCCGGCCTGCACGGTGGGCTGCACGCGGCGATGGCGGCCCACAACACCCTGCTGGCGTCGATGGCCGACCACATGCGTGGCCAGATGAAGGCCATGCTGCTGAGCAACGCCGGGATGCTCAATGCCCGCAACCTGATCAGCAACCTCACCGGCAACCAGGCCGACTTGCTGGCGATCACCGGGCAGATGCACGAGGCGGCCGCCGCCGCGACGGCCACCGCCACCGAGGCGGGCGAGAGCCAGCGCACGGTGACCGAGGTGGTGTCGCAGCTCGACGGCATCGGCACGCGCATCGTGCAGGTGGCCTCGGCCATCGACCAGATGACCGCCCGCAGCCGCGAGGTGGCGACATCCGTGGCGCTGATCAACGAGATCTCCGACCAGACCAACCTGCTGGCCCTCAACGCGGCGATCGAGGCGGCCCGGGCGGGTGAATCCGGCCGTGGCTTCGCGGTGGTGGCCGACGAGGTGAGGAAGCTCGCCGAGAAGACCCGCAGCGCGTCTCAGTCGATCGGCGAGGTGATGAACGGGCTGATCGGCCAGAGCGAGGCGATGCAGTCCAACGCCCGCGAGATGCGGGACATGACCGCGAGTTCCCAGCATGTGGTGGGCGAGCTGGCGGCCACCTTCGGGCGCTTTGCGACAGCGGCGAGCCAGACCGAGCGTCAGGCCGCGGAGGTGCACGACAAGAGCTTCGCGACCCTGGTGAAGCTGGATCACATGATCTACAAGCAGCGCACTTACCTGTCGCTCAACAGCGACGGCGACAGCGAGCACGCCACCCCGGTGGCGGTGGGGCACGAGGAGTGCCGGCTGGGCCGCTGGTATCGCGGCGAGGGGATGGCCCTGTTCGGCCACCTGCCCGGCTATGCGAGGCTGGAGGCGCCCCACGCGCTGGTGCACGGCGGCGCCCACCGGGTGCTGGCATTGCTTGGCGGCAACTGGCAGAACGACGGGGCGATCCAGTCGCGGATCGTGGATGGGCTCAACGAGATGGAAACCGGCAGCCGCGAGGTGATGGCCCTGCTCGACCAGTTCGTCGCAGAAAAGCACGCCGGGCGGGCCTGAGCCGCGCCGCCCGGGGGCTGTTGAAAGTAGCAGAGTTCAGCAGCTACTGCAGGCCGAGTTTTCGTGGCTGCGCAGCATCATTACGCACTCTTGGTAGTCGACTTGTTTCCCAACCCGGCGGTGGTTTTGCTGCATCAGGCTTTGGAACGCGGGGAGATCAGGCATGATGATTCGTTCCAGCAATTCTAGCGGGGTGAGGTCGAAAGTGTTTTTCTGGACCAACCATTTCGGCGCGTAGTCGATGAGCGGGCGAAGTAGCGCCGGCAGACCCATTTTTACCGCCGTGTGCAATGGCGTATTGCCTTCGTCCGTCGTTACTTTTTCAGTATCCGGCTGTCGGTTGAGCACAGCCGCAATGCATTCAACACTACCGCCCGTCACGGCTCCGTGGAGCGCGGTACGTCCCTTGTAGTCCTGGAGGTCGATGTCTGCGCCTGCTTCAAGCAGCACTTGAAGGGTTTCGACGTCGCGCTGCTGGGCTGCAAACATGAGTGCGGATTGACGTTTGAAATCGATCATATTCAACTGCTCGGGCCACTCTTTGACCAGTACGGCGATCGCTTTGCGGCGATTTTCCATATGAGCGGCCATCTGCGTAGTTGATTCACGTGAGTGAGGCGGTAACCAAGCGTTCAGCAGATCGAATTTGCTCTCGATTTCGTACATGGGCTTGATCCAGGTGAGTAAGGTGGAGTCTCCGGTGACACTGCTGAGCGTTTTCTTTCCCAGACTGCGCCGGTTTTTCTTCAACCAGACCGTCAGCGAATCCCAATCTGCGTACTCGATGAACCCGAAAGTTTCGCTGAACATCTTCTTGAACTCCGCCTGTGCGATCGGTCGCTCGACCGGATAATCCGGGTACGGCTTGTACAGCGTATCCCAGAAGTACTCGAGTACGGCTTTAGCCGTGTCTTCCAGGCTGGGACTGGTGCTGCCTTCAATCATGCTGCCGTCGGCCAGCATGTGGCGGAAGGGCTTCTCGTGTCTCTTCTGGTCAAGCCCGCTGTTGGCGACCATCACCGCAAAGCAGTCTCGAGCGATCTCGCCACGCAGGCCGCCGTGGTTGTGTGTGTGCGTGGCATCCAGGGATTTCTCGAAGTACTTCACCGCATTCTCATAGTCGTTCTTCGCGAGGAAATCCTTGGCCCGGTACTGCAATACCCCAGCTTCCCAACGCGAGTAGGCTTCACTGGTTTCTGCTTCGGCGAGCAGCGTTCCAACCCGTTTTTCCACACCGGCAGGCCGCTGCTTCCGTTCCGCGTTGAGTAGGCTGCCAAGTTCGATCATGATTGCGCCAAGCGTTTGATCCGGCGTGGACGCGACTTCGCGTAGGCGCTCAATGGCTGCCGCTCGGGCTTTCGGGGAGAGGCTTTCGTCCAGCGCGATTTGGCTGACGATCCAATAATCACTCACGTCGCGCAGTACCCGCCAGGCAGATGAGCGGCGAATCCGGTCCAGTGTTGCATTGGTGCGCTGGGCGTCGTGGGCCAGCAGGGTGATCAATTCTAGCTTGCGCAGGGTGGTAGATTCGATGTGGGCGGGGCTTAACGACAATACATAATCGGGCAAGGGATCATCTGCCTTCAGCGTCGAGAAGATTCGAGTCAGCATTTCGCCGACTTCGATAGGAGCCGAGTTGGAGCGGGATGGAACGATGGAGAGAAGAATCGTTTCCTTGTCCCACGGTGGGAGTCGCGATTCGAACCAGCGATCCTCCTCCGCCTGCCCCTCGTTTTGCTTGTAGGCCTTAATCGTGAGGTCATACACATAGCTGATGAGCCCCAGCAGTTGCAGCACTTTGTTTTGCGCCGGGTCTGCGCAGGTGGGTTCGATGTTGGGACACAGGAAAGCCAGTAGCCGTCGATAGGCGTCCTGCGTTGCTCGGGCGACGCGCAGGCGCTGGCGGATGGTGCGCATGTCCGGAACAGCGTAGCGGATCGACAGCAGGCGGACGAACTCGCGGATTTCATCCATTGGCGCATTGCCGTTCAGCACAGTTTCGATCCGGCCGGGCTGGGTCATGGGAATCTGGTCGCGCAGGGTATCGGCGTCGAGCTGTTTGCGTACGACGAATGCACGGCTCGCATCGAGCAAA
>JAKLLO010000149.1 GCA_023150095.1 Zoogloea sp. | reverse complement strand
GTCTTCAAGGAAGGCTTCAAGAACATCGGCCGTGACGAAGGCCGCCACATGGCGATCTGCATGGCGGTGATGGAGCGCGACTACCCGGGCCTGAAGGAAGAGACCAAGTCCATCGTCACCAAGCAGATCCGCGCCGGCTACCTGTTCCTGTCGGCCGTGCTGTTCGAGCCGCCGATGGAATTCTGGGATCTGCCCGCCGACTTCATCGACAACCAGCGCGAGGCCGAGGAAGTGGCCCGCGGCGCCGGCTTCGGCATCCCGACCTACGAGATGAAGCTGCAGAACTGGAAGAACGCGATGATCAACCTGAAGGGCGTGCTCGACCGCTACAACATCCCCTTCCCGGCGATCCCCGAAGTGGGCATCACCGGCCAGGAAATCAGCGACATCGACATGGAAGACATCATTCCCGTCTTCTAAATAAAGCGTGAGGCGTGAGGAGGAAGGCGCCAGAAGAAAAAGCGCCGCCCCACCTCTCGCCTCACTCCTAACCCCTCACAGAGAAAAACCATGTCACGCATCATCATGCAACCCTCGGGCAAGTCGGTGGAATGCGCCTACGGCGACACCGTGCTGATGGCCCTCGAAAAGGCAGGCTACGCGCTGCCCAACAACTGTCGCGCCGGCGCCTGCGGCGAGTGCAAGGTGAAGGTCACCGCCGGTCAGTTCGACCAGGGCATGGTGCTCGACATGGCGCTGTCACAGGAAGAGCGCCGCCAGGGCTACGGCCTGATGTGCATGGCCAAGCCGATCTCCGACGAGCTCACCATCGAATGGGGCACCGAAGACGCCAAGCCCAAGCTCTTTCCGCCCCGCGAGGACGCCCTCTTCGTGGTCACCGACAAGCGCCCCGTGGCCGACCGCGTGGTCGAGCTGCGCCTGCGCCCGGTGGGCCAGCCGATCCGCTACTGGCCCGGCCAGTACGTCACCCTCGGCAACCCGCGTGCCGACATCCCGCCCCGTGCCTACTCCATCTCCAACGCCCCGCGCCCGGACGGCGAGCTCGTGCTGCAGGTGGCCCGCGCCGACGGCGGCGTGACGAGCAACTGGGTCCACGACAAGCTCACCATCGGCGAGAGCGTCAAGCTCTCCGGCGCCTACGGCACCTTCATCGGCGATCCGGGCGTGGACACGCCGGTACTGTGCCTCGCCGCCGGCACCGGCCTCGCGCCGATCCTGGCCCTCACCGAAGCCGCGCTGCGCCGGGGTTTCCGCAAGCCCGTGACCCTGCTCTTCTCGGCCCGCAGCGAGGCCGACGTCTACAGCCAGGGCCTGATGGCCTGGTGGCGCACCAAGCACCGGGCGTTCGACTACAAGGTCACCCTCACCCGCGAGGAGAAGGACGGTTACCTCAACGGGCGCGTGGATGCGGTGCTGCCGGGGCTGTTCCCGGATCTGTCGAAGCACACCATCTTCGCCGCCGGCAGCCCGGCCTTCGTCGACACCTGCGTGGCGGCGGTGAAGGCGCTTGGCGCCAAGCCCGAGCTGATCCACACCGAAGGCTTCTTCGCCCAGCAGCAGCCGGAAATCCCCGATGCGGCCCACCTGCTGAACTTCTAGACGGCAGGCCGAAAGGCATGTCGCCTGTTCAGCACCGGGGGGAGCCGCTAAAATAGCAATCTTTGTGCCCATCCACGGGCAACACTCGGCCAGATCGTGCTCCCCCCAGCCCAGCAACGTCTCGAAGACTTCCGCCAGCAGGACCGCGTCCAGGCTGGCTCGCTCATCATCTCGGTCTTTGGGGATGCCGTGCTGCCGCGGGGCAGCCGCATCTGGCTGGGCAGCCTGATCGAGCTGCTCGAGCCCCTCGGGCTCAACGAGCGCCTGGTGCGCACCTCGGTGTTCCGGCTGGTGAAGGAAGAATGGCTGCGTACCGAGCCCTCCGGCCGGCGCACCGACTACCTGCTCACCCCGTCCGGCCAGCGCCGCTTCGAGGAAGCCTCCCGCCACATCTACGCCTCCAGCGCCCCCCTGTGGGACCGCCGCTGGCGGCTCATCGTCACCGTCGGCGAGCTCGCCCCGAAAGAGCGCGAAGGCCTGCGCCGGGCGCTGTTCTGGCAGGGCTTTGGCGTGCTCGGCGGCGACTGCTTCGTGCATCCCAGCGCCGATCTCACCGCCGCCTTCGACGCTCTCCACGCCGAAGGGCTGTCGGGCATCCTCGGCCGGCTCAAGCCGCTGCTGGCGGCCGACGCCCAGTTCGGTACCGCCGCCAACGACGTGGACATGGTCAATGGCGCCTGGAATCTCGAACACCTGGCCGGCGTGTATGCCGGCTTCGTCGACCGCTACCAGCCGGTGCTCGACCAGCTGCGCACCGACGCCAACAACGAGATCGACGACCAGAGCGCCTTCCTGCTGCGCATCCTGCTGATCCACGACTACCGGCGCCTGCTGCTGCGCGACCCGGAGCTCCCCGACGTGCTGCTGCCGTCCGACTGGCCCGGCCAGAAGGCCCGCCTGCTGTGCAAGGAGCTCTACCGCCGCCTGCTGGCCCCGTCCGAGCGCCACCTGGACGCCCACTTCCAGCTCGCCAGCGGCCAGACGCCACCGGCCTCCCGCCTCATCCACGAACGCTTCCGCGAAGACGACCCGCTGGCCGAACTGGCCTGAGCGCGCCCCGGGCAGCGCTTGCCCTTGTCATCGCCGGCAGGAGCGCGTTTAATACGCCGCTTTTTTCGACGGGACCAGGAGCTGCGGATGTACACCTCCACCTTCGTTTTCAAGGCCGGGGCCTTCGACGACGCGTTCCACCGCCTCGACGACGCGTTCCACCGCCTCGACGACGCGTTCCACCGCCTCGACGAAGCGATCGCCGCCGCCGCTCGCTCGATTCCCGGCTACCTGGGCGAGACAAGCTGGGAGAACCCCCAGTCCGGCCAGATCGCCAACGTGTATTACTGGGACAGCCTCGAAGCCCTGAAGGCCCTCGTCGACCATCCCCTGCACCTGGAAGCCAAGGCCCGCCAGGCCAACTGGCTCGACGGCTACCACGTCACCATCTCCCAGGTGCTGCGCACCTACGGCGACGGCAAGCTGGAGCCGCTTCCCGGCGCCGCGTCCAAGGCAGCCCGGACATGACGACGCCGGCCGTGTCCATCCGCCTCGCCGGCACCGAAGACGCAGCGGCCGTCGCGCCGCTGTTCGATGCCTACCGCCAGTTCTACAACCAGCCGGCCGACCCGGCGGGCGCCGAGCGCTTCGTGCTGGAGCGCCTCGCCCGGCAGGAGTCGGAAATCCTCATCGCCTGCGACGCGGATGGCTGGATCCTCGGCTTCTGTCAGCTCTACCCCACCTTCTGCTCGGTGGAGGCGGAGCCCATCTTCAGCCTCTACGACCTGTTCGTGCAGCCCGCCCACCGCCGCGCCGGCGTGGGCCGCTGTCTGCTGCAGGCGGCCGAGGCGCTGGCCCGGCAGCGGGGCAAGGCGCGGATGGACCTCACCACCGCGCGCAGCAACCACGCCGCCCAGGCCCTGTACGAATCGCTCGGCTGGAAGCGGGACGACGTGTTCCTCGCCTATTCCCGCAGTCTCGGCGGCTGATGCTCAGGCGTCCTTCTTCCTGAGCGCCACCAGCGGCACCACGTCCGGCATCTCGAAGCGCTTGCGGCCGGGCTCCATCTCGGTGAGCGGAGCGGTCTCGACCATCGTCGCCAGGCAGCGTCGGGTCAGATCCTGATACGTGCGCGTGCCGTCAGTCTTCCAGACGATCTCCTCGTCGGTGAGTTCGCGCAGCACCTTGGCCGGCATCCCCGCCACCAGCGAGCGCGGCGGAATCTCCACCCCGGCCTTCACGAAGGCCATCGCCGCCACGATGGACGCCTCGCCGATCACGGCGTTGTCCATGATCACCGCGTTCATCCCCACCAGCGCGTTGCGGCCGATCCGGCAGCCGTGCAGCACCGCCCCATGGCCGATGTGGCCATCCTCCTCGATCACCGTGTCGGTACCCGGAAAGCCGTGCATCACGCAGGTGTCCTGCACATTCACGCCGCGCTCCAGGATCAGCCGGCCGAAATCGCCGCGCAGGCTGGCGCACGGCCCCACGTAGCAGTCAGGGCCGACGATCACGTCGCCGATCAGCACGGCGCTGGGATGCACATAGGCGGACGGATGAACCACCGGCACGATGCCGTCGATGGCAAAAACACGAAGCTGGGTCATGGCTGAATCTCCTGGTTTGGGGAAGAGTGACGAGGAAGCCGCAAGAGCGCCCGCTCGATCCCACGCACCAGCCATCGCCAGCGCACACGACCCAACCAAGGCCCCCTCACGCCTCCCTCCTGACTCCTCACTTGGGATTTATGATTACTTTTTCTAAAATCAATTTACCATTACGTAACACGTTCAACCAACCACCGGACACAGAAACATGAGCGAAGAGCTGGAAGGAAAACACGGCGTCCAGTCCCTCGAAGTGGGCATGGGCATCCTCAAGGCGATGGTGTTCGGCAAGCGCTCGATGATGCTCAAGGACATCGCCGCCGCCGCCGACATGCCGCCCTCCAAGGCCCACCGCTACCTGGTCAGCCTGATCCGCAGCGGCCTCGTCGAGCAGGACCCGCTCACCTCGCGCTACAACCTGGGGCCCTTCGCCCTCAACATCGGCCTCGTCGCCATCGACCGGCTCGACCGCATCCGCCTGGGCCTCACGGCCATCTCCGAGCTGCGCGACGCGGTGAATGAAACCACCGCCCTGGCCGTGTGGGGCGACAACGGCCCGGTGATCGTGCGCTGGGAACGCCCGCGCCGGCCAATCACCGTCAACGTGGTCACCGGCACCACCCTCGGCCTGCTCAGCTCCGCCGTCGGCCGGGTCTTCGGCGCCTGGCTGCCGCCCGCGCAGATCAAGTCCATCCTCCGCCGCGAGCTCGACACCCGCAAGAACCTGCCCCCCGGCGTCGAGACCCAGGAAGACGCCGAGGCCCTGCTGGCCGAGGTGCGCAACCAGGGCATCGCCGTCATCTCCGGCAACTACATGTTCCGCGGCGTCGAGGCGGTGGCCGCGCCGGTGTTCAACTTCAAGAACGAACTCACCATGTCCATCGTGCTGGTGGGCGTCGAGGGCTCCATCGACATGAGCGCCGAGAGCCCGGTGATCGCCCGCCTGAAGGACGCCGCCCACTCCCTCTCCCAGCGCCTCGGCTCCACTCGCGAAGCCCCCGGCCCCCGCTGAACACTCGGTATTCGCCCGCCCCCGCATCGGCAGCCGGGGCGGGCATCAATCACGCCGATTTGATTTGATACACAAATTTAGCTTGACTAGCTTTTTTGTATCATTTCTAATAAACAGAACCGATTACAAAATATAGAATCTCGGCCGCCAGGCCACCCTGGTCCCCGGCGCCGGATCGGCCCACTCGATCGAGAGGAGACACGATGACTCATCGACCCCACCACGCCCCGACAGGAGGTGCGTGATGCTCGCCCAGCTGCTTCAATTCCTGTTCTCCGGCCTCACCGTCGGCGCCACCTATGCGCTGGCGGCCCTCGGCTTCACGCTGATCTACAACGCCAGCAACGTGATCAACTTCGCCCAGGGCGAGTTCATCATGCTGGGCGGCATGCTGGCGGTGTTCTTCACCCAGGCCGGCCTGCCCCTGCCGGCGGCGCTGGTGCTGGCGATCCTGGTGCCGGCGGTGGTCGGCGTGGTCATCGAAAAGCTGGCCATCGAGCCAGTGAAGGGCGCCGAGACGGTGACCCTCATCATCATCACCATCGGCGCCTCGCTGGTGATCCGCGGCCTGGTGCAGGTCTTCCTCGGCAAGAACACCCACAGCCTGCCGGCCTTCTCGGGCGACACCCCGATCGAGATCCTCGGCGCCACCCTGATGCCCCAGAGCCTGTGGGTGATGGGCGTCACCGCGGTGGTCGTGGTGGTGCTGTGGTACTTCTTCAATCGCACCCTCACTGGCAAGGCGATGCTCGCCACCTCCTACAACCGCCTCGCGGCGGAGCTGGTCGGCATCAACACCAACGGCGTGCTGTTCATGAGCTTCGCCATGTCGGCTGCCCTTGGTGCACTGGGCGGCATCCTGATCACCCCGATCACCCTCACCTCCTACGACGTGGGGATCATGCTGGGCCTCAAGGGCTTCGTCGCGGCGGTGCTGGGCGGGCTCGGCAACGGCCTCGGCGCGGTGGTGGGTGGCCTGCTGGTGGGCATCCTCGAAGCCATGGGCGCCGGCTATCTGTCGTCGGCCTACAAGGACGCGATCCCCTTCGTGCTGATCCTCTTCATCCTCTTCTTCATGCCGCGCGGCCTGTTCGGCGCGAAGGTGACCGACCGGGTGTGACCATGCAAAAACGCGCCTACTTCGGCCTCTACCTCCTCATCGCGGTGCTGGCGGTGCTGCCCCTCGTGCTGCCCAACAGCTTCTATCTGGATCTGGCGATCCGCATGGCGATCAACGCGATCATCGTGCTCGGCCTCAACCTGCTGATCGGCTTTGCCGGGCAGATCAGCCTCGGCCACGCCGGTTTCCTGGGCCTGGGTGCCTACGCCTCGGCGGTGCTGCCCACCCACTTCGGCTGGCATCCGGTGCTGGCGATGATCGCCGGCGCCGTCGCCACCGGCATCCTCGCCGCGCTGGTGGCCCGGCCGATTTTCAAGCTCAAGGGCAACTACCTTGCGATGGCCACCCTGGGCCTCGGCATCATCATCAACATCGCGGTGCGCAACGAGGCCCAATGGACGGGCGGTCCCGACGGCATGCCGGTGCCCACCTTCGGCCTGGCCGGCTTCGAGCTTTCCAGCGACAAGCAGTGGTACTGGGTGATCGCCGCGCTGCTGGCGGTGAGCGTGTGGGCGTCGATCAACCTCATCGACTCGCCCTTCGGCCGCGCCCTGCGTGCGCTGCACGGCTCCGAGGTCGCCTCCCGCGTGGTGGGCGTGGATGTGGTGCGCTACAAGGTCGCCATCTTCGTGATGTCCGCCGTGTTTGCCAGCCTGATGGGCAGCGTCACCGCCCATTACGTGGGCTTCGTCACCCCGAATCTGGCGGACTTCTTCCACTCCATCGAGCTCGTCACGATGGTCGTCATCGGCGGCATGGCCTCGGTGTATGGCTCGGTGATCGGCGCGGTGCTGCTCACCGCCCTGCCCCAGGCGCTCGCCACCTTCGAAGGCTGGGAGACCGTCGCCTTCGGCGCCATCCTGATGATCTGCATGATCTTCCTGCCCAAGGGCTTGGTGCCCACCCTGGCCAGCAAGTTTGGAAAGGCTGAATAACATGCCCGCCCTCCTCGACGTCTCCAACCTCTCCATCCACTTCGGCGGCGTGAAGGCCGTACAGGATGTGAGCTTCACCATCGATGCCGGCATCGTCTATTCGGTGATCGGCCCCAACGGCGCCGGCAAGACGACCCTGTTCAACCTCATCACCGGCGTGTACAAGCCCACCGCCGGCGAGATCCGCCTCGATGGCGAATCCATCGGAGGCAAGTCGCCGGACGAGCTCGCCCGCCGCGGGGTGGCGCGCACCTTCCAGAACCTGCAGATCTGCATGAACATGAGCGCCATCGAGAACGTGATGGTCGGCGCTCACCTGCGGCTCGATCGCAACCTCCTCAAGGCCGCGCTGCGCCTGCCGGGCCTCACCCGCCGTGACGCCGAGCTGCGCGAAGAGGCCTTCGAGCTGATGCGTTTCGTCGGCCTCGAGAAATACCGCGACGCCCGCGCGGATTCGATGCCCTACGGCGCCCTCAAGCGCCTCGAGATCGCCCGCGCGCTGGCCATGAAACCGCGCCTGATCTTCCTCGACGAACCCGCCGCCGGCCTCAACCCGAAGGAGACCATCGAGGTGGACCACCTCGTCCGCAAGGTGGCCGACTCGGGCATCACCGTGGTGCTCGTCGAGCACGACATGAAGATGGTGATGAACCTCTCCGACCGCATCCTGGTGCTGGACTACGGCAAGAAGCTCGCCGAAGGCACCGGCGAGGAAGTGCGCCGCAACCCGGACGTGATCGCCGCCTATCTGGGCGCCCACGCGTAATTCGAGGAACCCGCAATGGAAGCCCTCAGCATCATCAAGGACGAGCACCGCAACCTGTGGCGCATCGCCATAACCGTCGAGCAGGTCATCGCCGAGATGGAGCGCGACCGCAAGGTGGAGGAAGCCTTCCTCACCTCGGTGCTCGACTACTTCGAGCATTTCATGGACGGCTGCCACCACCGCAAGGAGGACGAGCACCTGTTCCGCGTGCTGCGCCAGCGCTCCGACGCCACCGCCCCGCTCCTCGACCGCCTGCAGGCCGAGCACCGCAACGGCCCCCAGAACCTCGCCGCCCTGCGCCGCCAGCTGGCCGACACCGTCGCCGGCCGCAGCACCATCGGCGGCCTGGCCGAAGCCTTCCGGCTCTACCTCAACGACCAGAAGGCCCACATCAAGAGCGAGGAGCGCGACATCTACGGCCTCGCCAGCGAGGTGCTCACCCCCGCCGACTGGGCCGAGATCGACGCCGCCTTCCTCGACAACGACGACCCGGTGTTCGGCAGCGCCGCCCGGGCCGAATTCCGCGAGCTGTTCCACAAGGTCGCCAGCCTCGCGCCGGTGTCGGTGGGCCTGGGTGCCAGCAGCGCCGGCGAGCTGCAATCCGCCGCCAGCCAGCCCGACATGCTGCTGTCGGTGTCCAATCTCGAAAGCAGCTACGGCCGCATCAAGGCACTGAAGGGCATCTCCATCGAGGTGCGGCGCGGCGAGACGGTCGCCCTGGTCGGCGCCAACGGGGCCGGCAAGACCACCTTCCTGCGCAGCCTGTCCGGCGTGCAGCCCATGAGCGGGCGCATCATCTTCGACGGCGAGGACATCTCCAAGCTGCGCGCCGACATGCGCATGCGCCGGGGCATCTGCCAGAGCCCGGAAGGCCGCCAGGTGTTCGGCCCGCTGTCCATCGAAGACAACCTGCGCCTGGGCGCCTACACCCAGCCCAAGGCCCAGGTGGAAGGCGATCTGGAAAAGATCTACGCGATGTTCCCGATCCTCAAGGAGAAGCGGAAGCTCCCCGCCGGCACGCTCTCCGGCGGCCAGCAGCAGATGCTCGCCATCGGCCGCGCGCTGATGGGCCGGCCAAAGCTGCTGCTTCTGGACGAGCCGTCGATGGGCCTCGCCCCGCTGCTGGTGGAGGAAGTCTTCAACGTGGTGAAGGCCCTCAAGGCCCAGGGCATGTCCATCATCCTCGCCGAGCAGAACGCCTTCTCCGCCCTCGCGCTGGCCGACCGCGGCTACGTGCTCGAAACCGGCTCGGTCACCCTCACCGGCACAGGCCGCGAGCTGATCGAGGACGAGCAGGTGCGCGCCGCCTACCTGGGGATGTAAGCCCCGCCACCTCCGTGCCGGCCCGCGATGAGCGCCCATCACCCATCGATGGATGAATTTCGCTCATCGATGGGTCGCGCGAACTCATGCATGAGCAAAAATCACTCATCGATGACTGTCCGAGACCCATGCACGAGTGAAATTCACTCATCCGTCAGTCCCGGCCGCTCATCGGTGAATGGCACGCCCCCATCGATGAGCGGCCCGAACTCACGCGTGAGTAAAAATCACTCGTTGCCGGGTGCGCGAGACCCACGCATGGATGTCCGGGCCCCATCTCCACCAGCGCCAGACGCACCACCAGACAGGTGGCGTGCTTCCCCGGCCGGGCTGGGGCATCATCAACGCCTGCGCCCCGCCGGGCGTTCGCCCAACCCGACCAGGATGACCCGATGATCGACTTCAAATGGGATGACCCGCTCCTCCTCGACCAGCAACTCACCGACGACGAACGCCAGATCCGCGACGCCGCCCACGCCTACTGCCAGGGCAAGCTCGCACCGCGGGTCGTCAACGCCTTCCGCCATGAACACACCGACCTCGCCATCTTCCGCGAGATGGGCGAACTGGGCCTGCTCGGCCCGACCATCCCCGAACAATACGGCGGCGCCGGCCTCAGCTACGTGAGCTACGGCCTGATCGCGCGGGAAGTGGAGCGTGTCGATTCCGGCTACCGCTCGATGATGAGCGTGCAGAGCTCGCTGGTGATGGTGCCGATCTTCGAATTCGGCACCGAGGCCACGCGGCAGAAATACCTCCCTGGCCTCGCCCGCGGCGAGCTGATCGGCTGCTTCGGCCTCACCGAGCCCGATCACGGCTCCGACCCGGGCTCGATGGCCACCCGTGCCCGCAAGGTGGACGGCGGCTATAGCCTCACCGGCAGCAAGATGTGGATCACCAACAGCCCGGTGGCCGATGTGTTCGTGGTGTGGGCCAAGGACGACGCCGGCAAGATCCGCGGCTTCGTGCTGGAGAAAGGCTGGAAGGGCCTGTCGGCACCGGCGATCCACGGCAAGGTCGGCCTTCGCGCCTCGATCACCGGCGAGATCGTGATGGACGAGGTGTTCTGCCCCGAGGAAAACGCCTTCCCGGACGTGCGCGGCCT
>JAKLLO010000148.1 GCA_023150095.1 Zoogloea sp. | reverse complement strand
ACCGGCGACGTGGCCACCATCGACGCCGAGGGCTACATCCGCATCACCGGCCGCACCAAGGACGTGGTGATCCGCGGCGGCGAGAACATCCCGGTGGTCGAGATCGAGAACCTGCTCTACCAGCACCCCGCCATCGCCGTGGTGGCCATCGTCGGCTACCCGGACCGGCGCCTGGGCGAGCGGGTGTGCGCCTTCGTGTCCCTCAAGCCCGGCGCGCGCTTCGACTTCCAGGAGATGGTCGGCTACCTCGAAGGCCGCCAGGTGGCCAAGCAGTACTGGCCCGAGCGCCTGGAGATCGTCGACGACCTGCCCCGCACACCCAGCGGCAAGCTGCAGAAGTTCAAGCTGCGGGCCATCGCCAAGTCGTTCGGCGATGCCGAGTGAGGGCCGCCCCATGAACCCGCCCATCCTCATCGAGACCCACGGCAAGGTCGGCCTGATCCGCTTCAACCGGCCCGAGGTCTACAACGCCCTCAACGACGCGGTCATGGACGCCCTGGCCGCCGCGCTGGACGCCTTCGAGGCCGACGACGCGATCCGCTGCGTCGTCCTCACCGGCTCCGCCAAGGCCTTCGCGGCGGGCGCCGACATCGTCGCCATCCGCCAGATGGATTTCATGGACGCCTACAAGGGCAACTTCATCACCCGCAACTGGGAACGCCTCAAGACCTTCCGCAAGCCGGTGATTGCCGCGGTGTCGGGCGTGGCGCTCGGCGGCGGCTGCGAGGTGGCGATGATGTGCGACATCGTCTTCGCCGCCGACACCGCCCGCTTCGCCCTGCCCGAGGTGAAGATCGGCACCCTGCCCGGCGCCGGCGGCACCCAGCGGCTGCCCCGGGCCGTCGGCAAGGCCAAGGCGATGGACCTCGTGCTGCGCGGCCGGATGATGGACGCCGCCGAGGCCGAGCGCTGCGGGCTCGTCTCCCAGGTCGTCCCCGCAGACAGCCTGCTGGACGAAGCCTTGACCGCCGCCCAGGGCATCGCCGAACACTCGCTGCCGGTGCTGATGATGCTCAAGGAATCGGTCAACCGCGCCTTCGAGAGCCCCCTGGGCGAGGGGCTGTTGTTCGAACGCCGGACCCTGCACGCGTCCTTCGCGCTGCACGACCAGAAGGAAGGCATGGCGGCCTTCGCCGAGAAGCGCAAACCCCGCTTCGAGGACCGCTGAGCCCCCAGGCAGGCCGACCCACACCCCGCCCGCCGCCTGCCGCGGGCACACCACACACAATAAACAGGAGACAACCATGTCACGTCACCGTCACGCCCATCGTGCGCGCTTGCTCGCGCTCGCCATTGCCGGCGCCTTCACGGCCGGCCCCGTCCTCGCCGGCGAAAAGGAGCTGCAGGCGCAGATCGAAGACCTCGCCCGCCGCCTCGAAAGCCTGCAACGCCAGATGGCCGAGCAGAAGGCCGCCGCAGCCGCACCGGCTGCCCCCGCCGCGGCCCCGGCCAGCAGCGGGCCGGGCAACTTCAAGCTCACCTTATCCGGCAACATCGACGCCGCCGTCGGCCACCAGGGCAACGTCGCCACCTCCTCGGCGGCGCTGCAGGGCGGCACCACCAAGTTCTTCAACGGCGGCATGGCCCCCACCAACCTCGCCGTCACCGGCTCGACGGGGTTCGGCGACGGCCTCACCGCGCTGTTCAAGGTGGATACCGAGTTCCTAACCTCGTCCGGCGCCAACATGCTGCCGGTCTCCGGCCAGATCGGCCCGTCGAACTACAACGGCGCAAACGGCGGCAGCGTGCTGTTCAACCGCGCCGCCTACGTGGGCCTTGCCGGCCGCTACGGCACGGTCAACCTCGGCCGCCAGCAGACGGTGGCGGTGGACGCGGTGATCAAGGTCGAGCCGTCCAATTACACCAACTTCTTCATGTCCTCGGTGTACGGCGCCTACAACCTGGGCAACGCCATCTACGGCCAGGGGCTGGTGAACACCGCCGCCGGCAAGTACAGCGCCGGCGTCTCGGGCAACCTGGATTCCCGCGACAACGCGATGATCAAGTACGTCAGCCCCAACCTGGCCGGTGCTCGCATCGTGGCCGGCTACAGCCCCGGCGCGGTGGCCGGCGGCGACAGCCAGGGCTCGAAGGCCGCCGTGGGCGCCAGCTACGACTACGGCAACTTCAGCATCGGCGGCTCCTACACCGAGTGGAACCCTATGGACGTGGTCACCAACCGCGACGTGAAGTACCGCCTCCACAACCTGGGCGTCGGCTACCGCTTCGGCCCCCTCAGCGTGCGCGCCGCGATGGGCCACACCGCCCTGCCGGCCGTCACCCTGAAGGACTCCACCAACACCAACGTCGCCTACTCCGCCGCCGACGCCTCGGTGAAAGGCATCGGCGCCACCTACGCGGTAACCCCCAGCGTGGACGTGACAGCCGCCTACTACGTGAAGCGCTACGACATCGCCAGCGGCAACAAGCCGCGGGTCGACACCCTGGGCCTGGGCGCCACCTGGCTGCTCTACAAGAACACCAAGCTCTACGCCCTGTTCGACCACGCCAGCTCCCGCGGCGACAACCAGGCCGCCCAGACCCTCGGCGGCAACGGCTCGGCCAACGCCTTCGCAGTGGGGTTCTCCTACGCCTTCAGCGCCGACATGGTGCGCTGAGCTCCACGGCACGTCCGGCCCGTCGCAGCGGGCCGGACGCCCTCCTCTGTTGCCCCTATGACCACCATCGCCAAATGCAATTGGTCTGCCTCCGGCCGAAACCCTAGACTGGGCTAGACGGTCAACCCGTGGTCAGCCAATAACACACAGAGGAGAAGAACATGTCCGCCGAATCCAAATGCCCGTTCTCGGGCGACGTCCGCAAGCACACCACCGCCGGCGCCCCGTCGAATGCCGACTGGTGGCCCAACCAGCTCAAGCTCGGCATCCTCCACCAGCACTCCGCCAAGTCCGACCCGATGGGCGCGGACTTCAACTACGCCGAAGCCTTCAAGCAGCTCGACCTGGACGCCCTCATCAAGGATCTCCACGCCCTGATGACCGACTCGCAGGATTGGTGGCCCGCCGACTTCGGCCACTACGGGCCGCTCTTCGTGCGGATGGCCTGGCACAGCGCCGGCACCTACCGGGTGAGCGACGGCCGCGGCGGCGCGGGCACCGGCAACCAGCGTTTCGCGCCCCTCAACAGCTGGCCCGACAACGTCAACCTCGACAAGGCGCGCCGCTTGCTGTGGCCGATCAAGCAGAAGTACGGCCGCAACATCTCGTGGGCCGACCTGATGATCCTCACCGGCAACGTGGCCCTCGAATCCATGGGCTTCAAGACCTTCGGCTTTGCCGGCGGCCGCGAAGACATCTGGGAACCCGAAGAGGACGTTTACTGGGGCGCCGAGCGTAAGTGGCTCGACGACCAGCGCTACACCGGCGACCGCGACCTCGAGAACCCCCTCGCCGCCGTGCAGATGGGCCTGATCTACGTGAACCCGGAAGGCCCCAACGGCAACCCCGACCCGCTCGCCGCCGCCCGCGACATCCGAGAAACCTTCGCCCGCATGGCGATGGACGACGAGGAAACCGTGGCCCTCATCGCCGGCGGCCACACCTTCGGCAAGACCCACGGCGCCGGTGACGCCAGCCTCGTCGGCCCCGAACCGGAAGCCGCTGGCATCGAAGCCCAGGGCCTCGGCTGGGCCAGCAGCTACGGCAGCGGCAAGGGCGGCGACACCATCAGCAGCGGGCTCGAAGTCACCTGGACGACCACCCCCACCCGCTGGAGCAACAACTTCTTCTGGAACCTCTTCGGCTACGAATGGGAGCTCACCAAGAGCCCGGCCGGCGCCCACCAATGGACGCCCAAGCACGGCATGGGCGCCGGTACCGTGCCCGACGCCCACGACCCGGCCAAACACCACGCCCCGGCGATGCTCACCACCGACCTCGCCCTGCGCTTCGACCCGGCCTACGAGAAGATCTCCCGGCGCTTCCTCGAGAACCCGGACCAGTTCGCCGACGCCTTCGCCCGCGCCTGGTTCAAGCTCACCCACCGGGACATGGGCCCGATCGCCCGCTACCTCGGCCCGCTGGTTCCTAAAGAGCCGCTGATCTGGCAAGACCCGATCCCCGCCGTCGATCATCCGCTCGTCGATGAACAGGACATCGCCGCCCTCAAGGCCAGGCTGCTCGCCTCCGGGCTGACCATCTCTCAGCTCGTCACCACCGCCTGGGCGTCGGCCTCCACCTTCCGCGGCAGCGACAAGCGCGGCGGCGCCAACGGCGCGCGCATCCGCCTCGCCCCGCAAAAGGATTGGGCGGTCAATCAGCCGGCCGAGCTGGCCCAGGTGCTCGCCACCCTCGAAGGCATCCAGGCCGAGTTCAACAGCGCCCAGGGCGGCAAGAAGATCTCGCTGGCCGACCTAATCGTGCTGGGCGGCAGCGCCGCCATCGAAGCCGCCGCAAAGAAAGCCGGCGTCGACGTGAGCGTGCCCTTCGCCCCCGGCCGGATGGACGCCTCGCAGGAACAGACCGACGCGGCCTCCTTCGCCGTGCTCGAGCCCGCCGCCGACGGTTTCCGCAACTACGTGCGCAAGGGCCTGGAAGGCGCCGCCGCCGAGTTGCTCATCGACAAGGCCCAGCTCCTCACCCTGACCGCCCCCGAGATGACGGTGCTGATCGGCGGGATGCGTGCCCTCGGCGCCAACTTCGACCACTCGGCCCACGGCGTCTTCACCAGCCGGCCCGAAACCCTCTCCAATGATTTCTTCGTGAATCTGCTCGACATGGGCACCCAGTGGAAGAAGTCCGCCACCGACGGCGTGCTCGAAGGCCGCGACCGGGCCACCGGCGAGCTCAAATGGACCGGCACCGTCGTCGATCTGGTGTTCGGCTCCAACTCGCAGCTGCGGGCGCTGGCCGAGGTGTACGCCAGCGACGACGCGAAGGAGACCTTCGTGCGCGACTTCGTGGCCGCCTGGACCAAGGTGATGAACCTCGACCGCTTCGACCTCGGCTGATCGCCACTCCACCATGAAAAAGGGGGCGCTCCCGCCGGGGCGCCCCCTTTTTTTTACGTATCAGCCCGGCATCACCCGGTCACCAGTAAAAGCCGACGCCGATGCTGGTCTCGCCCGACTTGTCGGATTCGTGGCGAAGTCGGATGTCGCCCTGTTTTCCGATGGCGTAGCGCGCCTCGAGCCGGGCAACCCGATACGACGAGCCCAGCGCATCGACGGGCACCCGCTGCTCCACGCCGGCGCGAAAGCCGAAGGCCTCGCCGCGGGGGCGCACGATCAGATCCAGGGACGCCCGCCCGAAGGCTGCGCCCTGCTGGTAACGGTCCTGCTGCAGCGCGCCGCCCACATAGCCGGCCAGGAAAACCCCGTCCGCCAGGCTGCGGCCGACACCCATGTCGCCCTGCAGCCGCGGCACCAGGCAGTCGCCGCAGGCCAGACGCGCCTGCTCGGCGCCGAACTTCAGCTTCCAGGCAAAGCCCTGATCCCCCCGCAGACCACTCACGCCGGGCGCCGCGCTCTCGATCGACAGCGCATCGAACCGGCGCACGCGGACTTCCTGCGCGCGAACCTGCAGCTGGATGTCCGCCATCGCCAGGCTGGCGTTGGGAATGTGACCGCTGTCGGAATCGAGCGGATCGTAGTACGCAGGGCGCAACCGGAGCAGCCCCCACCCACCGCTGGCACCGCCGCTCATCGCGCCGATCTGCAGCCAGCTCGGCGAGCGCCCTTCGTGGGGCGGCTGGGGCGTCGCCGGCACGCTGGCGCGGCGGCCGGGCGGGATGGCGTAGCGGGTGGCCAGGGCCCGGGCGTAATCCGGATGAACGACACCCCGCGCCCGCTCGTTCGGATCGGCCACGAACTGGAAATAGTCGATTTCGGCATCCAGCACCGCATGTTTTGCGTCGACCGGCAGCGCCTCGAAGGTGCTGCCCGACAACTGCGCCTCGCCGGACACCAGCGCCCGCAGCAGCGCCCGCTCCTGCCCGTCGAGGTTCCGGTAGCTCTGGTAGAAGCGGGTCTGGCGGGACGGCTGGTGGAGGGCCGGCCCCATGATCGGCCGCCCCTGGTAGCGCGCCGCCGGAAACTGCTGGAGCACCGACAGCGGCACCGTCCACGGCCTGTCGTGCGGGATCAGGTCGAGCCCCTCGACCACCTGGACGATCTCCGTCATGCGGAAGGCGCAGTTCTCGCGGAAGAAGTAATAGCGGTAGCGCTTGTTCAGGACTTCCCACGAATGGGCGACGATCAGATCCACCTGGGCCTGGGGCAACACCAGCCGGTATTCCCACAGGTCGCGCAGCTCGTTTTCGCCGTAGTTGTTCTCGTGGAAGTAGTAGCCGATCTCGCTGAAGCCCCCGTCGTAGCCCCCGAAGATGCCCTTCACGATGTAGCTCAGCGGGTCGTCGCGGCTGGTGTCGATGGCGCCGTAGTTGAGGGTCAGATCCTGCAGGTTCGAGCGGGCCGGATCGGTCTCGAAATTCAGCTTGAGGAAGGTGTGCCCGTAGTAGGACGCGGGATTTCCGAGAAAGCCGTTGGCGAGCACGATGCTCACCGAGCGGACGGCGCCGGCCCGGGTCCAGGTGTCGAAGGTCGGGCAGGCCTGCTGCGGGATCGACACACCGGCGCCGGCCTGGCGGGTCAGCCACAGCCGCCGCGCGGGAAAGCGGCACTGGGGGTGGGCGTCACCCGTGGCGCCGCCCTCGGCAGTCATCGCCGCGATCGTCGCGCGCAGCTCGGCCTCGGGATCGGTCCGCCCCTCGGGGGACAGAAAGAAGGTGTCGCTGAAGATGGCGCTCCGGAAACCACTGGGCGAGGCGGCGTCGGCGACATAGTGGCCGAGGCGCAGCCAGCCGTCGCTGTGGGCCAGGGCGGCCAGATCAGGGCCGGCCGCCGCCGCGGGGCCGGACATGCCCGCGACGAGGCAGGCGCCGATGGCAAGGCGCCGGAGACAGTGAAGAAAAGACACCGGAGGCACTCGACAAGAAAAACGCGCCGGCCGGAGAGTCCGGCCGGCGCGCGATGCAGACGACTGCGGGCTTAGCTCGCGCAGCGCTGGGCAGCGGACGACTCGATCGCGCGGTACAGGCCGGCGGCCTTCTCGAGGCGCGGCTGGGTGGCGTAGCCCGGTGCGGCAACGGCCTCACCCATCGACTTGCGGGTGTCGCCGATCACGGCCGGCTGAACGGCGCTGCTGCATTCGAAGAGGTTGAGGGCCGTGGCCAGGTGCTCGCCTTCGCCGCGGGCGGTTTCTTCGGCGAGTTGCTCGTAGGTGTCACGGATGAACAGGGCGGCCTTCACCTGCCGCGCATTACAGGTCTGCGGGCTGGCGGTGGCGGAAGTGATCGCGGTGATGCCCAGATCCCAGATCACGTTGGACGTGATGGCAGCCCAGTGCACATCCTTGAACAGGGCTGCACCGATACCGCATTCGGTATAGGGATTGGGGCCGCTGCCGGCCGGGCCGGTGTTGGTCTGGGCGTTTGCTGCAAAGGCCTGAATCGCAAGCAGGGCAAAGGCGATGGCTGTCTTTTTGATTTTCATACCATGGTTCCTCACTGGGACAAGAACGACGACGTTCAATCCTGATTAAATACACAAGGCAGGTGGAAACATACACCTGACATTGATCCTATCATAGGAACACTCAATCAAGATATGACATCCATCATGCTCCGGCTATCGGAGGGGTAGCTTGATATCCATCAAGAATCCAGAACCCGCGTTTCGTCATTCCCCACTCCGGCCACAAAAACCAGCGCCCATCACGCCCGAACCCTGCTGCGACGAGCTAATCCCGCCGCCGTCTAGCGAAAATCGAACAACTCCCGATGAAACGCCCTTGGCGTCAGCAGACCGGTCTGGGCCAGGCTGGCGGCGAGACGCTCGCCCCACGCCGCCGGGCCGCAGAACCATACCGTCCGGCCCGGGCCGAGGCAGGCGGCCACCTGGTCGGCGGGTAGCGGGCCGTCCTGGTCGGTGTGGCGGCGATGCAGGCGCACGCCGGCGGCGGCGCACAGGGCCGGCAGGTCAGCCGCGTAGCCCGGCCGGGCATCCGCAGTGCTGTAGAAGAAATCCACCGGCGCGCGGGTGCCGCCCCGGGCGGCGAGTTCCTGCAGGCGGGCGATGAAGGGGGTGACGCCGATGCCGCCGGCCACCCACACCTGGCTGGCGTCGCCCTGCGCGGCATTGAAGGTGAAGCCCCCGTACGGCCCTTCGAGGCGGATCGTCTGACCCACCGCCACCCGCCCCGGCAGCGCCCGGGTGTAGTCGCCCAGGGGCTTGATGGCGAGGGTGATGCGGCCGTCCGCCGGGTTCCAGGCGCTGGCCACGGTGAAGGGATGGGCGCCCTCGCCCGCCGGACCGAAATCCGCCAGCACGCACTGGCCGGACTGATGGCCCGGCCACGTGCCCGCGGGGCGGCAGGCGATCTCCAGCACCCCGTCCGGATGGCGGGTGACGGCCTCGACCACAGCCCCCATCCGCCGGCGCTCGCCGATGCGCCCGGTGAGCGCCATCACTGCCGGCACCACGCCCAGGGTGGCCATGAAGGCGGTGAGCCAGCCCAGGGGCTGCAGCCAGAAACCGGCCGGCATCAGCATCAGCCCATGAAAGGCCCCGGCGACGAAGACCAGCGGAAACAGCTTGTGCACCCAGCGGAAGTAGCGGTAGGGGATGCGCCGCAGCAGCGCGATCACCACCATCGCCAGCAGGATGTAGCCGGCCCACTCGCCCACGTCCTTGGCGATGTCGATCCAGAAATCCTCCGGCCCCTTGGGCGGGCGCGGGCCGCGGGCCGGGCGGGCGATCAGCCCGGCCTTGGCGAGGTTCTTGGGCAGCCATTCCAGCATCCAGTGGGTGAACACGATCACCCCGGCGCCGATGCCCACGTGCTTGTGCAGGCGGTACAGGCGGTCCAGCCCGCCAAAGAACTGCTCGACCCGCGGCAGCCTCGCGGCCAGCACCATGCCGGCGCTCATCCACCACAGGGCGAGGATGCCGGAGGCGATGATGAGCGCGCGGCGCCAGTCCCACGGCCCCTTGGCCGAGGCGACGACATCCGGCATCACGAAGATCCCCCACAGCAGCAGCGGCACGGCGGCGAGGAGAACAAGAGGGCGTTTCATTTCAGAAGCTCCGGCAAAAGGCGGTCTCGCCGGCAAGGGTAAGGCCGGCGGAGAAAGAAGGCTGTGTCGTGGTTCAAGGGGGCGCACCCTACACCGATGCGGGGCGCACGGGGATGCGGGCGTGGTGTGCCGGGCCCGGAGTGGGGCGAGTTCAAGTCGGAGATGAACGGGTTCACCTTTGGGGGAAACCAGTTCAACGCTGACTTGAACTTGTTCAGCTTCGACTTGAACCGGTTCATGTTTGAGAAGAACTTGTTTAGCTCAGACTTGAACCGGTTCATCTCCAACTTGAACTTGCTTCCCTCAGAGATGAAGCAGTTCAAGTCCAGCTTGAACCGGTTCAAGTCGAAGTTGAAAAACATCATCTTCAAGCTGAACACGTTCAAGTCCGACTTGAACCCGTTCATCCCGGAGGGAAACTGCCCACTCCGCCAGCGGAGCCGACCACGCAGGCCGGGCCGTGAACCGCAGCGGCAGCCCGGTGCGGCAGCCGTCCCGATGAGTGTGAAGATCGGAAAGATCGCCATCGCCGCCCCTCACCCGCGGGGCGCCGGGGTGGCACTGTCGCCGCCGCCGAGCACCTTGTACAGCGTTACCGCGTTGGTGGCGGCGGCGAGGCGCAGGCTGACCAGGGACTGGCGGGCGGCGTAGAGAGCGCGCTGGGCGTCGAGGGTGCTCAGGTAGCTGTCCACGCCCTTCAGGTAGCGGGCTTCGGAGAGCCGGTAGCTGGCGGCGGTGGCCTCGGTGAGCTTGCGCTGGGCCGCCACCCGGTCGTCGATGGTGGCGCGCTGGGCCAGCGCGTCGGCCACCTCGCGGAAGGCGGTCTGGATGGCCGACTCGTAGCGGGCGAGATAGATCTCCCGGTCGGCCTTGGCGGCGTCCAGGCTGGCCTGGTTGGCGCCGGCGTTGAAGATCGGCAGGCTCACCTGGGGGATGAAGGTCCACGCCCCCGAGCCGCCGGCGAACAGCCCGGACAGGCTGCCGCTGGCGGTGCCCGCCGTGGCGGTGAGGCTGATGCTCGGGAAGAAGGCCGCCCGGGCCGCGCCGATGCTGGCGTGGGCGCCCACCAGCTGGCGTTCGGCGGCGAGCACGTCGGGGCGCTGGCGGAGCACTTCGGACGGCAGACCCACCGGCAGCGCGCCCAGCGCCGTCACGCTGTCCAGCCCCGGGGGCGGCAGCAGCGAGTCGGGCACCGGGCCGCCCGCCAGCAGCACCAGCGCGTTGCGGTCGGCGGCCACCTGGGCGGTGTAGGTGGCCACGTCCCGGCGGGCCGTCTCCACGCTGGTCTCGATCTGGCGCAGATCCAGCTCGGAGCCGATGCCCACCTCCACCCGCTTGCGGATCAGCCCCTGGCTGGCTTCCTGGCTGGCCAGGGTGTCGCGGGCGAGGGCCAGCAGGGCCTCGTCGGCGGAGAGGGTGAGGTAGGCGCCGGCCACCTCGGCGATCAGGCTGATGCGGGTGCTGCGCAGGGTGTCCTCGCTGGCGAGGTATTGCTGCAGGGC
>JAKLLO010000147.1 GCA_023150095.1 Zoogloea sp. | reverse complement strand
CAGCGCCGGATGATCCGGCCGTCCTGCACGCTGACCTTGTCGCCCGGGCCGTAGTTGGGGCGGTCCTTGACCCGCACTTCCCGGTCGACGCCATCCGCGAAGCGGACGGAGACATCCCAGTAATGATCGGCAAAGGCCCGGGAGCCGAGGGCGCTACCGGCCATCGAGCCGCCGATGCTGGCCGCCAGCGACGCGGCCGTGTGGCCCGAGCCGGCGCCGATCTTGCCGCCGAGCATGGAGCCGACCACCGCGCCGCCGATGGCGCCCACCACCCGGCCGGTGGTGCTGCCCACCTCGGATTCGGCGATGCTCATCACCACGCCGTTGCCTGACGGGGCCGGCGCAGTGGCGGCCTGCTCACCGGTGGTGGCGCAGGCAGTGAGCGAAAGGGCGAGGACGGCCGCCGAGACGCGTGCGCCAAGACGGCGCGAAAGCATGGACGAGATCGGCATGGCTTATTCCGGGGTGGCGTTGAGGTAGTACATGGCCGCCAGCAGGGGGCCGGGTTTGCCGAAGCCGCCAAACCAGCGCTCGTAGATCTCGCCGATGCCGGGGGAGCGATAGAGGGCCGAAAGCGAACGGTTTACCGCGAGGCGGAAGCTCGGGTCGTGGCGCATCATCAGCGCGTAGGGCTCCATCGAGGCGTCTTCGTCCACCAGCGAGAGGGCGTTCAGATCCTTTGCCTTGCGGGCGACGCCGATGAGGATCAGGCGGTCGTTGGCGTAGGCGTCGAAGTGGCCGGCCTCGACGGCGGCGAGGCCTTCGAGCTCGTTCTTGACGGTGACCACGGTGGCGGTGATGGCGCGCTGGGCGAATGCCTGGCGGAGGGCGGCCTCGGTGGTGGTGCCTGCGGTGACGGCGACCGTTCCGTTGGCCAGGTCGGCGATGCGACGCACGTTGCGGTCGTTGCGGACCAGCAGGCCGGTGCCGTCCACGAAGATCAGGTTGGAGAAATCAACGGATGCCTGGCGGGACAGGGTGGCGCTGGTGGTGCCGCATTCGAGATCGACCTTGCCGCTCGTCACCTGATCGATGCGGTCGGCGGAGGTGACGGGCACCCATTTCACCTGCAGCCTCGGCAGCTGGAGGGTTTCCTTGACGCTATCGGCGACGCGCAGGCACAGATCCACGGAGTAACCGTCGGGCCGGCCTTCGGCATTGACGAAGGAGAAGGGTGCGGATTCTGCCCGGTGGCCGAGAGCGATCACGCCGGTATCGCGGATCTTCTTGAGGGTGCCGGTGAGTTCGGGGCTTTGCGCCGAGGCGATCGGCGCGGCACTGGCCAGGATCAGGCCGGCGATGAGGGCGGGGGCGAGACGGAAACAGGCGGCGGCGCGGTGCATGGACGAAGTCTCCACAAGGCTGATGGGGGCTTCGGCATTCTAGCTGTAAATGGACGCGTCATAGCCGCCTGTGCTGGGCGGCGGCGGGGTTCAGTGCGCCGAACTGAGGCTGAGGAGAATCCGGTCCTGCTCTTCCGGCGAGAGGAAGTAGGGGTAGAGCGTGCGCACGCCGGGGTCGCCGGTGCCGCCGTACAGGGCGATCTGCTCGTCCATGTGGGCGAGCTCGAGGTGGAGCAGCACCGCCGGGGCGTTGACCCGCGGGCAGATGCGTTCCTCGCCGATGTAGTTGAAGCCGATCATGCGCTGGTAGAACCCGGCGTGGCGGGGATGGACTTCGATGACCACGTCGGTGACGCCGTGGATCAGGCGGCCGTGGATGTAGACCAGATGGAGCAGGGCGCCCAGCACTTCCTTGGCGTTGTGGTGGGTGTCCATCGCCAGCCGGGTGAGTTCGCACAGGCGGGCACCGTGGCTGCGCAGGCGGTCGAGCTCTTCGGGGTAGAGGGCGTCGGCGAGGATGCCGTCGCGGCCGTCGAGGCCCAGGGTGACGGTGCCGAAGATATCGTGTTCGTCGGATGCGACCAGGGTGATGCGGTCGGGGCGGGTGGTGTGCAGATCAGTGTCGACAGGCGCGAGGCCGCGCCACTCATACATGCGCTCGATCAGCAGGCGTACCGCGTGGTCGTGCCGATGGGGATCCGCGCACTCGACCGTGTAGGTGGTCGTCCGGTTGGTGACGAACTCGGGAAGTTCGAGTTCGTCCGGACGAAAAGGGGACGCGCGGACGCTGGTGTTCATCGGATGCATGATGCCGTCCACATCCGTTCAGCCTCGTGCGAAATATTTCACACGAATTTTAAAGTATGACAGTCGGTCTGCTGATTCTTGCCGAAGTGAGGAACTAGTTCTCGGCTGCTCAGGCGACGAACTGCAGCTGGGCCAGGCGGGCGTAAAGCCCATCCTGGGCGACGAGCTGGGCGTGGCTGCCCTGCTGGACGATGCGGCCGCCATCCAGCACGACGATCCGGTCGGCCTTCTGCACGGTTGCGAGGCGGTGGGCGATGACGAGGGTGGTGCGGCGGCGCATCAGGCCGTCGAGAGCGGTCTGGACCATGCGCTCGCTCTCGGCGTCGAGGGCCGAGGTGGCTTCGTCGAGAAGCAGCACCGGCCGGTCGGCGAGGATCGCCCGGGCGATGGCGATGCGCTGGCGCTGGCCGCCAGAAAGACGTACGCCGCGCTCGCCCAGATCGGTGTCGTAGCCTTCGGGCAGACGGGCGATGAACTCGTCGGCGAATGCCGCAGCGCAGGCGGCGCGCACCTCGTCGAGGCTGGCGTCGGGGCGCGCGTAGCGCACGTTGTCGGCCACGCTGGCGGCGAAGATCACCGCATCCTGAGGCACCAGCGCGATGCGCTGGCGGATGGCGAGCGGGTCGGCGGCGGTGAGATCGACGCCGTCCAGCACCACCCGGCCAGCCTGGGGATCGTAAAAGCGCAGCAGGAGCTGGAAGACGGTGCTCTTGCCGGAGCCTGACGGGCCGACCAGGGCCACCGTCTCGCCGGGCGCGACGGTGAGGGTGAAGTCGTCCAGCGCGGGGGTTTCCGGGCGGCTGGGGTAGAAGAAGCGGACGTGGTCGAAGGCCAGATCGCCCCGGGGCGGTTCGGGCAGCGGCTGGGGTGTCGCCGGGGCGAGGATGGCCGGCGTGGCGCCCAGGATGTCCATCAGCCGCTCGGTGGCGCCGGAGGCCCGCTGCAGGTCGCCCCACACCTCCGACAGCGCACCGACGCTGCCGGCCACCAGCGCCGCGTAGAACACGAAGGCCGACAGCTCGCCCGCCGACAGCCGGCCGGCCAGCACATCGTGGCCGCCCACCCACAGGATGAAGGCCACCGCGCCGAACACCAGCACCATCACCGCCGCCACCAGCCGCGCCCGGTTGGCGACACGCGCCTTGGCGGTGTCGAAGCTGGACTCCACCAGCCGGCCAAAATCCCGGCGGTCGGCGTCCTCGTGGCCATAGGCCTGGACGATGCGAATCTCGTGGATGGTCTCGTCGATGCGGTTGCCGAGCTCGGCCACCCGGTCCTGGCTCTCGCGGGCCAGGCGGCGCACCCGCCGGCCGTACAGGATGATCGGCACCACCACCAGCGGCACCCCGCCCACGGTGAGCAGGCTCAGCTTGAGGCTGGTGGTGAACAGCATCACCAGCCCGCCGGCCAGCAGCAGCGCGTTGCGCAGGGCGATGGAGAGGCTGGAGCCGATGACGTTTTCGAGCTGGGTGGTGTCGGCGGTGAGGCGGGAGATCACCTCGCCGGTTCGCCCGGCCTCGAACCACGCCGGCGGCAGGGTGAGCAGGTGATCGAAGACGCGCCGGCGGATGTCGGCCGTGACGCGCTCGCCCAGCCACGACACGTTGTAGAAGCGCAGATAGGTGGCGCCGGCGAGGAGCACGATCAACCCGCCCATGCTGGCGAGGGTGCGATCGAGCCAGGCCGGATCGCCGGCCGAGAAGCCCTTGTCGATCACCGCCCGCAGGCCCTGGCCGACAGCCAGCATGGTGCCGGCAGCGATCACCAGGGCGATGGCGGCGATGAAGACACGGCGACGATAAGGGGAAAGCAGCTGGACGAGGATGCGGAACATGGGCGCGTGGCGGAACAAACGGTAATGCGCAGTATGACGGAGGGACGGTAAGCTATGGCGCTCGTCTTCCGGAATCCTGAATCCATGCTGTCTTCCTCTCCGCTCACCGCCGGGGTCACGCTGTTGATCGCCTTGCTGATGTTTGGCACCTGCTTTGCCGTAGGCAAGGGGCGCCACCGCTACGGTGTGGCCGCGCCCGCCGTCACCGGCCATCCGGTGTTCGAGCGGCTCTACCGGGTGCAGATGAATACCCTCGAATGGGCCGTGATGACTTTGCCCTGCCTGTGGATCTGCGCGGCTTACGTGAGCGATGGCGCCGCGGCGGCGCTGGGTGGCGTGTGGCTGGTGGGCCGGGTGTGGTACGCGGTGGGCTACGCGAAGGCGCCCGGGCTGCGGGCGAAGGGCTTCACCGTCGCCGCGCTGGCCTTCGGGGGGCTGGGGCTCCTCGCCGCTGGCGGAGTGATCGCGCAACTGGCGGGGGTGAAATGATGAAGCGGATGTATGTGATGCTGGCCGCTGCGCTGGCGGCTTCCGGCGCGCTGGCCGCGCCACCCCTGCCGGCGCTGCGGGCAGATGGCTCGGCGGTGACGGTCTCGGGCATCTCGTCCGGCGGCTACATGGCGGGGCAGTTTCAGGTGGCGTATTCGAAGCTCGTGCGGGGTGTCGGCATCCTCGCCGCCGGGCCCTACGACTGTGCCGACGGCAGCGTCATCCGGGCGATGACTGCGTGCATGGCGCCCAACCGCTGGACGCCGCCGCCCAAGCCCGCCGACACCAAGCCGCGGATCGAATCCCGCGCCCGGCTCGATCTCATCGACCCGCCCTCGGCGCTCGCCGACGACAAGGTGTGGGTGCTCACCGGCAGCGCCGACCACACCGTCGAACGCCCGGTGGTCGATGCGCTGATGGCCTTCTACCAGCAGTGGGTGCCGGCGGCGGCTACCCGCCTGGTGACGCTGCCTGGCGCCGGCCACGCGATGATCTCGGTGGCTGACGGCAAGGCCAACGCCTGCGACACTTCCGAGCCGCCCTTCATCAACCGCTGCGGCGATTTCGACGCGCCGGGCGAGCTGCTCGGCCATCTCCTCGGCGGGCTCAACCCGCGGGTGGTGCCGGAGCCCGGTAATCTCATCAGCTTCGACCAGCGCCCCTTCATCGGTGGCGCGCCCATCGACATCAGCATGGCGGACGAGGGCTTCGCCTACGTGCCCGCCGCCTGCCGTGCGGGCGGCTGCCGGGTGCATGTGGCATTTCATGGCTGCCGGCAGGGCGTGGATGCGCTGGGCAAGCGCTTTGCCGACGGGGCCGGCTACAACGCCTGGGCTGAATCCAACCGGTTGGTGATCCTCTACCCGCAGGTGGTGGCGCGGAGTGGCTGGGCACCGGGCTCGCTGCGCTGGGTGTACAACCCCAAGGGCTGCTGGGACTGGTGGGGCTATGCCTCGGTGGATTACGCCACGCGCAACGGGCCGCAGATGGTGGCGGTGCGCAAGATGATTACCCGCCTGGCCGAATCGCCGGCGCGGTGAACAAAAAAACCGGCCGAGGCCGGTTTTTTTATGGGCAGCAGCAGGCCTACTTCTCGACGAAGGCCCGCTCGATCACGTAGTCGGCCGGGGCGCCGATGTGCGGCGAGATCTTGAAGCCGCGGGCGTCGAGCATCTTGCAGCAGTCGTCGAGCATCGCCGGGCTGCCGCAGATCATGGCGCGGTCGAGGGCCGGGTCGATGGGGGGCAGGCCGGTGTCTTCAAACAGCTTGCCGGTCTCGATGACCTCGGTGACGCGGCCCTGGTTGCGGAACTCCTCGCGGGTCACGGTGGGGTAGTAGATCAGCTTCTGGCGCACGTCCTCGCCGAAGAACTCGTTCTGGGGCAGCGCCTGTTCGATGAACTCGCTGTAGGCGAGCTCGGAGACGTAGCGAACGCCATGCAGCAGCACCACCTTCTCGAAGCGCTCGTAGGTTTCCGGGTCCTGGATCACGCTCATGAACGGGGCGAGGCCGGTGCCGGTGGAGAACAGGTAGAGGTTGCGGCCCGGCAGCAGATCGTGGAGCACCAGCGTGCCGGTGGGCTTCTTGCTCACGACGATCGGATCGCCCGGCTGCAGGTGCTGCAGGCGCGAGGTGAGCGGGCCGTTGGGCACCTTGATGCTGAAGAACTCCAGGTGCTCTTCGTAGTTGGGGCTGGCGATGCTGTAGGCGCGGGTGAGGGGACGACCCTCGACTTCCAGCCCGATCATCACGAACTGGCCGTTTTCAAAACGCAGGCCCGCATCCCGGGTGACCTTGAAACTGAACAGGGATTCGTTCCAGTGACGGACTTCGAGGACGGTCTGGGTGCTCAGCTTGCTCATGATTGCGCGTGAAACGGATGTTGTGATGCAGCAATTCTAGTGAGCGTGGTAAATCTGTAAAATGGTTTGTATTGATATATATATTCTATTTTGCAGATATATGAAGTACACCCTGCGCCAGCTGGAAATCTTCGTCGCCGTTGCCCGCCACCAGAGCGTCTCCCGCGCCGCGGAAGAGCTCGCCCTGTCCCAGTCGGCCACCAGCACGGCCCTGGGCGAGCTGGAGCGCCAGTTCGACACCCAGCTCTTCGACCGCATCGGCAAGGCCCTGCGCCTCAACGAGCTGGGCAAGACGCTGCTGCCCCACGCGGCGCAGCTCATTGGCCACGCCGAGGAGATCGAGACCCTGCTGGCCCGCAAGATGGATTTCGGGCCCATCCAGATCGGCGCCACGCTCACCATCGGCAACTACCTCGCCACGCTGATCGCCGCGGATTTCCTGCGCCGGCACCCGAGCGCGCGGGTGAAGCTGTCGGTGCACAACTCGGCGACGATCATCCATCAGGTGGCCCACTACGAGCTCGACCTGGGGCTGATCGAAGGCAGCTGCCGGCATCCCGACCTGATCGTCGAGCCATGGGTGGACGACGAACTGGTGGTGTTCTGCGCGCCGGGCCATCCGCTCGCCCGGGCCGGGAAGGTCGGCGTGGATGAGCTGCTGGCCCAGGATCTGATCCTGCGCGAGGTGGGCTCCGGCACCCGCGAGACCTTCGACCAGGCCCTGCGCCACGTGGGCGGGCCGCTCAAGGTGCGGCTGGAGCTGGAACACACCGAGGCCATCAAGCGGGCGGTGGAGAGCGGCCTGGGCATCGGCTGCATCTCGCGGCTGGCGCTGCGCGAGGCTTTCCGCCGGGGCAGCCTGGTGCCGCTGGATACGCCGGAGCTGGATCTGCGCCGGCAGTTCCAGTTCGTGATCCATCAGCGCAAGTACGTGACGGCCGGGATGAGCGAGTTCATCGCCCTGTGTCGCCAGATGACCGCCGGTGTCACCCGCAGCGACCTGATCCAGCTCCCTTTCATCCCCTGAATAACCCACAACAGGCGTGGGCAAGGCTGTGGACAAACTGTGGGGGCCGCTGTCATCTGCCGGACACATAAGGGTTTTTTACGCTTGCTTAAAAATAGGTCAATTCTGTTCAAACCGGATTTTGGATAGTTTCAATCTATTCACAAAAATCCGGGGACAAGCTGTGGATAAGCTGTGCGGCAGTGCAGCAAGTTCATGATCGAAAAGGATAAAGGGTCGCTGCCTCAATTTGGTGCAGGGCGTTTCGGGCCCGATTTTGTGTGTAGTTTTCCCCAGCGGACGTGGGCAAGGGTGTGGACAAACTGTGGGG
Organism: Zoogloea sp.; assembly: GCA_023150095.1. Taxonomy (GTDB): domain Bacteria; phylum Pseudomonadota; class Gammaproteobacteria; order Burkholderiales; family Rhodocyclaceae; genus Zoogloea. The sequence continues at coordinate 2,943 of JAKLLO010000147.1, read as the reverse complement.
CCGGGTGGCAACACCTTCTGCCGAAAGGGAATTCTGGTGTTGCTTAAAAATGAGGCAGCGGTCGTCGGGCCGGGGGCGTCGGCGGCGGGTAGAATCTGCGCCTTCCGCCAATCTGCACGAATCGCCCCGATGAATTCCGCCGTCCGCTACACGATCCAGGCTGTCCAGCCGGCTGCCCATCTGTTCGAAGTCACGCTGTACCTCGACGCGCCCGATCCGGCTGGGCAGGTGTTCAGCCTGCCGGCGTGGATTCCCGGCAGCTACATGATCCGGGAGTTCGCGAAGAACGTCGTGAGCCTGAGCGCCCGGTGCGGCGACACGCCGCTTGGGGTGACGCGGCCCGACAAGCACACCTGGCGCCTGCCCGCCGGCGTGAGCGGCCCGGTGACGCTGCGCTACACCGTTTATGCGTGGGATCTGTCGGTGCGTACGGCGCATCTGGACCAGACCCACGGTTTCTTCAATGGGACCAGCGTGTTCCTGTGCGCCCACGGCTTCGAGGGCGTGGCCCACCAGGTGGACATCCTGCCGCCGGTCGGCCTTGAGGATGCGGGCTGGCGCGTCGCCACCAGCCTGCCCGAAGCTGGCGCCGAGCGTTATGGCTTTGGCCGCTATCAGGCCGAGAGCTACGACGCGCTGATCGACCATCCGGTGGAGATGGGCACCTTCTCGCTGGCGGAGTTCGACGCCTGCGGCGTGCCCCATGCGGTGGCGATCACCGGCCGCCACGACTGCGACCTGGCGCGGCTGGTGGAGGATCTGAAGCCCGTGTGCGAGGCGCAGATCCGCCTGTTTGGCGAACCGGCGCCGATGGACCGCTACGTCTTTCTGGTGATGGCGGTGGGCGACGGCTACGGCGGCCTCGAGCACCGAGCGTCCACCGCGCTGCTGTGCAGCCGGGCTGATCTGCCCCACGCGGGCATGGAAGCGCCGACGGAAGGTTATCGGCAGTTTCTGGGCCTGTGCAGCCACGAGTATTTCCACACCTGGAACGTCAAGCGCATCAAGCCCGCGGCCTTCGTGCCCTACGACCTCTCCCGCGAGAACTACACGCGGCTGCTGTGGGCCTTCGAGGGCTTCACGTCTTATTACGACGACCTGATGCTGGTGCGTACCGGACGCATCACCCGGCAGGATTACCTGACCCTGCTGGGCAAGACCATCAGCCAGGTGCACAAGGGCAGCGGCCGGCGCAAGCAGAGCGTGGCGGAGTCGTCCTTCGAGGCGTGGACCAAGTATTACCGCCAGGACGAGAACAGCCCCAACGCCATCGTCAGCTACTACACCAAGGGCGCGCTGGTGGGCCTGCTGCTGGATCTCAACCTGCGGGCCGACAGCCAGGGCGGCAAGTCGCTCGATGACCTGATGCGGGCCCTTTGGCAGCGCCACGGCCAGACGGGTGTGGGCGTGGCCGAGGACGGGCTGTTCGCCCTGGCCACCGAGCTGGGCGGCGCCCAGCTGGGCAACTGGCTGCGGGAGATCGTCGATGGCACCGGCGAGCTGCCGCTGGAGGCGTGGCTCAAGCGGGTGGGCGTCGAGCTGGCCTGGGAGGCGCCCAGCGAAGCGCCGGGCATCGGTGTGCGCACCACCGCCGACGGCGACGCGCTGAAGATCGCCAACGTGTTCGACGGTGGCCCGGCCCAAGCGGCGGGGCTGTCGGCGGGTGACGTGCTGGTGGCGCTGGACGGGCTGAAGGTCACGTCCGGCAACTTCGACAAGCTGCTGGCCCGGCGCATGGCCGGCGAGCAGTTGGAGATCCACGTCTTCCGCCGGGACGAGCTGATGCGCTTTGAGGTGGAATTGCGTGCGGCGCCGGCCGATGTGGCGAAGCTGGCGCTGGCCGACGACGCGCCGGCTTCGGTGATGGCGCTGCGGGAAGGCTGGCTGGCGGGTTAATCCCGCGCTGCACTGCGCGACGCGTAGTGCAGGTAGACGCCGAACAGCACCGACGCCGCCACGGTGCTGAGCACGGCCGCCTGCCAGAAACCCGCCACGCCCTGGGGCGGCAGCAGGTTGCCCAGGCCGTGGAAACTCAGCCAGTTGCCGCCGGCGAGGCCGATGCCCCAGAAACACACGGTGTGGATCAGCATCGGCCCGAAGGTGATCTTGTAGCCGCGCAGGGCGTGGGCGGCGACAGTCTGGATGGCGTCGAAGAACTGGTAGAGGCAGATGTAGATCACCAGCGAGGCGGCCAGCTCGCGCACTGCCGGATCAGTGGTGTAGGCGGCCATGACGGGCTCGCGGATGATCCACACGCCAATGCTCACCAGCGTCGATAGCCCGGTGGCGAATACGATGCCGGCCCGGGCGGCGCGCCGTGCGCCAGTGCCATCGCGCGCACCCAGGGCCTGGCCGACCAGCACCAGGGTGGCGATGGCGATCGCCAGCGGCAGCATGTAGATCAGCGCCGACAGGTTGCCGACGATCCGGTGGCCGGCCACCACCGTGGCGCCCAGCCGGGCCACCAGCAGGGCGATGAGGGTGAACGAGGTGATCTCGACAAAGCTCGAAAAGCCCATCGGCAGCCCCAGCCGCAGGAGCTCGCCCAGCTGGGCGGCCCGGGGCGGCTGCCAGCGGGAGAACAGGTGGTAGGGCTGATAGGCGGGCGTGCGCTGGACGTGGATCAGTGCTGAGACCACGGCCAGCCAGCAGATGCAGGCGCTCGACACCGCACAGCCGACGCCGCCCAGTTCCGGCAGGCCCAGGTGGCCGTTGATGAGCGCCCACGAGAGCGGAATGTGCACGGCGGTGGTGGCGAGGCTGATGAACATCAGCACCCGGGTGCGCCCAAGGGCGTTGGTGAAGGCGTAGAAAGTGCGGTACAGGAACACCGCCGGCAGGCCCCAGGCGATGGTGGCGAGGTAATCCCGGGCGCGGGTGTCCACCTCCGGGCTCACGTCGGCGAGCTGCATCAGCCAGTCCGGGTGTCGCAGGAAGAGCACC
>JAKLLO010000146.1 GCA_023150095.1 Zoogloea sp. | reverse complement strand
CGACGGCCATTGTGTCGAGCCGCCCTGCGCTGGCATGTCTGGCCGTCGTCATCACGGCGCCAGAAGCGTGGCGAATGGTCGAGACGAATCCCGCGATACGCATCGCCATTGCGGCCAGCACCGAACTCGCCGCGCTCACCCCCCAACGAAGCGAACTGACGATCATCGCGCCCTTCGCGCTTGGCGAACTCGGAACGAAATTCGTCGGGACCCGGCTCACCCTGCCCCGACAGAGCATCTATGCGTTCAGGGACGCCCTGGTGGCAATCGGTCTCGACGAAGCGGACAGTCACCGGGAAGCCCTGCTGGCGGGGCGTTCCTGGACCGTGTTCCGGCGGCAACATGCCATCAATCCGGCAATCCGCCATCCGGCGTGGATCGATCATCCGGCGGCGCGGAGCCTCAGCCTGATCTGTCTGATCGGCGCCTGGCATTCAAACCGCGCGAGCGATTGCGACTGGATCGCCACCATCGCGCAGCGCGATTACGAAGAGATCGAACGTGACCTCCAGCAACTTGCGTCGCTGGACGACGCGCCGATCCTGCATATCGGGTCGATCTGGAAAGCCCGCTCGCCGCTCGAACTGCTGAACCTCTGCGCTGGCCGCATCACCCGGGACGAACTGAATCGTTTCTTCGAAGCGGCAGAAGCGATCCTGTCGACTCCAGACCCAAAGCTTGAACTACCCGAAAACCAACGCTGGATGGCCGCGGTGCATGGAAAAGTGCATCCGTTCTCCGGGTTTCTCGTGGAGGCGATCTGCGACACGCTCGTCAAACTTGCCGTGCATGACGACGCCCATCCGCAACTGCGCACCCTCGCCGTCGCGGCCCGCATCGACCACCTGGTGCACACCTTGCTTCACGGGGCCGATCCCTTACGCTGGCTATCGCTTGCGTCATACCTGCCAAAGCTCGCGGAAGCGTCACCGGATTCGTTCTTGAAGGCCGTCGAGCAGAGCCTTGCCCAGGCCGAGCCACCGGTTGTCCGCCTGATCCTTGAAACCACGTCCTCGGGTATCGGTGGACGCTGCTGGCATTCAGGGCTGCTGTGGGCGCTGGAGATACTCGCGTGGGCACCCAATCGCCTGAGCCGCGTCGCGCTGACTCTGGCGCGCTTGAGTCATGTGCCCGTTGCAGGTAATTGGGGCAACACTGCGGCGAACAGCTTGTTCGGCTTATTCAGGGATTGGTGGCCGCAAACATCCGCCAGCGTGGAGGAGCGTCTGAACGCGCTCACTCTGCTGACTCAACGGGATTCAGATGCGGCGTTTAACGTTCTAATCGGGCTAGTCAGTCGCGGCCCTCAGATGGCCCACCCTGCGGCCTGTCCGTCTTGGCGCGATGACGACGCCGGGACACATGGCCCGATTGCACAAGAAGAGGTCGAGACCGTCGTACGCTTTGCGAGCGACCGGCTCATCCAACTGAGCACGGGACGTACGCAACGGATTGCGGCACTGATGCACGAGAACGTGTGTGATTGGCGAACAGAGCATACGGCCTTGGCTGCATTGCTGTCGCCTTACGAGAGAGCCGACGCATCCGACGATGATCGAGAAGCCCTCCGTCGTGCCCTCCGCCCTGTCATTTATTGGCACCGCAACTATGACGACACGCTGGAGGCAGAGGGAGACGCATGGTTGCGCGATCTGGAGGCTTCCTACGACGCACTTGCGCCATCAGACCTTCTCCATCGCCATCGCTGGTTGTTTGAGGCATCGTGGCTCGATCTCCCCGAAAAGCACGTGAATGAACAGGACATGGGGGCCATCGCTCAGGAGCACAGGAACGCGGCATTGAACGAAATATACGGAGCTCTTGGGCTCGAAGGCATTGCGCAGTTGATTGATCAATCCGCTGAGTCATGGACGGTTGGCTGGGGGCTGGCACGGTTTTCCGAAGCGGCAATTTCCTGGCCCGAGTGGTTGCTGCAGCTCGCCAAAGAACCGGAAACGCACGGCCGGCGCCGTAGCGCGGTGCGAGGCTTTCTGACCGCGTGTCCGACTGAGCGTTCGACGGCGATCCTGCAGGCAATGCTTACCATCGATGAGTCTGCGACCGCTGAAGACAAGGGCCGGTTACTGATACTGGCACGGGCGGAGCAGGCACTATGGAAATTGGCTGAAAACTTAGGGCCGGACGTTAAACGGGCTTACTGGACGGAGGTACCTGTTGGCACCTGGCGCGTCGAAGCCAGTGACATGAACAAGGTGATTCAACAGTTACTGAATGTCGACCGGCCAAGTTCAGCGTTGGTGGTCTGTCAGTTCGACTATGAAACCGTCGAACCGCCGCTATTGTTTGAAGCCCTTAGGCGATTTGCATCCGGAGATGAACCACACAATCGACTCATTCAGTCCTGGCATATCGCGAAGATGCTGAAGTTTCTTGAAGCCTCTGACGGCATCGACAAAATGCGGTTGGTGCAACTGGAGTTTGGTTTATTTCCCCTCCTCCGGTTCGACAAGGCGCAGACCGCTATTTCGCTCCTTAATGCCATCACCAGCGACCCTGCTCATTTTGTTGAATTGCTCTGCATTCTGTTCAAACCTCGCCATGGAGAGAGAACAGAGCCAGTCACAGAGAGCCTGCAGGCTGCAGCAGTGACCGCTTGGGATGTTTTTCGTGCATGCCGTCGGCTGCCCGGTACGCGCCACGATGGAACGATCGACGCCGTGGCAATCACGCAGTTCGTCGATGAACTACTGGCCCGCTGCCGGGACGTGGACAGGCTGGAAAGTGGGGAGAAAATGCTAGGCCGGATTCTCGCCCACTCACCAGCGGATGACGATGGAAGCTGGCCGTGCTTTGCCGTGAGGGAAGTGCTGGAGCGCCCCGAACTGGAGGACGTACGTCGCGGCTTTTGTAGCGGCGTTTTCGAAAAACACGGCACGACTTGGCGCTCTCCAACTGACGGTGGCGAACAGGAGCGGGCGTTGAGCCGCTCGTTCGCGGAAAAGGCCGCCAAGATTCGGGACACCCATCCCTTGGTGGCGTCCGTGCTGGAAGACCTCGCAGCGGACTACTTACGTGATGCACACAATGAAGACATTGATGCGCGTCTGAACGAAGAGGGTTTCTAGTACCTCCCTACGCATGCACGACCAATCGGGCGACTGAAGTCGCCCCTACAAGTCGGGTATCGGACGGCGTTACGGCACCACCACCGCCAGCCGGCGATCCAGCGTGATGCCTGCGGGCGAGACCGTTGCGCCGAGGGCGATCACCTCGACACCCGCCGCCAGCGCGTCGCGCAGGGCGCGGCCGTAGGCGGGGTCGATGTGGTCGGCGGGGCGGACTTCGGTGACGTCGCCGCGCTGCACGCAGAAGACCAGCACCGCCCGGCTGCCGGCGGCGACCATTGCGGACATCTCGCGCAGGTGTTTGGCGCCGCGGGTGGTGACGGCGTCCGGGAAGTAGCCCACGCCGCCCTCGACGGCGGCGGTGACGTTCTTGACCTCCACGTAACAATCCGCCCGGCCGGGGGCCTGCAGCAGCAGGTCGATGCGGCTGCCTTCGCCGTATTTCTGCTCGGGGCGGATTGTCGGGTAGCCGGCGAGATCAGGCACGCCGCCGGCCTCGATGGCCTCGCGCACCAGGCCGTTGCTGCGCCCGGTATGCACGCCGACGATCACGCCGGGGGCGGTCTCGACGAGCTCCCACGTCCAGGCGAGCTTGCGCGCCGGATTGTCGGCGGGCGACAGCCACACCCGCATCCCCGCGTCCTTGCAGCCCTGCATCGAGCCGGTGTTGGGGCAGTGGGCAGTGATGAGGCCGTCAGCGGTGTCCACATCGGCGAGGAAACGCTGGTAACGCCGGACGAGCCGGCCTTCGAGCAGGGGGGCGGGGAAGTGCATGGGAAGTGGGTAATGGGTAGTAGGGAGTGGGGGCCGGAATCGACGCTTTTGCGCTGGCGATCGGGAGCGCACAGGGTATCAGCCCGGCCCTACTTCCCACTTCCCATTACCCAATCCCTACCCCAGCATCCACAGCAGCCCGCTCACCGTGAAGAACGACACCGTGGTGGCAGCCACCAGCGCCGCCGCGCTGACGCCTTCCTGGCCGAACTTCTGGCTGAGCAGCGGGTAGATCGAGAGCATCGGCATGCCGGCATTGAGGATGGCGGCGGTGGCGAGCTGGGGCTTGTCGCCCGGCGAGAGGGTGAGCAGCGCGAACAGGCACAGGGGGTGGATCAGCAACTTGCCGGTGACGATCAGCGAGATGTCGCCGAGCATGCCGCGCACGTTGAGCCCGGCCAGGGTGCCGCCGATGCAGAACAGCGCCACCGGGGCGGATGCGGTGGAGAGCATGTCCACCGCCTTGGCCACCGGCAGCGGCAGGGGCACGCCGACGAGTGTCCACAACACGCCAGCGCCCATCGCCAGGATGAAGGGGTTGCGGGTGAGGCGGCGCAGGATCTCCTTGAGCACGGCCGTCCAGCGCTGCTTGCCGCTGCCGGCCACCTCGGCCAGGGTGAGGAGCAGCGGCATCATCACCAGCCCCTCCACCAGCGCATACACCGCCAGCGCGCTGCCGGCCAGCGGCCCCATCACCTGCTGGGCGATGGGGTAGCCGATGAAGGCGCTGTTGGACATGGACGCCCCCAGCGCCTGCACCGCGCCGGTCTGCAGGTTGCGCCCGCGCCCGAGGCAGGCCGCGGCCAGCGCGATGCCGGCCGCCAGCAGCGAGCCGAGGGTGTAGATGAGGAGCAGGTGGCCATCGACCAGATCCCCCAGCGCCCGGGCCGACATGGCCTTGAAGAGCAGCGCCGGCAGGGCCACGTTGATGACGAAGACGCCCAGCGGGCGCATCTCGGCGCGGGTGAGGAGGCCGAAACGCACGGCCGCGAAGCCCACGCCGATGATGAGGAAGATCGGGCCGGTGATGCCCAGGATGGTCAGCAAGGTGTTGTTGGCGGAGTGGGGCAGGCGAAGATTCTATGGGTTTGGCCCCGCCGGATAAATCGGGCTGCCGAACATCACTATTCAGCAGCACCAAACAGTAGCGGGCCGGGCGCGGTTCAGGGCAGCCCGGCGCACATCTCGGCCAGCCAGTCGACGAACACCCGCACCCGCGGCGAGAGGTGGCGGTTCTGCGGATACACCGCCGACAGGGGCAGCGGCGGCGGCTGGAAGGGCTGCAGCACCTCGACCATCGTGCCGGCGGCGAGCTGGCGCACCACGTGGTAGCGCGGCACCTGGATGAGCCCGAAGCCGGCATCGCAGGCGGCCACGTAGGCGTCGCCGTTATTGACCGCCAGCCGCGAGCGCAGGCTGCGGCTCTCGAGCCGGCCGTCGATCAGGAACTCGAAGGGCACCGACTTGCCGGTGGAGGCCGACAGGTAATCCACCGCCTCGAAGCGTTCGAGATCGGCCGGGCTGGCCGGCTGGCCGTGGCGGGCGATGTAGGCGGCGCTGGCGCAGCACACCTGGGGCAGCGCGGTGAGGCGCCGGGCCACCAGCGACGAATCGCGCAGCTCGCCGATGCGCAGCACGCAATCGACGCCTTCGCCGATCAGGTCGATCTGGCGGTCGGTGAGGGAGAGCTCCACCGACACCTCGGGGTAGCGGGCGCAGAAATCGGGCAGCGCGGGGATCAGCACCAGCCGCCCGAAGGAGGTGGAGGCATCCACCCGCAGCCGCCCCTGGGGATGCAGGGCGGCCTGGGAGAAGGCGGCTTCCACGTCTTCCACGTCGGCCAGGATGGCGAGGCAGCGCGCGTAGTAGGCGTCGCCATCCAGCGTGGTGCGCACCTGGCGGGTGGTGCGCTGGAGCAGGCGCACGCCCAGGTGCGCCTCGAGCTGCTTGATGATCTGGGTGGCCGAGGCGCGGGGCAGGTCGAGCTTTTCGGCGGCGCGGCTGAAGCTGCCCAGCTCGACGATGCGGGTGAACAGCTGCATGGCCTGGAAGCGGTCCATCGGGGCTCCGATTGTTTGCGAAACGAAAACAGTGTTGCTGTTTTATGCGCATTTATCAATGCCGGGACGCCACCCATAATTCAGCCGACATCCTGCAAGACAAGGCCATACATCATGGAATACGTCCGTTTCGGCTCGACCGGCCTGAAGGTCTCCCGCCTGTGCCTGGGCTGCATGACCTACGGCACGCCCGACTGGCGCCCGTGGGTGCTCGACGAGGCCGCCAGCCGGCCCTTCATCCGTCAGGCGCTGGACCTGGGCATCAACTTCTTCGACACCGCCGACATGTATTCGCTGGGCGAGAGCGAGGTGATCCTCGGCCGGGCGATCCGCGAATACGCCCGCCGCGACGACGTGGTGCTGGCCACCAAGGTGTTCTACCCGATGAGCGACAAGCCCAACGACCGCGGCCTGTCGCGCAAGCACATCCTGGCCAGCATCGATGCCTCGCTGAAGCGCCTGGGCACCGATTACCTGGATCTGTACATCATCCACCGCTTCGACCCGCACACCCCCATCGCCGAGACGCTGGAAGCGCTGGACGTGATCGTGCGCTCGGGCCGGGCGCGCTACATCGGCGCCTCGTCGATGTTCGCGTGGCAGTTCATGCAGCTGCTGGCCCACCAGCAGGCCAACGGCCTGGCGCGCTTCGTGTCGATGCAGAACCACTACAACCTGGCCTACCGCGAGGAAGAGCGCGAGATGCTGCCCCTGTGCCGCGACCAGGGCATCGCCGTCACGCCTTGGTCGCCCCTGGCCCGCGGGCTGCTGGCCGGCGCCCGCGGCAGCGGCACCAAGCGCGACGAGACCGACAACCTGGCCCACGGCTGGTACAACCAGCAGGCGATGGAAGACGCCATCGTGGCCGCCGTGCAGCAGGTGGCCCAGGCCCGCGGCGTACCGGCGGCACAGGTGGCGATCGCCTGGGCGGCAAGCCGGCCGGGCATCACCGCCCCGCTGATCGGCGCCTCCAAGGCCCATCACCTGCCGGACGCCGTGGCCGGCATCGGACTTTCGCTCACCCCGGACGAAGTCGCGCTGCTCGAAGCGCCCTACCGTCCCCGCCCCGTCGCAGGCCACGAATGAACACAGCCGTCTCCTCTCCTTCCGCGCCGGCCGGGCTCGTCCGCGACCTGTCGATCCCGGCCATCGCCGCCGGCTTCCTGGCGGTGCTGATCTCCTATTCCGGCCCGCTGATCATCTTCTTCCAGGCGGCCCAGTCGGCCGGCGTGGCGCCGGAGATGATCTCGTCGTGGGTGTGGGGCATCTCCATCGGCGCGGCGATCTCGGGCATCTTCTTGTCGTGGGCGCTGAAGGTGCCGGTGGTCACGGCGTGGTCGGCGCCGGGCACGGCGCTGCTGGTCACGCTGTTTCCCGGACTGTCGCTCAATGAGGCGGTGGGCGCCTATCTCACCACCGCCGCGGTGCTGTTCGTGATCGGCATCACCGGCACCTTCGACCGCCTGCTGCGCCACGTGCCCAAGGGCGTCGCGGCGGGGATGATGGCCGGCATCCTGTTCCAGTTTGGCGCCAACGCCTTCAAGGCAGCAGGCTCGATGCCGCTGCTCACCTTCGGGATGGTGGCGGCCTACCTGCTCCTCAAGCGCTTCGTGCCGCGCTACTGCATGGTGCTGGTGCTGCTGGTGGGCATCGGGCTGGCGGTGGGCATTGGCGGAGCGGATCTGTCGGGCGTCAAGCTATCGCTGGCGACGCCGCAGTTCATCGCGCCCAGCTTCACCTGGAGCGCCACCCTCAGCTTTGCGCTGCCGCTGATCCTGGTGAGCCTGACCGGCCAGTTTCTGCCGGGGATGGCGATCCTGCATGCGTCGGGCTACCCGACGCCGGCGCGGCCGATCCTCGCGGCCACCAGCGTCGCCTCGGTGATCGTGGCCTTCTTTGGCGGCATCACCATCGTCATCGCGGCGATCACCGCGGCCCTGTGCACCGGCAAGGACGCCCACGAAGACCCGTCGAAGCGCTACGTGGCGGGCATCGCCAACGGGGTGTTCTACCTGATCGGCGGCTGCTTCGGCGCCACCATCGTGTCGCTGTTCACCCTGCTGCCGAAGGAGTTCGTGGCGGTGCTGGCGGGCCTCGCGCTGATCGGCGCGATCACCGCCAACCTGATGGGCACCATCACCCAGGAAGACCACCGGGAAGCCTCGGTCATCACCTTCCTGGCCACCGCCTCGGGCATGAGTTTCCTGGGGCTGGGCTCGGCCTTCTGGGGCGTGGTGATCGGCATCGCTGCGTACTTTGTGCTGCATCGGGTGAAGCCCGCCGCGGCCTCGAAATAGTTCGTCCGAAACCGCGCGCCGGCATTCACTTTTCGCCTGCCGGCGCCGTAGATGGAGGGACTGGCTTCCCGGGGGAGGGAAGTCACCCTTCAAGGAATCGGGATGGACGAAATGAGCCGCATCCGCCGGGCCCAGACCCGGCTGGCGGATGCCCGCGAGGCGGTGCGCGCGTTTCACGCGGGCGTGGCCCAGGACGACATGGCGCTGGTGGTGTTCTTCTGCGCCTGCAGCTACGACCTGGATGTGATCGCCGACGAGATGCGCCGCTGCTTTGCCGGCGTGCAGGTGGTCGGCTGCACCTCGGCGGGCGAGATCGGCCCGGCCGGCTACGTGGAAGACAGCCTGGCCGGCGTGAGCTTTGGTGGCCGCGATTTTTCGGCGGTATCGGGCTGCCTGCATCACCTGCAGGATTTCGAGGCCGCCGCGGGGCAGGCCCTTGCCCGCAGGCTGCAGGGCGAGCTCGACCGCAGCGACGGCCCGCACCAGGCGGCCAGCCGCTTCGGGCTGCTCCTGATCGACGGGCTGTCGGTGCGCGAGGAGGCCGTCACCCGCGCCATCCAGAGCGCGCTGGGCGTCACCCCGCTGGTGGGTGGCTCCGCCGCCGACGGCACCAATTACGGCAAGACCCTCGTCTATGCCGATGGACAGTTCCACAACGACGCCGCGGTGCTCACCCTCGTCGCCACGCCGCGGCCCTTCCGGCTGTTCGACACCCATCACTTCGGGCCCACCGACGAGCGGCTGGTGGTCACCTCGGCCGACCCGGCCCGGCGCGTGGTGCACGAGATCAACGGGCTCCCGGCGGCCCAGGAGTACGCCCGCCTCCTCGGCGTGCCGCAGGACGCGCTCACCCCCGAACAGTTCGCGGGCTCGCCGGTGATGGTCATCATCGGCGGCGCCAGCTACATCCGCTCGATCCAGAAGGTTAACCCCGACGGCAGCCTGACCTTCTTCTGCGCCATCGAGAACGGCCTGATCCTGCGCATCGGGCGCAGCCTCGACCTGTGCGCCAACCTGCAGGGCGCCCTGGCCCGGGTGCGCGGCGAGATCGGCCCGCCCGAGCTCGTGCTCGGCTGCGACTGCCTGCTGCGCCGGGTGGAGATCCTGCAGAGCCCCGACCGCGAGGCGATCAACGCGGCGCTGCAGGACTGCAACATCATCGGCTTCAACACCTACGGCGAGCAGTTCCGCGGCGCGCACCTCAACCAGACCCTGGCGGCGATCGCCATCGGCGCGCCGGGCCCGGAGGTGAAACGTGGCTGACCGCGACCAGTCCGCCGACATCGCCGCGCTGAAGGCCGAGAACGTCCGCCTCCAGAAGATCATCAATGCGCTGATGGAAAACGCCGAGCGCAGCAGCGGGCTCCAGCATTCCGACTTCAGCCTGTTCCAGACCGCGATCATGCTGGAGGACCAGGTCAACCTGCGCACCGCCGAGCTGCAGGCCGCCCTGCGCGACAACGAGCGCATGACCCAGGCCCTGCGCTCATCCGAAGAACGCTTCCGCAGCCTCGCCAACCAGTCGATGATCGGCATCGTCACCGTCGAGGAGGGCCGCATCACCTACACCAACGAGCGCTTCAACGCGGTGTTCGGCTACGCCGCCGGCGAGCTTGCGGGGCGCTCGCCGTTCGAACTGGTCATCGAGGAAGACCGGACCTCCGTGGCCGAGGCCATGGCGCGCCAGCTGCACAGCGACGGCACCGGCGTCAGCCAGCTCGCCCGCGGGCAGCGCAAGGACGGCAGCGTGATCTACATCGAGCTGCTCGGCAGCGTGATGACCACCGGCTCGCACCGCTCGCTGATCGGCCTCGTCCAGGACGTGAGCGACCGGGTGCGCGACAGCCTGCAGATCAAGCAGCTGATGCGCGAGCAGCAGGCCATCCTCAACAGCAACATCGTCGGCTTCGTGAAGCTCAAGGCGCGCCGCTTCGTGTGGGTCAACGAAGCCTTCACGCGGATGCTCGGCTACCCCGAGGACGCGCTCCTCGGGCGCTCCACCCGCCTCATCTACCCCGACCAGAACGCCTACGAAACCCTCGCCCGCGAGGCCTACGGCACCATGCGGACGGGTCAGACCTTCCGCACCGAGGTGCAGCTGATGCGCAAGGACGGCAGCGTCGGCTGGTACCGGCTCGACGGCGAGCTGCTCTACCCGGGCAGCGACGAATCCATCTGGGCCTTCTTCGACGTGACCGAGCGCAAGGCCATGCTCGACGAGCTGGAGGGCCACCGCCATCACCTGGAAGAGCTGGTCTTCAACCGCACCACCGAGCTGGCCGCCGCCCGCGACGCCGCCGAGGCCGCCAGCCGCGCCAAGAGCATGTTCCTGGCCAACATGAGCCACGAACTGCGCACGCCCCTCAACGGCATCATGGGCATGACCAACCTGGCCCTGCGCCGCAGCGCCGACCCGGCCCTCGCCAACCTGCTGGGCAAGAACCTGCAGTCGGCCACCCAGCTGCTCGGCATCATCGACGACGTGCTCGACATCGCCCGCATCGAGGC
>JAKLLO010000145.1 GCA_023150095.1 Zoogloea sp. | reverse complement strand
TTCAACTCGATCTCGATTTCGGGTTATCACATCCAGGAAGCGGGTGCGAACCAGGCCATCGAGCTGGCCTTCACCCTGGCCGACGGTGTGGAATACGTGCGCACCGGCATCAAGTCGGGCATGGACGTGGACACCTTCGCCGGCCGCCTGTCCTTCTTCTGGGCGGTGGGCATGAACTTCTACCTCGAGATCGCCAAGATGCGCGCCGCGCGCATGCTGTGGTGGCGCCTCATGAAGCAGTTCGAGCCGAAGAGCCAGAAGTCCATGATGCTGCGCACCCACAGCCAGACTTCCGGCTGGTCGCTCACCGAGCAGGACCCGTACAACAACGTCGTGCGCACCACCATCGAGGCGATGGCCGCGGTGTTCGGCGGCACCCAGTCGCTGCACACCAACGCGCTGGACGAAGCCATCGCGCTGCCCACCGAGTTCTCGGCCCGCATCGCCCGCAACACCCAGATCATCATCCAGGAAGAAACCCACATCACCAGCGTGGTCGATCCGTGGGCTGGTTCCTACATGATGGAAAAGCTCACCCAGGACATGGCCGACAAGGCCTGGGCGCTGATCGAAGAGATCGAAGCCATGGGCGGCATGACCAAGGCCGTCGAATCCGGCTGGGCCAAGATGAAGGTCGAGGAGTGCGCCGCCGAGAAGCAGGCCCGCATCGACTCCGGCAAGGACGTCATCGTCGGCGTCAACAAGTACAAGCTCGCCAAGCAGGATCCGATCGACATCCTCGACATCGACAACCACGTCGTGCGTGAAGCCCAGATCGAGCGCCTGGCCCGCATCCGCGCCACCCGCGATCAGGCCGCTGTCGATGCCGCGCTGGCTGCCCTTACCGAATGCGCCAAGACCGGCGAAGGCAACCTGCTGGATCTCGCCGTGAAGGCCGTGCGCCTGCGCGCCACCGTCGGCGAAATCTCCGACGCGCTGGAAGTCGTGTTCGGCCGCTATCGCGCCAACCCGCAGGCCGTCTCCGGCATCTACAACTCGGTGGTCGAAGGCAACGAAGACTGGCAGGCCCTGAAGGCCGACATCGACGCCTTTGTTGCCGAAGAAGGCCGTCGTCCGCGCATCATGATCGCCAAGCTCGGCCAGGACGGCCACGACCGCGGCGCCAAGGTGGTGGCCTCGGCCTTCGCCGACCTGGGCTTCGACATCGACATCGGCCCGCTCTTCCAGACCCCGGAAGAAGCCGCCCGTCACGCCGTCGAGAACGACGTGCATGCGGTGGGCTGTTCCAGCCTTGCCGCCGGCCACAAGACGCTGGTGCCGGCCGTCATCAAGGCCCTCAAGGATCAGGGCGCCGACGACATCATCACCTTCGTCGGTGGCGTGATTCCGGCCCAGGACTACGACGCGCTCTACAAGGCCGGTGCGGCCGGCATCTTCGGGCCCGGCACGCCGATCCCGAGCGCCGCCCGCGAAGTGCTGAAGCAGATCCGCGCCGCCCGCAAGGCCTGAGCGAACCCCTGAGGAACAGCGCGCCGGCGAAAGCCGGCGTGCGCGTCATTGATGTCTTCCATGAACATGCCTGCCGACATTCCGCAGCGTGACGCCATTGATCAGGCCCTGGTCGACGGCGTGCTCAAGCATCAGCTGCGTCCGCTCGCCAAGACGATCACCCTGATCGAGTCCCAGCGGCCGGACCACAAGGCGCGGGCCCGCAGCGTGCTCGAAGGCCTGCTGCCCCACACCGGCAACTCGATGCGCATCGGCATCTCCGGCGTACCGGGCGTCGGCAAGTCCACCTTCATCGAAGCCCTCGGCCTGTACCTCATCGAGCAGGGCCACAAGGTGGCGGTGCTGGCGGTCGATCCGTCCTCCAGCGTCACCGGCGGCTCCATCCTGGGCGACAAGACCCGGATGGAACTGCTGTCGCAGAACACCGGTGCCTTCATCCGCCCGAGCCCGTCGGCGGGCAGCCTGGGCGGTGTGGCCGAAAAAACCCGCGAGGCGATGCTGGTGTGCGAGGCCGCCGGCTTCGACGTGATCATCATCGAGACCGTCGGCGTCGGCCAGTCCGAGACCGCGGTGGCCGGCATGACCGACATCTTCTGCCTGCTCCAGCTTCCCAACGCCGGCGACGACCTGCAGGCGATCAAGAAGGGGATCATGGAGATCGCCGACCTGATCGTCATCAACAAGGCCGACATCAACCCCCAGGCCGCCAACGTGGCCCGCTCCCAGATCAAGAGCGCGCTAGGGATGCTGCGCCATTCGTCGCCCAACTGGACGCCGCCGGTGCTCATGCTCTCGGCGTTGCAGAAGCAGGGCATCGCCGAATTCTGGAATACCATTGAGGATTACCGCTCCACCATGAAACGGAGCGGCGAGTTCGACGCGCGCCGGCGCCAACAGGCCCGGGCGTGGATGTGGGAACTCATCGACCAGGGCCTGCGGGCCCGGTTCGCAAGCCACGCCGCGGTTCAACAGGACCTTCCCGGCTTGCAGGCGGCCGTCGAGGCCGGCCAGACGACGCCTTCCGCAGCCGCTTCCCGGCTGCTCGGCCATCTGGGCTGAAAGAACACACCCGAATCATTGACTGGAGGCTGTAAATGCACGACATCATCCACCAGCTGGAAAAGAAGCGCGAAGCGGCCCGCCTTGGTGGCGGCCAGAAGCGTATCGACAGCCAGCACAAGAAAGGCAAGCTGACTGCCCGCGAACGTATCGAACTGCTCCTCGACCCGGATTCCTTCGAGGAATGGGACATGTTCAAGGAGCACCGCTGCGTCGACTTCGGCATGGATCAGGCCGAAAAGACCCCGGGTGACGGTGTCGTCGTCGGTTACGGCACCATCAACGGCCGCCTGGTGTTCGTGTTCTCCCAGGATTTCACCGTGTTCGGCGGCTCCCTGTCCGAAACCCACGCCGAGAAGATCTGCAAGGTCATGGACCAGGCGATGAAGGTCGGCGCTCCGGTGATCGGCCTCAACGACTCGGGCGGCGCCCGCATCCAGGAAGGCGTGGCCTCCCTCGGCGGCTATGCCGACGTGTTCCAGCGCAACGTGATGGCCTCCGGCGTCGTGCCGCAGATCTCCATGATCATGGGCCCCTGTGCCGGTGGCGCGGTGTATTCGCCGTCGATGACCGACTTCATCTTCATGGTGAAGGATTCGTCCTACATGTTCGTGACCGGTCCCGAAGTTGTGAAGACCGTGACCCACGAAGACGTGACCGCTGAAGAGCTCGGCGGCGCCGTCACCCACACCACCAAGTCCGGTGTGGCCGACCTGGCCTTCGAGAACGACGTCGAGGCCCTCTCGATGCTGCGTCGTTTCATGAACTTCCTGCCGGCCAACAACCGCGAGCAGCCGCCCGTCACGCCGACCAACGACCCGGCCGACCGCTTCGACTACTCCCTCGACACCCTGGTGCCGGACAACGCCAACAAGCCGTACGACATGAAGGAGCTGATCGTCAAGGTTGTCGACGACAGCGACTTCTTCGAACTGCAGCCCGACTACGCCAAGAACATCATCATCGGCTTTGGCCGCATCGATGGTTCGCCGGTCGGCATCGTCGCCAACCAGCCGCTGGTGCTTGCCGGCTGCCTGGACATCAAGTCCGCCATCAAGGCTGCCCGCTTCGTGCGTTTCTGCGACGCCTTCAACATCCCCGTCGTCACCTTCGTCGATGTGCCGGGCTTCATGCCGGGTACCGCCCAGGAATACGGCGGCATCATCAAGCACGGCGCCAAGCTGCTCTACGCGTACGCCGAATGCACCGTGCCGAAGGTCACCGTGATCACCCGCAAGGCCTACGGCGGCGCGTATGACGTGATGTCCTCCAAGCACCTGCGCGGCGACGTGAACCTCGCCTGGCCGTCGGCCGAAATCGCGGTGATGGGTCCGAAGGGCGCGGTGGAGATCATCTTCCGCGAAGAGAAGAACGACCCCGCCAAGCTCGCCGAGCGCGAAGCCGAGTACAAGGCCAAGTTCGCCAACCCGTTCGTGGCCGGCGCCCGTGGCTTCATCGACGACGTCATCATGCCGCACGCCACCCGCAAGCGTATCGCCCGCTCGCTGGCCATGCTCAAGGACAAGCAGCTCGACAACCCGTGGCGCAAGCACGGCAACATTCCGCTGTGATCGCCGAGGACGCCAAGAACATGTTTACCAAGATCCTGATTGCAAACCGCGGCGAAATCGCCTGCCGCGTCATCAAGACCGCCCGCAAGATGGGCATTGCCACTGTCGCCGTGTACTCCGAGGCCGACAAGGACGCCCTGTTCGTGGAGATGGCCGACGAAGCCGTCTGCATCGGCCCGGCCGCCTCGAAAGAGTCCTACCTGGTCGCCGACAAGATCATCGCTGCGTGCAAGCAGACCGGTGCCCAGGCGGTTCACCCCGGCTATGGCTTCCTGTCCGAGAACGCCGAGTTCTCCCGCCGTCTTGAAGAAGAAGGCATCAAGTTCATCGGCCCGAAGCACTACTCCATCGCCAAGATGGGCGACAAGATCGAGTCCAAGAAGCTCGCCATCGAAGCCGGTGTGAACACCATTCCGGGCTACAACGATGCCATCGCCGGCCCCGACGAAGCCGTCGAGATCGCCAGGAAGATCGGCTATCCGGTGATGATCAAGGCCTCCGCCGGCGGCGGCGGCAAGGGCCTGCGCGTTGCCTACAACGACGCCGAAGCCCACGAAGGCTTCTCGTCCTGCGTCAACGAAGCGCGCAACTCCTTCGGCGACGACCGCGTCTTCATCGAGAAGTACGTGCTCGAGCCGCGCCACATCGAAATCCAGGTGCTGGGCGACTCCCACGGCAACTACGTCTATCTCAACGAGCGCGATTGCTCCATCCAGCGTCGTCACCAGAAGGTCATCGAGGAGGCGCCGAGCCCCTTCGTCGACCCCGAGATGCGCAAGGCGATGGGCGAACAGGCCGTGGCCCTGGCCCGTGCCGTCAACTACGAGTCGGCGGGCACCGTCGAATTCGTGGTGTCCGGCGCCACCAAGGAGTTCTACTTCCTCGAGATGAACACCCGTCTCCAGGTCGAACACCCGGTCACCGAGCTCATCACCGGCCTCGACCTCGTCGAGCAGATGATCCGCGTCGCCTACGGCGAGAAGCTGCCGCTCACGCAAGCCGACGTGCAGATCAACGGCTGGGCGATGGAGTGCCGTATCAACGCCGAAGACCCGTTCCGCGGCTTCCTGCCCTCCACCGGCCGCCTGGTCAAGTTCCAGCCGCCGGCAGAAGTGCCGGGCCAGGTTCGCGTCGACACCGGCGTGTACGACGGCGGCGAGATCTCGATGTTCTACGACTCGATGATCGCCAAGCTGATCGTCCACGGCGCCACCCGCGAGCAGGCCATCGCCCGCATGCGCGACGCCCTCAACGGCTTCGTGATCCGTGGCATCTCCTCGAACATCCCGTTCCAGGCCGCGCTGATGCAGCACCCGGTCTTCCATTCCGGCATCTTCGACACCGGCTTCATCCCCAAGCACTACCCGACGGGCTTCGACGCCTCGATGGTGCCGCACGATGATCCGGCGCTGCTGGTTTCGGTTGCCGCCTACGTCTACCGCGCCTTCACCGACCGTTCCGCCTCGATCTCCGGCCAGCTGCAGGGCCACGAGCGCCTGGTCGGCGACCACTGGATGGTCATCCGCCTGAACAAGGACGGCAACGAGAACCACCCGGTCACCGCCCGCCCGATCCCCGGCGGCTACCATGTCGAGTACAAGGGTGAGCAATACGAGCTCAAGTCCGACTGGAAGCTCGGCCAATCGCTCTTCAACGGCACCTGCAACGGCGAGCCCTTCACCCTGCAGGTCGAGCGCCACAAGACCAAGTACAGCCTGTTCCACTGGGGCACGCGCGCCGACTTCATGGTGATGAGCGCCCGCGCCGCCGAGCTGCTGGCCCTCATGCCCGAGAAGCTGCCGCCCGACCTCTCCAAGTTCCTGTTGTCCCCGATGCCGGGCCTGCTGCGCGAGGTTTCCGTCCAGGTCGGCCAGGAAGTGAAGGCCGGCGAGAAGCTGGCGGTCATCGAGGCGATGAAGATGGAGAACATCCTCAAGGCCGAGCAGGACTGCAAGGTCAAGAAGATCGTGGCCTCCGCCGGTGGCAGCCTGGCCGTCGACGAAGTCATCATCGAGTTCGAGTAAGCTGCACCGACGGTCCGTCGGGCGTTCTTCCCGCCCAGCGGATCTGCAAAGGTTTCGTTCGATGGGGAGGGAGACCCGTCCTGTGGGCGGGTTCCTGTCGAGGGAGTTGGGGTCGTCGAAGGACGACCCCTTTTTTTATCGATCGCTCCGTTCCTGCTGGCACGTGAGCTGCTTGCCCATGCCCATGCGGGCCGTAGCCGATTCGCAGCGCATCCGTTCAACATTTAACGGCACGCCCGCCCACCCCGCTGCAGAATTGCCTGAACCACCCGGAGACACAGAAAGTGCTACCCCTGCTCATCGTCAAGCTTGGCGACACCATTCCCGACCTCGCGGCCTGCAGGGGCGGCTTCGAAACCTGGATCGCCGCGGCGCTGGGTAATGCACCGGTACGGATCATCGATCCCCGTCTTGATGCACAGCGCCTGCCCGATCCCGGCGATATCTCGGCGGCCGTCATTACCGGCTCCCGTGCCATGGTGACCGACCGGGCCGCCTGGAGCGAGGATACCGCGCGCTGGCTGGCCCGCGTGGTGGCCGCGGGCCGGCCCGTGCTCGGCATCTGCTACGGCCACCAGCTGCTGGCCCACGCCCTTGGCGGCGAGGCCGACTGGCACCCCGAGGGCATCGAGATCGGGACGGTGGCCGTCCGCAAGACGCCGGCGGCCGTCGCCGACCCGCTGTTTGCCGAGCTGCCGGATGTCTTCCACGCCCAGGCCGTCCATCGCCAGACCGCCGTGCGCCTGCCGCCCGGGGCCGAGTGCCTGGCCCGCAACGATTTCGAGCCCCACCACGCCTTCCGCTTCGGCGAGGCGGCCTGGGGCGTGCAGTTCCACCCGGAGTTCGACGCCTTCGCGATGCGCGGCTACATCCGGCATCTGGCCGACGCGTTGCGCAACGACGGCGCCGACCCTGAGGCGCTGGCCCGGACGGTCACCGACACCCCGGCGGCGGCGGCCATTCTTGCCCGCTTCGGGCGCTTCGTCATCGAGCGATCGGTCGGCATGCGGGCCTAAATGCAACGAGGCCGAGCGTTGCCGGGGCCTTATGGTGGCCACCGGGGCGTTCTTGATGGCGTGGGCATGTAAAATCCGTGCGTGCGTGCTGCAGGGAGCCCAGTGTGGCGAAAACGATCTTCCGGTGCTTGTCCGTCTTTTTCTTGGTGGCGGTCGTCGGCCTGGCCAACGGGGCCGAGCGCGTTCTGAAGGTCGGGGTGATCCACCATTCGCCCCCGATGTCCTACCTCGACGCGTCCGGCGCGCTGACCGGCTTCAATGTCGAGATCATGCGCGAGCTGTGCAAGGAAATGGCGGTCCGCTGCGAAACGGTCGCCCTCACCCTCGATCGGGTGGTCGACGCCCTGGCCGCCGGTGAGGTCGACTTCGCCGCCGTGAGCCTGCTGGTCACCCCCGAGCGCCGGGCCCGGGTGCTGCTCACCAAGCCGTATTACCGCTCGATCAGTGTCTGGTTTGCGCGGCCCGGCATCAAGCCCGGCGAGGCGCGCGTCGCCGTCGTGAAGGGGAGCATCCAGGCTCGCTATGCCCAGGCCCACGCCTGGCCGACGCAGCCCTTCGACAACCACGAGGCCATCTTCGGCGCCCTCGCCGCCGGGCGGGCCGAGGCCGTCCTGCTGCCGATGGCCAACGCCGTCGCCCTGCGCCAGGATTCCCGCACCCTCGCCCAGGGCCTGGCCAGCACCGTGGTCCAGGACCCGGAACTCGTCGGCGACGCCGCGCTGGGGGTCAATCCGCGTGATCGTGCCTTGCTCGACAAGCTCAACGAGGCCATCGACGAGATCAAGCGCGATGGCCGTTTCGATCGCATCAACACCCGCTTCATACCCTTCCGGCTCCAGTGACGAACCCTGCCAAGCCTGCTGATGCGCATCGAACCTGGCGGGCCGGGCGTGTGCTGCTGGCGCTCAGCTGCGTCTTCGCGGTGATCGCGATGGGCGGAGTCGGCTGGCTGGCGGTGGATCTCTACGCGGTCGGTGTGGCGGCGGGCCGGCTGCAGGGCGAGACGGTGCCGTGGACGATCGAGCGCCAGCGCCTTGGCCGCAATCTCGAGCAGCTGCGCCTCGAGGGCCAGCGTGTCCTGACCGCGTCCACCCCGCTCGGGCACCAGGACGCCCTGTTCCTGGTGCACATGCTGTCGGCCCAGCCGGGCATGGCGGACGACCCGCGCACCGCCGGGCTGGCGGATGAAGTCGAGCGCTTCCTGCAGCAGGTCGAATCCCCGGCCACGGCGGCCGACATGCAGGCCTGGGAGGCGCTCTCCAGCCGCCTGCGGCTGATGGCCGACGACCTGTCGGTGGAAGGGGGAAAGCGGATGAGCCGCGAGCTGCTCCGCATGTCCGGCGAGATGGAGCAGGCGAGCTACAAGCTGCTCTTCAACCTGGCGTTGATGGCCGGCTTCATGGCGGCCTTCCTGCTGGTCGTGCAGCGCTACCTGATCCGCCCGCTGCAGCGGATCCGGCAGGTGCTGTCGGCCCTCGACGCCCGGCAGCCGGTGCCGGCCTTTCCGCCCGCGCCGATGGCCGAGATCCGCGCCGTCGAGGACGCCATCCTCCGCTTCCATGCCACGCTGCGCGAGAACGACGAGGTGCGCCTGCGCCTGGAGCGCCTGGCCACGACCGACGGGCTCACCGGCCTGTTCAACCGGCTCCACTTCATGGGCCTGGCTGCCGACGAGATGGCGCGGGCGGCCCGCTATGGCCGGCCGATCACCGTCGGCATCGCCGACCTCGACCACTTCAAGCAGGTCAATGACAGCCTCGGCCATGCGGCGGGCGACCACGTGCTGCAGACCTTCGCCAGGCTCCTCGGCGACACCCTGCGCCAGACCGACCGGGTGTGCCGCTACGGCGGCGAGGAGTTCGCCTTCGTGTTCCCCGAGACCACGCCCGAGGAGGCGCGGCAGCTCGGCGAGCGCCTGCGCGCCCGCCTGCTCGAGAGCCCCCCCACGCTGCCCGACGGGCACCGCCTGGCGGTGACCTTCAGCCTGGGACTGGCCGATGCGTCCGGCTGCGGCCTCGAAGACAGCCTCGCCCGGGCCGACCTGGGCCTCTACGAAGCCAAGCGCGCCGGCCGCAACCGCACGGTCGTCACCCGGCGGCCGGACGGGCTCTGATCAGCCGTAGCGCCGCGCCGCCTCCACCGCGAGGCCGGCGCCGATGCTGCCGAACAGGTCGCCTTCCACGCAGCGTGCCCGCGGCAGCTCGGCGGCGATGCGCGCCCGCAGCTGGGGCACGCCGCTGGCGCCGCCGGTGAAATACAGGCTGTCGACGCGCTCTCGGGCCACGCCGGCCTGGGTCAGCAGCTCATCCACGGTTCTGGCGACCCGCTCCACCAGGTTGTGGGTGGCCTCGGCGAAATCCTCGCGGCCGATGTCGTGGACGAGCCCCGGCTCCAGGCGGTCGAGCTGCAGACGGGTGCTTGCCCCGGTCGACAGCTCGATCTTGGCCTGCTCCACCTGCAGCGCCAGCCAGTGGCCTTCGCGCTGGCCGATCAGGCGGGCCAGGCGGTCGAGCTCGCGCTTGGCGGTGGCGTCCCGGTAGATGTGCTGGAAATCGGCGAAGGCCTGGCGGGTGTAGGCGAAGTTGATGGTGTGCCAGGTGGCGAGCTGGAAGAACAGCCCCGACGGGATCGTGGCGCCGCTCTTCATCAGGCCCTTGTGGCCCAGCAGCGGCATCACGCACTCCAGCGACAGGGCCCGGTCGAAGTCGGTGCCGCCCACATGCAGGCCGGCGTTGCCGAGCAGGTCGCTGTGGCGGTCGAGGTGCCGAGCCCGCTCGGGCGACAGGCGCACCAGCGAGAAGTCGGCCGTGCCGCCGCCGATGTCGGCGATCAGCACCAGCTCTTCGTGGGCCAGCGAGGCCTCGTAGTGCAGCGCCGCGCCGATCGGCTCGAACTGGAAGCTCACCTCGCGGAAGCCCACCTGGCGGGCGATGTGTTCCAGGGTGTCCTGGGCGCGGCGGTCGGCGGCCGGGTTGTCGTCCACAAAAAACACCGGGCGGCCGAACACCGCCTGGTCGAAGGGCCGCCCGGCCTCGCGCTCGGCTCGCCGCTTGAGTTCGCCGATGAAGCTGGCCAGCAGGTCGCTGTAGCGCAGCGCCCGCCCGCCGACCTCGGTGCTGCCTTCCATCAGGTTGCTGCCGAGCAGGCTCTTGAGGGCGCGCATCAGGCGGCCCTCGTAGCCCTCCAGGTATTCCTGCAGCGCGTCGCGCCCATAGTGGGTGCTTTCCTCGTCGGCGTTGAAGAACACTGCGGAGGGCAGCGTCGGCTTGCCGTCTTCCAGCGGCAGCAGCGCCGGCACCCCGGGCCGCAGCCAGCCGACGGTGGAGTTGGAGGTTCCGAAGTCGATTCCGCAGGCGCGGGCGGGAGCGGCACTCATGGGCGGGTGTGGGAAGAGCGGGGGCCGGATGTTACGCTGCTTGGACGTGGCGAGGAAGGGGGCGCGCCGCGATGGGCCCCGCCATGCGAGGCCCGCTCACACTTGATCGCAGCCGAGCTGCCGCTTGACCCCGGAAACGTCCAGATTGATCCTAAAAACCTCAGTTACCCCACCCCGTTTGCATGCTCGGCCAGCAAACGGTGTGGTTTCGGTGGTCCGATAGCTGCCAGGGTGCGCTTGAGATGCGCGCAACAGCGCAGCCAGACCGATGGGCCGTCAAACTGCT
>JAKLLO010000144.1 GCA_023150095.1 Zoogloea sp. | reverse complement strand
ACGGCGCCGCATGGGGGAAGGCCAGCTTGAAGGCGAGGCACGACATGGCCGCGCACAGGGCGACCAGCAGCGACGGCCCGAGGGCCTCGCCGACACGGCTCAGATCAAACCCGATCAGACGACGCAGCACCATCAGGGTGTAGCCGGTGATGAGCAGATCGCCGACGGCAATGCCCGCCGCGACATGGTCGAGGCTGTACATGCTGCCGATGAGGATCAGCACAACCTTGATCGGCTGCCCGACCAGCTGGAAGCGCAGGGTGTACTTCGACTTGCCGGTACCGCTCACAACTGCGGCGCCGGTCACCGCGATCGTCAGCGCCGCGGAGCCCACACACAGGATGCGCGCCGGCTCGATGATCCGCGCCCACTTCTCGCTGTAGAGCAGCAGCACGATGGAGTCCATCGCCAGCGCCATGCACGCGAACAGCGGGAAGGCCAGGGCACTGAGGTAACAGATGCTCTTGAGGAACTGATCGGCAACGCTCTCGCCGTCCCGGTGGGTCCGGGCGAAGGCCGGCATCAGCACCGGCGTCAGCCCTTCCATGATCGAGCGGAAGGCCAGCCCGACCACGCCCAGAGAGCGGGCGAGATAACCAGCGGTTTCGATGCTCATCGCCTTGCCGACGATCATCTCGGGCGCCGACAGGCCGAACTCCCACAGCAGCGACGACCCGCAGAAGCGCCCGCCGGTGCGCAGGATGTGGCGCCATTCGGAGAACTCCATGCGCATCGGCACTTCGCGCTTGGTCATCAGCACTGTCATCAGCACCGTGAGCGTGGTGCTCGCCACCGCGCCCCAGGCAAGACCGATGAAGCCCACGCCCATCGAGCACAGCCCGATCGACACCGTTGCCTGCAGCGTGCCGGACGCCAGGTTGATGCGCACCACCTTGTCGAAGTTGAGGTTGCGCTTGAGGATCGCCATCGACACCGACCCGAAGGGCAGCAGGAAGAAGTTGATCGACAGCACGTGCATCACCAGCCCGATGCCGTCCTCCCGGTAGAACGCCGCCACCGGCCCGCTCGCCACCCAGGTGAGCACGCCGAGGGTCCAGCTCATGATGACGGCGATGGTCGCCGCCGTCTGGAGCCGCACCGGCGTGAGATCGCGTTCCTGGATGAGGTAGCTGGTGATGCCCAGATCACGCAGCGCGTGGGACATGGCGAGGATCAGGCTTCCGATGGAAAAGATGCCGATCTCTTCGGGGGAGAGCAGTCGCGCCAGGACAACCGACGAGACAAACTGGATGACAAATACGATGGCTTTCTCTCCGACGGAGAGAAAGACCGCTTTCTTCACATTAGCCATGGGTTACGGACGCGCGCCTCGCCCCTGAAAATCCGACTGAAGCATGAACGATTTCAACACAAGTGACGGGATGGACGGCGGGCGCCATCTTAAGGCTGTGCATTGGGTCAAGCCGGTGGGGTTAAGCTTCGAGGGCGAAGCATCACACAAAAACTTGGCACGCCACGATGACGCCGTGCACGGGAGTGCAAACAATTGTTCTTTATTCACTGCATTCCGTCTGGTTTCACACGCCCGGTCCCTTGAGGCCGTAGGGCTCGCCGCTACGATTCGCCGAATCCATCATCAGCGCGTCGGCGTAGAACTTTGTTGCCCAGTTGGGCAACTGCCAGGGGTGATAGCCCCCATTGATCGGATGGGCGCCCTTGATTGCGCCAATCATCTCAGGCTCATCGCCCGCGAGGCGCTGGGTGCGCTTGACGAAACCGACGATCCGCGTGGTGGCGTCGCGGTAGCGCGATTCACCGGTGATCTGGAACAGGCGCCCCCAATTGATGCCCAGCTGGCAGTCGCCGGTGAGGCACGACCACTTCACCGTCGGGCGCCAGTCCTGGTCAAAACGGCCCGGCATGAAGCCGTCGGCCGGCAGCGCCGCGATCATCGCGTCGCCGATCTGGCGGGCGGCCTGGATGAAATCCTCCCGGCCGGCGTAATCGCCGATCTCGAGCAGGCCGCGCATGGCGTAGGCAATGGTGTGGGTGAAGGGCTGGGTGTTGTCCTGCAGGCAGTTGGTGTCGAGCCAGCCGTTGGCCCGGGCCTGGGTCAGCGCCCACTCGCAGTTGCGCACGGCGGCGTCGAGAAAGCGCTTCTCGCCGGTGATCTCGTGGGTCCGCGCGAGGCTCCAGGCCGAACGGGTGTTGTAGGTATTGACCGACTTGCCGGTCATGGGCGACCCGAACTGCCGCCAGCAGCCGTCGTCATCCATGATGTCGCACAGCCAGGCAGACGCGCGCACCGCGGCATCCCGGTAGGCTTCGTTGCGCTCTTCCTCGAAGGCCCGCACCCAGCCGAAGATCACCTGCCCGGTGTTGAACACCGTGGGCTGGTCCGAATCGCCCAGCGCACCGGCGAGCACGCCACCGCCGGGCAGCTGGATGTCGATCTCCCAGTCGGCCATCCGGCGTGCCCGGGCACGGCAGTCGTCGTCGCCGGCCAGCGCCGCGTAGCGATACAGCGTGGGGATGATGTAACCGGTGGTTTCGGGGTACGACGGGGCCCAGCGACGCGAGCGGACCAGGAAGGTCTGGGCGACGCCGCCGTTGCCGGTCACGTCCTGGGCCAGCTTGAGCCAGGCGATGGCAGCATCCAGATGCACGCGGTTGTCGACGGGCGTCGTCATGCCGATGCCGAGGGTGTCGCGCAGCACGAGGCCCTTCTGGCGGAGAGTTTCAGTGAGGCTCATCTTTGGTTTCCAGGCTTCATGCGATCAGGCGGCGGCTCGTGGCCGGGCGTCTGCCGCTTCGGGGAAGTCGAAGAAATGGGCGCCGCCCGCCACGAAGCGGGCCGATTCGCGGCTGTGATCGGCGGCACGGATCCAGGTGAGGCGCGTGTTGCCGAGCTTGCCGTGGTGAAGCACCCCAGCCTTGTCGAGATGGGCCACCAGCCGCGGCTCGCGGCGCAGCTTGTTGGCCTGGGCGGCGAGGACCCGCACCGCACAGGTGTGGCGTTCGCCGGCCCGGTCGATCACCACGCCGCTGTGCAGTTCCGGCTCGTAGAGCGGGAAAGGCAGCGTCGCGGCAAGCTGATCCTCGACAAAATGGGTGTAGGTGAAGCTGGAGAACGGCGCGTCGAAACCAAGGATCAGCGCGTTCCGCTCCAGCAGGCGGGCAAAGGGCGATTCGCTGCCGAAGGGCTTTTCGGCCGCCTCGTGCCCGGCCACGAAGGCTTCCGCATCGCGGCCCCAGGCCAGCAGCGGGTGCGTCACGCTCAGGCTGCGCACCACGCCTTCGCTGCGCCGGAAGACCTCCGACACCATGCCCATCATCGACGGACTGCGGGCCACGTTCATGGGCTTGCCGGTGGCGAGCCACTGGGCCGAGCTCATGTTGTGGTACGGCATGGACATCATCACCAGCAGCCCTTCCGGGCCGACCGCCTGCTTGAAGGCCCGCACCACGTCGGCCGGCTTGCCCTTGAAACCGCTGTGCGGCAGCCATGACGAATGGACGACCAGCGTCGAGCCGGGCGTCACGCCGATCTGGCGCAGACGAGCGGCGAGCTCGTCCGGGCCATAGGCCCAGAGGGTCTTCGCGGCGGTGTCCTTGACCCACCGCTTGAGCGCGCCGAGGCTCATCGCCCTGCCCTCCCCGGCTGAGCGGCGACCACTTCGTCCAGCACCCGGGCGAAGCGTTCGGTGATGGCCTTGCGGTCGAACTGGGCGAGATAGACGTCGTCGGCCTGCACGGTTTCAGGCACCGGCCGGGCCAGCCACTCGCGCAGCATCGCCTCGCAGGCGTCTACCGATTCGGCCGGCACGGTTTTGCCAAGGCCGGCCTTGTCGATGATCTGCTGGGTTGCGCCCGGGTCGCACAGGGCGAAGATCGGGCGACGCACCGAGACGTACTCGAAGAGCTTGCCCGGGATCACCCCGTCGGAGGTCTCGCCGGTATCGACGATCAGCAGCAGGTAGTCGCAATTGACCTGGGCGTCCATCGCCTCGGCGTAGCTCACGTCACCCACGAAATCGTAGAGGTGGCCGATGCCGTACTCGGCGATGATCTGGTCGTAGCGGCGCTGGATCTCAGGCTCGACGCCGCCAATGATGTGCACGCGCGCGCGCGCGGCCAGCGCCGGATCGGAACGGTGGATGCGTCCAAGCGCCTCGGCGAAAGCGTAGCCCTTGCGGTTCTTGAAGAGCCGGCCGGTGTAGACGAACTCGATGGTGTCGCCACTGAACGGTCGGGTGCGCTGACGGCTGCCGTAGAGCTCGGTGTCGTAGCCGTTGGTGAGCGTCTCCCAGCGGGCCTTGAGCCCCGGATGCAGGCGCTGCATGTAGGCTGTCTTGGGTTCGGAGACCGTGACGATCACATCGGCCCGGCGCAGCAGCCGGCGCTCCATCCGGAACTCCATCTTCTTGCGCCACTCGGGCATCCACTCGCGCAGCACGTCGCCGTACCACAGGTCGCGGTAGTCGGCGATCCACGGCAGGCCGGTTTCCTTGCGCAGTTCGTGGCCCACATGAAGGCTGGAGAACGGCGGCAGCGTGGTGTAGATGGCGTCGATCTGGCGCTCGGCGCACAGCACACGGCACAGCTTGAGGGCGTCCTGCGCCCACGGGCGGAAATCGTCCGGCACGTTGACGAGGGTGCGCAGCACCCAGCGGATCATCCCGTGGGCCTTGTCCATCAGGCCGCCGCCGGATTGCACGCCGGGCGCCCGGGGCGCCGCGGCCGCTTGCGCCGCCGGACGGGCCGCAGCAGGCGACGGTGCGGCAGCTTGCGGCGCCGGCTTGCGGCCGAGGAGCCGCTTCACGGTGTCGGCGATCTCGACTTCGAGGTTGCGCAGCGGGATGCGGATGATCTCGTCGCCATCGACGATCTCGGCCATCAGCGCTTCGTCGTAATTGCCCTCGCGGCCCGAGGGCTGCAAGGTGACGACGATGCAGCGCCAGCCAAAGCGGCGCAGGTGCTCGACGAACTTGACGGTGCGGATCCGGCCGATAGTCTTGAGGGGCGGAAACTCACCGGCGATGACCAGCAGCGTGCGCGACTCAGCCATGCTTGCCTCCCTTGTTCTGCAGGCGTTCGCAGAGATTCTGGAAGATCTGGACACTGTGTTCCCAGCTGTGCGCCTGGGCATGGGCCAGGGCACCGGCTTCGAGACGGGCCCGGAAGGCGTCGTCGCCGAGGATGCGGAGGATCGCGTCGGCGATTTCATCCACCCGCTCACCATTCACCAGCAGCCCGCTGACGCCATCCTGCACGGCCTCGACCGCCCCGCCCGCCCGGCCGCCGACTACCGCCCGGCCGCAGGCGTTGGCTTCGAGGAAGGTAAGCCCAAAGCCTTCGGTGTCGCCGTCCGGCATCGTGCGGTTGGGCATCGCGAACAGCGCCGCGCTGCGATAGGCGGAGAGCAGATCGGCGTCGCTCAGGGCGCCCGCCAGGGTGATGCTGTGGGCCACGCCGGACTGGTCGGCCAGGGCCTGCAGCGCAGTCCGCTGGGGGCCATCGCCAATGATCAGCAGGTGGCTGTCGGGGTGGGCGGCAAAAACCTGGGGCCAGGCGCGGATGGTCTGGTCGAAGCCCTTGCGGGCGATGAGCCGGCCAACGGCCACCACGATCCGCTTGCCCGCGAGTCCGAAACGGGCACGGAACGCCGGATCGTCCGGCCCGGGGAAGAAGCGCCGCGTATCGACGCCGTTTTCGATCAGGCACACACGATCCGGGGCGATTCCCATCTCATCGACCAGTACCCGCTGGGTGAAACGGCTCACCGCCACCACCGCATCGGCGGCGCGCAGATGGATTGCCCGACTGGCGCCAAAGGAGCCGGCATCAAAACGGGTGGTGATCTCCTCGCCGTGCACGTAGATCACCATGCGCTTGCCAAAGACCCGCTGGAAGAACTCCCCCAGCCAGGCGGTGGAGGCCAGCTCGCCGATGCAGATGACCTCGATGCCATGCCGGCGGATGAGTTTCCAGACCGTCCAGATGACCCGGAGCCGCAACGGAACGTCGATGGTGAGGAAGCGCCAGGCAGCGATCAGCTTGTGGGCCGGCCGGCTGATCCGCGGCCGGAGCAGATCCAGCCGATACACGGGAAAGCCGCAGTTCTGGTCATGGGCGCGCCAGCCGGCGATCTCGGCACCATCGTTGTAATCCCGTCGGGTCGCCAGGGCGACCATCCGACCTTTAGGGGCATAGCGGCACAGGTTCGAATAGACGGTCGCAGACCCTCCCTGGATCGGCGTGAAGATGCTGGCAACGATGAGGCAAGCGCCAACAGACGCGTTTCGGGTCATGCGTCCTTATTTCCGGTCGGCGGTGGCGGTGCGTTCGAGGTCGGCCAGGATCCCGGCAATGTGCTCGTTCGCGAAGGCCGCCGTCCGGACGCGGGCAGCCTCGACGCTGTCGGGGCTGTAGGCAGTGATCGCCACGGCCGCCGCGTCATCGCCCCGGCCACGGAGCCGCGACAGGGCTTCGAGGATCTTGCTCGTGAAATCGCTGGTGGTGGTCATGCCATTCACCCAGTAGAAGTGATAGACGGCTGCATGGACGCCATTCTTCACGAAGCCTTCGAGCCGCACATCGGGCACGTTCGGGCTGTCATTGGGCGGCTGGGTGGAGATCGACCAGCCCCATTTCTTGGTGGGTTCCAGCTGATTCTGGATGTTGACCAGCTCGGTGCCCTGCGTCTGATTACGATAATAGGCGACAAACACCTCAACCGGTTGGCCCTGATACTGATAAGTCGCCTGATGGACCACCCGTGCACCCGGGAAATGGGGGCGGATCGCGTCGTCGGCCGAAGCGCCCTGGGGCAAGGCCGCCAGGGATTCGAGTCGCAGGGAAGGCGTGTCGGACGAATCCGGCGCCTGGAGGACCTGAACGACCATGTGCCAGCCGAAGGGGATCGCTGCTGCAAGCACCGTCGCCCCCATCAGGACAGGCGTCGAGGCCTGGACGCCATGGCTCGACGGAACGTGCTCGGGCACCGGATCGCGCCAGCGGGCGCCGATGGCGAAGCTCGCGAAGATCGAGACGCCGAAGATCACCCAGCCCAGGGCGATGTGGCTCAGGCCAAGGCCCCACTCATTGGCGGTCTTGTGGGCCACCATCACGATGACGTAGGCGCGGATCCAGTTGGCAATCAGCGGCATCACGGTCGCCCACAGCATGAACAGGATGCGCTTGCGCCACTGGGTGTAGGTGAGATAAGCGAAGACGGCGCCGATGAACACCGAGGTGAGCAGATAGCGGATGCCGCCACAGGCCTCGACCACCGACCACTGGCCGCTCGGGATGACGAAGTTGCGGCCTTCCTGATAGACCGGCACGCCGCTGTGGCGCAGGGCCACGACCGTGGCGTCGGCCGTCCAGTTCATCAGCACCGGCAGGATCTCCTGGCCGAAGGGCACCGCAAACAGCAGGAAGAACAGCGGGCCGAGCACGCGACGGAAGATCTCGTCACCGGTCACCGCCCACACGGCGCTGATCATCATCAGCACGATGGAGAACTGCACCACGGCCGCCACCGACACCAGCTCGCCCAGCATGGCGAGGAAGCCGGTCAGGACAAGCGCGGCAAAGCCCTTCCAGGACGGGCGGCAGAACTCGCCACGCAACACCGGCAGCTTGCTCCACAACAGGTAGGCCACCACCACCAGCACCACGTAGCCGTGCTCGTGGCTGGGCAGCGTGTCCCAGGCATCGAGCACCATCCGCACCTGGGTGCGGAAGCTGAAGAGGATCGCCCCCCAGGCGATGAGCACGACGACCAGCCCAAGGAGGCCGCTGCCCCGCCGGGTCCCGGAAAGCCCCGTGCTGTCGATCAGGTGATCAGCCATGGCAGTCGATTTTTGATCAAGAGAAGTCATCAATGTGTCTCGTCAGCTGGAGGTTGCCTGCAGGCGGCCGATTCCGGCCTGCGCCGGGGACTGTCCGGCGGGCGTCGCGTCTGCAGTGGCCGACTCCTCGGCCAGTCGTTTCTTGATCCATTTTTCGGTCATCACGACCATCGCCATGAAATAGAACGGCATGTCCCAATAGGCCAGGCTCAGGAAGGCACCGCCGACCGCAAAGCCGATCAGGCTCACCTTGACCATCGAACCAAGCTGGCCGGCCCATTCGAAATCCGGGCGATCCACCGCATACTTCATGAGGCGCCCCGCCGTCCGGTAGGTCAGCCCCCAGAACAGCAGGTACAGGATCAGCCCGATGTAGCCGTGCTGGCCCAGCACCTGGAAGTAGATACTGTGCGCCACCAGGATGAAGTTGGAGTTGGGCGCGTACATCTGGTAGATGATCGGCGTGTTGGTCAGGAAGCCCGCCCCGAGCACGCGGCTGTTGGCGATGTTGATCGCCATCATCCAGGCATTGAGACGCCCCAGCGCGGATTCATCCTGATCGTAGGTCTTGATGGTTTCCATCCGCGACGTCCACTCTTCGGGCATGAAATACACCATCGCTGGCGAGAGGATCAGCAGCACGAGACCGATCGAGATCTTCGACTTGCTGCGCCACCAGAACACCGAGAACATCGCCGCGATCGACAGCAGCGCCCCGCGGGAGTGACTGCCGATGGCTGCAACCGCGCACAGGAACATGGTGACGTAAAGACCGCGCCGGACCCAGGTCTTGCCGATGGGTCGCAGGGTCGGCAGCGTCACGACCTTCTCTACCTGCAGAGCCAGGAAGTACAGCAGCGGAATGGTGATCACGAGGGCGACGGCGAGTTCATTGTTGCCCTCGACCACGCTCTGTGGCGGCCCCCACACCCTGAACGAACCGCCGGTCATCAGGGTGAACAGGCCGCCCTTCGCCCCGAAGTAGGCAATCGACAGCGCAGTAACGCCCACGAAACCGGTAATCTGCTCTCGCGTCTGCATGGTCGAGGCCACCACCAGCACCATCATCAGCACCTTGATGACGTCGAGGTAGATCGAGAGGCTCTCGGGCTGGTGGATCGCAGTGAGCGTGGTGATGCCCATCCACGCCACGAAGATCGCCAACACGGTCACGGGCGGCGCGGATGGCGCAGTGACGTGCTTCGGATGGGTAGCCATCGCGATGACGATCAGCACGGCCGAGATCATCGCCAGCGGCATGGTGTAGGCAAAGCCCCAGCCAAGCCGGTGCGGGTTCATCAGGCCGATCCACACCCACAGCAGCGCGCCGTTGTACGGCGACTTCAGTGCCTTCAGGGCGCCGTACGAGAAGAGTAATAAGACCAGTATGTCACGCACTGCTTTTGCCCCAATCGGTCAGCAAGACCGTCAACCACCCAAACCCTGTCAGGCCGCGACGCGACTGATCACGTAGCGGAACTTGCCGGACTTCTCGGCCGGAATCTCCTCCACCAGCTTGACGTCGATGGCGACCGACTCGCCCAGGCGACGCTTCAGGCCACTTTCGATGCGCCCCACGTCGCCGGGCTCGAAAGCCGGGCCGGGAATCACGAAGACCGTCGTCAGGGCTTTGGTCTCCTGGACGATCTTGAACGATGCGACCCCGGGGATATCCCGGAGAACGTAGATCAGCGACAGCCCGTGCATCACGGTTCCATCGGCTGCGATCACGAAATCGGTGCTGCGCCCCTGGATCTCGCTCAGAATGGGCAGCCCCCGACCACATGGACACGCATGATCGCTCAGGACACCGACATCGCCCGTGCGGTAGCGCACGAATGGGTAATCTCTTGTTGCGAGGTGTGTCACGACGATCTCACCGGACTGCCCCGGCGGCAGCACGTTGCCATCACTGTCGATGATCTCGACGACGATGTCCTCGGCGGTGATGTGCATCGACCCCGACGGGCAGGCGTGGGCGATGAAGCCCGCGTCGCGGCCGCCGTAGCCGTTGGCAACTGGCGCCTTGAACAGCCGGCTGATGACCTCGCGCTGGTGATCGTAAAGCCGCTCGGAGGTGACGAACACCACCTTGATGCCCAGATCGTCCAGACGGATGCCCTTCTTCTCGGCATGGGCGGCGATGTGGCTGATGGCCGACGGATAGCCAAATAGCATCTTCGGACGCATCTCGCGGATGCGCGCGATGAAGCCCTCGACCTTGGCGTCGGACATCTCGAAGGCCGGCAGCAGCTCGGTGCGCATCAGCTTGTCGCGGATCAGGCGCACGCGGTCCTGGGTGCCCAGCTCGATGGGCGAACCCCAGATGACGATCTCCGGATCACCGATGTCCACGTCCCACCAGCGGGTGGCGCGCCACTTGGCGGCCACGTCGTGGGTGACGCGTTCGGTGCCGATGAAGAAGATCAGCGGCTCGCCGCTCGATCCCCCGGTGTTGAAGCGCGCCAGGCCCTTGGCGTCGTCGGCGCGCAGGCCGTCGCTGTTCTGCTTGATCACCGCCTTGGTGAGGAAGGGCAGCTTCTGCAGGTCGGCCGGGCCGGTCACCGTCCTCGGGTCGAAACCGGTGCGGGCGAAGAGCTCACGGTAGTAAGGCGTGTGGGCGCCGATGTCGGCAAGGAAAGCCTTCAGGCGCTGGGCCTGCTTTTCGAGGATGCGCTCCCGGGGCCACCACTGGACGTCCTCCATTTCCTGGCGGATCGCCACGGTGTCGTGGTGCTTGAGGCGTTCCTGGACGGGAAAGAGGACGTTGGCGACGAAGCGGGTGTACAGGTCTGACATGTGGGCTCCTACGTCCGGCGGGCCGAGCCCGAGGCACGGCAGGCGTCGGCATACGCGGCAAGCAGTTCATTCTTGACGGCCGACCAGGCATAACGCCGGACGTCGTCCTGGCCTGCCGCGCGGATCAGCGCAGCAAAGGCCGCATCGTTGAGGAAGCGCAGCGCGGCATCGGCCATCGCCTGCGGGTCGTCGGCAGGCACCAGCAGCGCGGTAACCTCGTTCTCGACGATGAATGGAATCCCGCCCACGTTGGTGGTCACCACCGGCACACCGCTCGCAAGCGCCTCCAGCACCGAGTTGGGCATGTTGTCCACCCGGCTCGGGTTGAAGGTGAGATCGGATTCCCGGTACAGCGCGGCCATCTGGTCGCGGTCGAG
>JAKLLO010000143.1 GCA_023150095.1 Zoogloea sp. | reverse complement strand
GGTTCATCGACATGATGTCGGCCGCGCGCAGCACCTTTTCCCAGCTGTCGAGCTTGAACGAGATGTGGTGCAGCTTGCCCGGCTCCGGGTGACGCACGAAGGCGATGTCGTGCGCCTTGGTGGAGCACGACAGCCAGATCGCCAGGTCGGTCTTGCCGTCTTCCATGACCACGTGCTCGACCAGGAAGAAGCCCAGCACCTTCTCGAAGATTTCCTGAACCTTCTCGATGTCCGGACCGTACAGCAGGCAGTGGTCCATGCGGCTCGGGGCGATGCCGTTCTCGGCTTCCTTGGTCCACGGGGCCGGATTGACGTAGGGCTGGCCGTTGCCGACGTCGGTCTTCTCGGCGTACAGCTCGATGAAGTGGCCGGACGGCAGCTTGAAGCGGACGCGCTCGCCGGTTTCCAGCATCTCGCCGGCAGGGATGCGCTCGGTGGTGAGGCCGTAGGCCTTCAGGTCGCCATCCAGCTTTTCAAGGGTGGCCTTGTCGGCCACCTTGAAGGCGAAGAAATCGACGCCGGCTTCGGTGGCTTCACGGATCAGCACGCTGTTGTGATCGCGCTCGTCCCAGGCCTTGAAGTAAACACGCCCCTGGCTGTCGCGGCCGGTTTCGACCAGGCCGAGGGTGTTCTTGTAGAAGTTGATCCCTTCTTCCAGATCCAGCACGCGCAGGGAAATGTGTCCGGGACGAATAACACCAGTCATTGCCATGAAGCTCTCCTCCAGATTGTGCCCGTCCGGTTCTGATGGCCCGGATCGGTGCGATGTGTAATTGAAACTACGCGGAACTACGTTGAGACTGCATTCAAGAGAATACCGACGAATTCGCGATAATTTTGCACTTTCTCGATATTTCTTGATTAATCTCAAACCCGCTTGAAGAGCGGGCTGCGGACCT
Source organism: Zoogloea sp. (assembly GCA_023150095.1). GTDB lineage: Bacteria > Pseudomonadota > Gammaproteobacteria > Burkholderiales > Rhodocyclaceae > Zoogloea. The sequence goes on along the minus strand of JAKLLO010000143.1, from coordinate 10,110 downwards.
GCTGGGCATCGGCCGCCGAGAAGAACTTCTCGGTGTAGATGTCGTTCTCGAACAGGCGGCCCTGCATCAGCGTGGTGATGCACGCGTCGATCATGATCGGGGGGCCACACAGGTAGGCTTTGTGGTCGCGGAAGTCGTTGTCGAAGTGGGCCTTGGCCGCTTCGTGCACGTAGCCGCGGAAGCCCGTCCAGCCGCTGTCTGCCGGCTCGTCGGAGAGCGCGGGCACATACGTGAAGTTGGGGTGCTTCTCGGCCAGGGCGAGGAACTCGTCGTGGTAGTACAGCTCTTCGCGGGTGCGCTGGCCGTACACCAGGGTGATCGGCAGCGTGGAGCCCTCCTCCAGCAGATCGAGGATCATGCTGCGCGGGCTCGACAGGCCGGAGCCGCCCGCCATGAAGATCGATGCCGACGCGGCGGATTTGCGCACGAAGAAGCGCCCGTAGGGGCCGGAGATCTTGATCCGGTCGCCCACCTTGAGCTGCTGATGCAGGTAGGTCGTCCCTGCCCCGCCGGGCACGATGCGGATGTTCAGCTCGATCTCGCGGCCGGTGGAGGGCGCGTTGGCGAGGGAGAACGCCCGGCTCACGCCCAGGCTGGGGATGTCGACGTTGACGTACTGGCCGGCCTGGAAATGGATGGCCTCGTCCAACTCGATGAAGATGCCCTTGATGGTCGGGGTGAGCGTCTCGATGCGGCTCACGGTGCCGGGGAAGTCGCGCACCGGGATCGACTCGGCGTCCGGGTCTTCCTCGATCTCGGCTTCGATGGTCACGTCGCTCTCGAGGCGGGCGCAGCAGGCCAGGGTCTTGCCCTCGTCACGCTCGAAATCCATCAGGGCGAAAGTGGAGGCCTCGCCGTGATCGACTTCGCCGTCGGTGACCTGCACCTTGCAGGTGGCGCACAGGCCATGACAGCAGGCATGGGGCAGCCAGATGCCCGCACGCAGGGCTGCGTCGAGGATGGTCTGCCCTTCCTCGACCTCGATCGTCTGGCCGATCGGTTCAATGGTCAGTTCGTAACTCATGATTGTTATCTGTTCTCGGTCGGGCGAAATGGCGGCAACCCGCGCTGCGGATCGCCGCCGTGGTCATTGCATCAGCTGCACGAACCCTTGATGCCGGTGAGGCCCGGGGTGCGGAAGCGGATCACATCCTTGTGCTTCAGGCCGTTCTCGGCCAGCGACTTGTCGGCGTCCGGCTGCCAGGGCTGGCCGGACTTGAACCACTCGGCCTTGGCCCAGTCGATCTTGGCGAAGTCCGGGTGATAGCCGAAGACGCCAGGCAGCACGCCGGCGAGGATGTCGCCGAAGCGCATCGTCGGCGGGAACGGAAAGGCAAAGGGCGCGCAGAACAGCAGGTGGTCTTCCCAGCCGATGTAGAGCAGTTGGGCACCGTGGAACTTGTCCACGGTATCGGCGGGCGGGAACTCGTAGGTTTTAACGGCAGCAACAGCCATGTCGTGTCTCCAGTTCGTATTGGTTCGACGGCCGCGGGCAGGCTGTGCCCGCGGCGTCCGGCATCAGACGTTCTTGGTCGCCTGGCCACGCCATTCGGCGAAGTTCTTCTTGTCTTCCGAGATGTCGAAGTCGAGGTTGTCGCGGCCGAATTCCAGGTTGTAGTACTTCAGCACGGCGGCCAGCGGATCGAAACCTTCTACGGTCGGGTCGGTGCCTTCCGGGAAGCAGTTGCCCTGGTAAATCTGGTGCACCGGCAGCCAGGCCTGGACGTACTTCTCGGGCTCGTCCTCGAAGATCTTTTTGCAGTGGTCCGAGCAGAAGTGGTACTTGTCGCCCTTGTAATCCACTTCGCGGTAGCAGATCTTGGTCGGGTCGCCCGGCTCGGTGAAGATCATCGGGATCTGGCAGGTCTGGCACAGCATGGGCAGCGTCTTGTTGTAGAAGCGGTTGCCCTTGGCGGCCTCTTCGCGCCAGAACTCCATGCGCGGACGGTAGTACTTGTCGTAGCTGTTGGGGTACTTGCTGGACAGCCACGCCATCTCTTCTTCGTCCGGCATCCAGGTGTGGAAGTTGGCCGCGGCGGCGTAGTTGTAGAAGGTGCTCCAGGCCTGGTGCGACAGGTGGTCCTTCTCGAGGGCGATCTGGGCGGCGCAGTCCGGCATCTTGATGCCGTAGCGGGCCAGATCCTTGAACAGCGCGCCGCCGTTCTCCTCGAAGTAAACCTCCCAGGCTTCCTTCCAGCTCATGGTGCGCTTGGGCAGCATGTAGTCCATCATCATCGCGACGAGGGTCAGCACGCGGTAGCCGCGCCAGGTCCACTTGTCGATCCAGCGCTGGACGATGGGCACGTTGGCCGGGTCCTGCTGGAGGATGAACTTGATGACTTCCAGGCCCAGGGTCATGTGACGGGCTTCGTCGGACTGGGCCGAGAAGCCGAAGGTCATGGTGCCCATGTCGCCGTTGTAGGCCGCGCCCGAAACAAAGGGCACGAACAGCAGGTTGGTCAGCACGTACTCGAACGAGAAGCCGATCGACACCATGAACTCGAACGGGCCGGCGGTGATGGCGTCGTCGAAGAAGCTCTTGGGCACCGACAGGAACCACACGCGGTCATGGGCGTGGTGGAAATCGTGCATCCCGTTGTAGTACTTGTTGTAGTTCGAGATCGAGTGCACCTGGGTCTGGGCGTGGCGGATCTCGTCCAGGGCCTGCATCAGGCAGGCGACGCGCGGGCCGGGGCCAGGGAACTGGCGGCCGACGTGGGAGAAGCCGCGGTGCGCCACGTACTCGAGCGGGCTGATGCCGCTGATGAACAGCTTGACGGTGTTCAGGTAGCGCGCGTCGGTGACGTTCAGGTGGCCGTTGTTCTGGTTGAAGGCGTCGATGATCGCGTAGAGCTTGCGTTCCTTCTCGGCCTGGTACTTCCAGTAGGCGTCCATGGTCAGGCGGAACGGATCTTCCCACTTGTCCCAGTCATGGATCTTGATGCCCTCGTAAGCCATGTACGGGTAGATGTCTTCCATCTTCTGGTACGACGGCTTCCAGTCGAGGCCGCGGGTCATCACGGCGTAGCGCTCTTTCAGGCCGAGCTTCTTCTTGGCAACTTGCATGTCCATTGTTCGTGTCTCCTTAAATCGCTCAGGCGTTCCAGTAGAGGATCATTTCGTCGTCGGTCTGATCGAGGTTCCCGGAAATGGTGATCAGATTGACCTGCAGCTCCTGCAGGTCGTAGGAACGGCCGATCAGTTCCTCGATGGTTTCGCGACGCACGACGAGCTTGCCCTGGGCGTCGATCTTCACCATGGCCGGCTGCTCATTCACCGTGCAGTCCGGGTTGTCCTGGATGATGGCCTCGACGATGGGGCGGGTTTCTTCGTTGGTTTGCAGTGCAATGAATACGGTGGACATCGGGTGATCCTCAAACGGGCACGCCGGCCTTGGCCATGCGGGCATTGAATTGCTGGACGACCTCGGCGGTCAGCTCGTCGGTGCGTTCGGCCAGGGCGATGCGGGCAACCGGCACCAGGGCGGCGGCGGCGCGGTCGCGCCAGGCGGTGGTCCAGCGGCCGAGGATCTCCTTGTTCTCGGCGGATTCGGCTGCGGCGGTCTTCATGGTGGCGTCGATCCACTTGCGGACTTCGGCGTACCAGTCGGTCATGAACTGGGTGAGCATCGCCACCGGCGTGCCGCCCCTGGACGAGAGCACGTCGTCGATGATGGTTTCGTACACCAGCGGGTACAGCAGGCCGTCCAGCGCCACGTTCTGGGCCACGAAGAGCTCGAACGGGTCCTTGATGACCATGGTGTCTTCCACGTAGCGGCGCAGGCCCTGCCAGGCGTCGTCTTCCATCCACGCCGTCTTGGCGGTGTCGAGCACGTCCACATCGCCCAGCAGCAGCGCCACGCGGGTGATGTACTGGGCGATGCCCAGCTGGTCCATCGACTGGTAGATGCACGGCTGGGTGAAGGCCGTGCCGTAGCCATAGGCACAGATGCCGGCGTTGTTCATGTTGGAACCCCAGGCCACGTGACGCAGCGGGATCAACATCTTGAGCACGGTGTCGCGGATCTCCTCCGGCAGCGTGGCGGCCAGGCCGCGGTTCTCGACGAAGTCGAAGTTGGCTTCGGCGGTGTCCTGCTGCTTGGCCCGGGCCAGGGTGTAGGCGCCGTAGTAGAACTGGCGAGGATCCTTGAAGCTGTACCAGTCGGCCATCTTGATGGCGGTGCGGGCACGGTCGTAGATCAGGTGATCGGGGTCCCAGGTCGGCCGGTAGTGGAAGTTGACCTCCTGCTGCATGTCCAGGGTGCCTTCCTGGTAGCGGGATGCCGGCTTGTCGGCGCCGATGCGGCGGGCGATGTTGTCGAAGGTGTGTCGCAGCGGCTTGATGGATACCGTGCGAAGATCGATTTGCATGGGTTTCTCCTCCTTCTGTCTTTTGGGTTTTCGGTGGTCAGTGTGCTCAGCGGAAACGCTGGTGCGTCGCCTCGCGGAGATTCCAGTCCCAGTCGCTGCCGTCCTCGGATTCCGGCCGGGTGCCTTCCAGGAGGATCACCCGGTTGGTCTTGCAGAATTCCTCGTAGGCCGCTTCCGGCAGGAGCATCTCCACGTAGAGCTCCGGATCGGAGATCGAGAACTCGAACTCCACCAGCCCATCCGGCCGCTTCTCAACAAGGCGCACGTACTTGCGGTTAACGTCTAGCGAGGGCTTCGTCGGGTCGCTCATCGTTTCCTCTATCTGGTCTTGAACACCAGACACCACATAACAAGTAGTGTGCCAGTGGAGATAAACAACTGACGCAAAAGGAGAAACGTGCCACCAGCCAAAAAATATCGATAAAAAAGGATTTTATCGATCGATCAATTGATGAAATGCTGCAATGCAGCTTGATGATCTGGTGAAACGCCGTAACGAGTTACGCAAACCACACCTTGCACGTAACTCCAAGACGAAAAAAAAAGGCCGCCACATTGCGTGGCGGCCTTGAAAAAACCAGGGAGCCCGACAGGAGGGAGGGATCTGTCGGTATGGGTGCTCCTGGTTGCGGAAACAGACTGAGGCGCGCTGTGCGGCCTCAGTCGGAACAGGTTGTCTGGGCTGCAGGCGCTTCGGCCCCCTTGCAGACGGACTTCGCCATCTTGCCGACCACATCCAGCGAGATTTCACCCTGGGGATAGACGCGGCAGGCCAGCACGACGCCTTGTGCCAGTTCTTCATCCGACACACAGGATTTGCTCATCTTGCGGGCCGCGTAGTCGCCCGCGGTGATGTGCACCTTGCACACACCGCAGCCGCCGCCGCGACAGCCCACCGGGATGCCCTTCCGGCCAAGCATCTCCATGCCGCGCAGGAGGTTTTCGTCCTCGGCGCACAGGTAGCGCTCACCGGTGTTCTCAATATGAATCAGGTGCTTTGTTGCCATGTCTCCTCCTCCGGCCCCGGCGCAGCCGATCGACGTCGGCCTTCATCCGCTGCTCGCTATTTTTCTCGAGATTTTGTATTATTATCGCTAATGATCGGATAACGCAAGCTGATATGAACATTTTCCCGGTGCACTGCCTGCGCCGGAGTTCGAACCCCGGCTGCGTGATATAAGGTTGACCTGCCACTGCCCCGGCCTCCAACGCCGGACATAAACTCACATCAAGGCCAGTGGACACGACGGAGGAGAGAGCTTGAGCACCATCCGGTATCCGCAGGATCGCGACCTGCGCAGCCTTGTGCGTTTTTGTGCCGACAAGGGCATGATCTGGCTCGACGAACACCGCATGATCCTGATGCATGCGGCGGCGATGTCGGCCCTGCGCAAGGAACTCATCGACTCCCTGGGCATCGACCAGGCGCGTCGCATCCTCACCCGAATGGGCTACGCTTCCGGTGCCCGGGACGCCGAGCTTGCCCGCAAGGTGCGCCCCGGCCAGTGCGTGAAGGACATCTTCGTCGTCGGCCCGCAACTGCACATGCTCGAAGGCAGTGTTTATGTCACGCCAGTCAGGCTCGACATGGATGTCGACTCGGGCACCTTCTATGGCGAATTCCTCTGGGACAACTCCTACGAAGCCGAAGCCCACGTGGGCGAATACGGCCACACCGACCATCCGGTGTGCTGGATGCAGATCGGCTACGCCTCGGGCTTCACCTCTGCTTTCATGGGCCGCTTCATCCTGTTCAAGGAAGTCGAGTGCGCCGCCACGGGCCAGAACCAGTGCCGCATCGTCGGCAAGCCCGTCGAGGAATGGCCGGACGCGGCCGAAGAGGCGTCTTACTACGAGGCCGACTCCATCCTCGCCCACATGCTCGAACTGCGGGGCCAGGTGGATGCCCTGCGCGCCTCCCTCGAACACGGTCAGCAGCCGCCCAACCTCATCGGCTCGTCGTCCGGTTTCCGCCACGCCTATTCGCTGATCGACAAGGCCGCGGCCACCCACGTCACGGTGCTGCTGCTGGGTGAGACCGGCGTCGGCAAGGAGCGCTTTGCCCGCGCCCTGCACGACATGAGCCGCCGCGCCGCCGCGCCCTTCGTGGCGGTCAACTGTGCCGCCCTGCCCCACGAGCTGATCGAGTCCGAGCTCTTCGGCGTCGAGAAAGGCGCCTTCACCGGCGCCCACGCCTCCCGCGCCGGCAAGTTCGAGCGCGCAGACGGCGGCACCCTCTTCCTCGACGAGGTCGGCGAACTCCCCCTCCCCGCCCAGGCCAAGCTGCTGCGCGTGCTGCAGGAAGGCGAGATCGAGCGCCTTGGCGACGAGCGGGTGCGCAAGATCAACGTGCGCCTGGTGGCCGCCACCAACGTGGATCTGCAGGCGGCGGTCAAGGCCGGGCGCTTTCGCAGTGATCTCTTCTACCGGCTCAATGTTTACCCGGTGCGGATACCGCCGCTGCGCGAGCGGACCGCCGACATCCAGCCGCTGGTCGAGGCGATGGTCCAGCGTTTCAGCGCGCTCCACGACAAGCGCGTCGCCGGCGTCACCGACAAGGCCCTGCGGGCGCTCAAGAGCTACGCCTGGCCCGGCAACATCCGCGAGCTCGAAAACATCATCGAGCGCGGGATCATCCTCACGCCCCAGAACGACTGGATCGAGATCGAGCACCTGTTCACCGAACCCCAGGATTTCGGTGCTGTGCAGCACACGATCAACGACGCCGGCTCCCTGGCCGACGCCGAGTGCTTCAAGGAAGCCCTGTGCCGGCAGATCCTGGCCTCGGGCCTCGGGCTGGACGACCTGGAGGAAGCGCTGATCCAGCACGTGGTGCGCGAATCCAACGGCAACCTGTCGGGCGCCGCGCGGCTGCTGCGCATCACCCGCCCGCAACTGAACTATCGCCTGAAGAAGAAAGAGTCCGCCGACTGACCGGCGCATCGCCGAGGGGTACGTTCCGCTTCATCTTCACCGCCGACGCCGATCCATTTGGTATCGTTCCGGAAACATCCGGAAAGCCATGATAAGGAGGAGTGGAGATGAGCCAGAACAAGACCCGATTCGTGCGGCCCCAGGGCCGGAACACCGGCAAGGTCGTCAGCGCCGCCGACGCCGCCAAGCTGATCTGCTCGGGAGACACCGTTGCCACCACCGGCTTCGTGGGCATCGGCTTTCCCGAAAACATCGCGATCGCCCTCGAACAGCGCTTCCTCGAAACCCGCGACCAGGCCGCTGACGGCCGCGGCAAGCCCGAGGGGCTCACCCTCGTCTATGGCGCCGGCCAGGGCGATGGCAAGGACCGGGGCCTCAACCACCTGGGGCACGACGGCCTGGTCGCCCGGGTGATCGGCGGCCACTGGGGTCTGGTGCCGCGCCTGCAGGAGCTGGCAGTGGCCAACCGGATCGAGGGCTACAACCTGCCCCAGGGCGTCATCACCCACCTCTACCGCGACATCGCTGCCGGCAAGCCGGGCACCCTCACCCGCGTCGGCCTTGGCACCTTCGTCGATCCGCGTCACGGCGGCGGCAAGGTGAATGACTGCACCACCGAGGACATCGTCCGGGTGATGGAGATCGACGGTGAGGAATACCTCTTCTACAAGGCCTTCCCGATCAGCGTCGGCATCATCCGCGGCACCACCGCCGACCAGGACGGCAATATCACGATGGAAAAAGAGGCGCTCACCCTCGAGGCCCAGGCCATCGCCATGGCGGCGCGCAACAGCGGCGGCATCGTGATCGCCCAGGTCGAGCGCATCGCCGAATCCGGCTCGCTCAACCCGCGGCAGGTGAAGATTCCGGGCATCCTGGTCGACTGCGTGGTGGTGGCCGAGCGCCCCGAGTGGCACATGCAGACCTTCCTCGAACACTACAACCCAGCCTTCTCGGGCGAGATCCGCGTGCCCGTCACGTCCCTCGAGCCCATGGAGATGAGCGAGCGCAAGATCATCGCCCGCCGCGCCGCCATGAGCCTCACCCCCAACGCCGTGGTCAACCTTGGGATCGGCATGCCTGAAGGCGTGGCCGCGGTGGCCACCGAAGAGCGCATCCTCGATCTGCTCACCCTCACCGCCGAGCCCGGCGTGATCGGCGGGATTCCCCAGGGTGGGCTCAATTTTGGCGCCGCGGTGAACACCGCCGCCATCATCGACCAACCCAGCCAGTTCGATTTCTACGATGGCGGCGGGCTCGACATCGCGGTCCTCGGCCTTGCCCAGGCCGACGCCCAGGGCAACCTCAACGTCTCGAAGTTCGGCGCCAAGCTCACGGGCGCGGGCGGCTTCATCAACATCAGCCAGAACGCCAAGAAGGTGGTTTTCGTGGGTACCTTCACCGCCGGAGGGCTGGAGATCGCCCTGCAGGATGGCGCGCTCAAGATCCTCGCCGAAGGCCTTTCGCGCAAGTTCGTGCAGCAGGTCGAGCACCGCACCTTCAGCGGCCAGGAAGCCGTTCGCCGCAAGCAGCCGGTGCTGTACGTCACCGAGCGCTGCGTGTTCGAGCTGACACCGGACGGGCTCGAGCTGATCGAAGTGGCGCCGGGGATCGACATCGAGCGCGACATCCTCGCCCACATGGATTTCAAGCCGGTCATCCGGGGCACGCCGCGGCCGATGGATCCCCGCATCTTCCTTCAGGGGCCGATGGAACTGCGCGCCGACATCATTGCCGTGCCCCTCGAATCACGTTTCCAGTTCGATGCCGATCAGGGCATCTTCTTCGTGGACTTCGAGAGCATGACGCTTCACGACGAGCGCGACATCGAGCGTATCCGTGACATCGTCGAAGGCATGCTGCGGCCCCTCGGTCGCAAGGTGCCGGTGATCGTCAACTACCACGGCTTCGACATCCGCGAAGCGCTCATCGAACCCTATGCCAACATGATCACCGGCCTCATGGACACCTGCTACAGCCGCGTGACGCGCTATGCCACCAACACTTTTCTGAAGGCCAGGCTCGGCGAGGCGCTCGTCGCGCGGCATGTTCAACCCAAGATTTTCGAGTCGGCAGAGGAAGCCCGCGCCAACCTCACCGAAGGCCCGGCAAACACTTGAAGCTGCAAGTGTTGCTGCAGTGCAACATTTTTGATTTTGCATCACGATTTTTTGAGTACTATCACTTTCTGCAGCGACTCTGTGTGATATTGTTTTTTGCAGGAGTTCTCGACCGACATACCATCGGCGTCCGCTCTGGCCCTTACTATCAAAATCGTGGAGGAAGGAAATATGGCAACCAAACAAGAACAGCAACTGAACGAGATCCAGAAGAAGAACCTCGAGGCCGCCATGCGCCTGGCCCAGCTCTCCATCGAGAACTCCCAGCGCATCATGGAACTGCAGGTTGGTACCGCCAAGTCCCTGTTCGAGGAAGGTGTCGCCAACGCCAAGGCCCTGTCCGGCGTCAAGGATCCGGCCGAAGCGATGAGCCTGCGCACCTCCTACGCTCAGAGCACCACCGAAAAGATGCTGGCCTGTGCCCGCGAGATCGCCGAGATCACCGCCAAGACCCAGGCTGAAGTCGGCAAGATGGTCAGCGAGCAGCTCACCGGCGGCGGCGCCGACATGTTCGAATCCATCCAGAAGATGTTCAAGGGCATGCCCATCGGCGACCACAACGCCCTCGGCACCATCCAGGGCGCCATGGACACCGCTCGTGCTGCCTACGAGCAGATGACCAAGGCCTCCACCGAAGCCTTCCAGGCCTTCACCAAGATGGGTGGCAAGAAGTAATCGGGTTTCAC
>JAKLLO010000142.1 GCA_023150095.1 Zoogloea sp. | reverse complement strand
CACAGTGGCGAAGGCCTCGGCGTTGGCCTCGCCCTGGGGCGTGGCGCTGCGGGCACCCACCACGGCGACGGACTGACGTGACAGGAGCGCGGGATCGCCCTTGACGTACAGCAGCACCGGCGGATCAGGGATCTCGAGCAGCGCCGGCGGATAGAGCGGATCGCCCAGCGTGATGACGTGGTTGCCCGGCTCGTCGGCCCAGGCCAGGGCTGCGTCGACCGCTGCGCTGGCGTCGTGTTCGAGCACGGTGCGGGCGACCGGCGAGCCGACCACGGCGGCCAGCGCCGAATGCCCGGCGGCGTAGATGTTTTCGGGCAGACCGAAGGCGGCGAGGAGCTGCCGCTGACAGCCCGGCCCGACGCCCGGGGTGAGCGTGAGCCGCAGCCAGGCGGCGAGCGGGTGGGGATTCGACAAGATGGTGGGATCAGAAGCCGCGACGGTCCGGTCGCGGGCGGGGCCGACGGCGCCGCAGGTGCAGGCATCGCACTGGTGCGGCGGGGTCGGCCCCGCGGGGGTTGATTCGGCGGATCAGGGTTTGCGGACGCTGTCGGCGACGGTCACCGGGCCATCGTTATCCATCACCAGGGCATAGGCGATGCGGTCGAACACCCGGAACACGAAGACCAAGCCGTAGCGCTGCTCGGGCAGCTGGAACTGCTGGGGCCGGCCGACGTTGTCTTCGCGGTAGAGGGTTTCACCACGGTTGCGGTGGAGGGACAGCACGTGGCCGATCTCGATGCCCTCGCGCTTGCCGAGGCTGATCGACACGACGTTGTAGCGGCCGGCTTCGGCCACGCCGTTGTAGATCGACACGACCCGGCCGTTCATCTCGGTGGCGGGCGCATGCGGCACGTAGCTCAGAAGCTCGGGGCGGCCAGCGGGCAGCAGGCGGTCGCCCTTGCCGATCTCCATCTTGGCGGCCGTGATGGTCAGGCTGGCCGGCACCGGCAGGCGGGCTTTCGCGCTGTCGCCGGGGGCAGCATCGGGAGCGGGGATGCCGGCCTCGGAAGTCACGCGGGCCCGGCCGAGGTAAGTGGCCTCATAGCCGAGGATCTCGCCGGTCACCGGCTCGACCAGCGGCTTGGCCTTGCGATAGACGTTCCAGTCGTAGATGCCGGGCAGCACGCGGGTGGCGAAAATGGTGTCGCCAGCACCGGTGAAGACGCGCCCTTCCTGGGTTGCGACGATGATGCCGGCGTCGGCGTCCTGCTGGTCATTGACCACCAGCGGCTCGGACAGGAAGGGCTGGATGGCGCGCACCGGGATGCTCTGGATCGCGCTCTTGGCGGGCTCGGAATACACCTGCGGGAAGCGCTTCTCGTAGAGGGCGCGGTCGCTGCCGCCGGCGCCGATGCGCTTGCCGATCTTGAGTGCGGGCGTTGCCCCGCTGCGGTCGAGGACGACGACCTGGCCCGGATAGATGAGGTGCGGGTTGTGGATTTCCTCGCGGTTCAGGCGCCAGACTTCGGGCCAGCGCCAGGGCTCCTTCAGGAACTTGCCGGAGATGCCCCACAGGGTATCGCCGGGCACCACCACGTGGCTATCGGGCGCGTCGTCGGCCAGACGGATCGGGCTGGTTGCACCGACACCCGCCGGAACCAGGGCAGCGACGCCGATGAGGAGGGCAGATATAATGCTGCGAATCATTCGTTTTCCACTCGCTTTCGGCGGATTGCTTTGCCGCGACATGACAGGCCGCTCTGGCGGTTGCCTCAGGCAGTCATGTTGGCGGTCGAGTTGGCGGAGCCGGGTGCGTGCCGCGCCAAGACGCGAGCATCGCAGATTTGGCTCAAAATTCTGCACGTAAAGTGTTCATCCGGCAACATTTATGGCCCTTCTACCCATTCTCCGTTACCCCGATCCCCGCCTGCACACGCGCGCCGCGCCGGTGCGCGAGGTGACCGACACCATCCGCAAGCTGATCGCCGACATGGCCGAGACCATGTACGAAGCCCCGGGCATCGGCCTCGCCGCCACCCAGGTGGACGTGCACAAGCGCGTGGTGGTGATCGACGTATCCGAAGACAAGTCCGGCCTGCTGGCGCTCATCAACCCCGAGATCATCGCCCGATCGGGCGAGCAGGTCTGTGAAGAAGGTTGTCTGTCGGTGCCCGGCATCTACGACAAGGTGACCCGCGCCGAGAAGGTCACCGTGCGCGCCCTCAACCAGCAGGGCGAGACCTTCGAACTGGACGCCGAAGGCCTGCTGGCGGTGTGCATCCAGCACGAGATCGACCACCTGGACGGCAAGGTCTTCGTCGAATACCTCTCCCAGCTCAAGCAGACCCGCATCAAGGGCAAGCTGGCCAAGAAAGCCCGGATCACCGCCTGATGAAAGTCGCCTTCGCCGGAACCCCCGAATTCGCCGCCTCGGCCCTGGAGGCGATCCTCGCCGCCGGCTTCGAGGTGCCCCTCGTCCTCACCCAGCCGGATCGCCCCGCCGGCCGCGGCATGCAGCTGCAGCCCAGCCCGGTCAAGCAGGTGGCGCTGGCTGCCGGCATTCCGGTGCACCAGCCCGAAAAGCTGCGCACGCCCGAGCAGCAGGCGCCGCTCGCCGCCGCCTGCTGCGACGTGCTGGTGGTGGCCGCCTACGGGATCATCCTGCCCCAGGCGGTGCTCGACCTGCCCCGCTACGGCTGCCTCAACATCCACGCCTCGCTGCTGCCCCGCTGGCGCGGCGCCGCGCCGATCCATCGCGCCATCGAAGCCGGTGATGCCGAAACCGGGATCACCATCATGCAGATGGACGCCGGCCTCGACACCGGCCCGATGCTCATCAAGCGCGTGGAGCCGATCCAGCCCGACGACACCACCGGCAGCCTCCACGACCGCCTGGCGTGGGTCGGCGCCGAGCTGATCGTCGAAGCCCTCGAAGCCCTGCCCGCCGGCAAGCTCGAGGCCACGCCCCAGCCGGCCGAAGGCGTCACCTACGCCGCCAAGATCGGCAAGGCCGAGGCCGCGGTGGACTGGACCCGCCCGGCCATCGAGATCGAACGGGCGGTGCGCGCCTTCAATCCCTTCCCTGGCGCGATTGCCACGCTGGACGGCACGCCGGTCAAGCTGTGGCGCGCCCGCGCCATCGACGCCACCGGCACGCCGGGCGAAGTGCTGCTGGCCGAAGGGGCTGGCGTGATCGTCGCCTGCGGCGAAGGCGCCCTGTGCGTCACCGAGCTGCAAAAGCCCGGCGCACGCCGCATGCCTGCTGCCGATTTCCTGCGCGGCATGCCGATCGCGGCCGGCAGCCGCTTCGATCTCGCCACCGGCTGATTGAATTTTTTGCGAACTCCCCCATCTAACCCTTCGCTTTCCGCTTAACTTCGAAAGGACGGATACCCGCAATGCTCGGCAACTGGCTCAAGACCTCGATCCTGATGGCAGCGATCGTCGCCCTCTTCGGGGTGATCGGCGCCATGATCGGCGGCAAGTCCGGGATGCTCATGGCGCTCGTCTTCGGCGGCGCGATGAACCTGTTCTCGTACTGGTTCTCCGACAAGATGGTGCTGCGCATGTACAACGCGCAGGAAGTCGATGCCACCAGCTCGCCCTACCTCTACAACATGGTTCGCGAACTGGCCGGCCGCGCCCAGCTGCCGATGCCCAAGGTCTACATCATCCACGAAGACCAGCCCAACGCCTTCGCCACCGGCCGCAATCCCGAGAACGCGGCCGTCGCCGCCACCACCGGCATCCTGCAGATGCTCTCCGAGCGCGAACTGCGCGGCGTGATGGCCCACGAGCTGGCCCACGTGAAGCACCGGGACATCCTGATCTCCACCATCTCGGCCACCATGGCCGGTGCCATCTCGGCCCTGGCCAACTTCGCGGTGATGTTTGGCGGCCGCGACGAGGAAGGCCGCCCGGCCAACCCCATCGCCGGCATTGCGGTGGCGCTGCTCGCCCCGCTGGCCGCCAGCCTGATCCAGATGGCGATCTCCCGCGCGCGGGAGTTCGAAGCCGACCGGGGCGGCGCCGAGATCGCCGGCGACCCGAACGCCCTGGCCGACGCGCTGATGAAGATCGACGCCTTCGCCCGCGGTATTCCGATGCCCACCGCCGAGGCCCACCCGGAAACCGGCCAGATGATGATCATGAACCCGCTCTCCGGCGGCGGCCTGCGCGGCCTGTTCAGCACCCACCCGGCCACCGAGGAGCGCGTCGCCCGCCTGCGCGCCCTGGCCCGCGCGCGCTGAGCTTCCCCTGCATCAACAAAAAACCCGGCCTGGCGCCGGGTTTTTTGTCGTCTGCCGCATGCCCTCTGGGAGCCGGAACTCAGCCGATCGGCAGCACCACCCGGAAGCGGCTGCCCTTGCCCGGCGCGCTGTCCACCTCGATGTGCCCGCCGTGCTGGCTGACGATGCGGTAGGTGGACGACAGGCCCAGGCCCCGCCCCTGCCCCACCGCGCGGGTGGTGAAGAAGGGCTCGAAAACCCGCGCCCGGGTCGCCTCGTCCATGCCGCAGCCGGTGTCCTCCACATCCACCACCAGATGCTCGCCGGTCTTGCCGGCGCGTACCGTGATGGTGCCGGGCTCGCCGCCGAGGGCCCGGCCGGCGTTGTCCAGCAGGGCCTTGAAGGCCTCGCCCAGCAGGGTCTGGTTGACCGCCGGCGTGGGCAGCGAGCCATAGCCGCGGCGCACCTGCTGGCCCGGACGACGCCCGGCGGCAGTGGCCGCGATGGCCGCGTCGAGGAGGCCCTCGATGGAAGCCGGCGCCGTCTCCATCGGCCCGGGTGCCGCAAAGCCCTGCAGGGCGTGCACGATGTCGCCCACCCGCGCCAGGCCGCGGTGGGATTCGTCCACCAGCTTGGGCAGATCGTCGCGGATGTAATCGAGGTCGGCCTCGGCGCGGGCGGCCTGCCAGGCGCCGTTGCCGGCGGCCAGCCGGTCGGCGGTATTGACCAGTGCCAGGAGCCGCTCGGCGTATTCGCGCAGGGCGCCCAGGTTGGCCGCCACGTAACCGAGGGGGTTGTTGATCTCGTGGGCGACGCCGGCGGCCAGCTGCCCCACGGCCGCCAGCTTGTCGGCCTCCAGCAGACGCTGCTGGGTATGACGCAGGTCGCGGTTGGCGGACGTGAGCTGGGCGGTACGTTCTGCCACGCGCTGCTCCAGGCTGGCGTTGATCCGGCCCAGCTCGTGGTTGCGCTCGGCCACCAGGCCCAGCAGGCTGCGCACGGCGCCGATCAGCGCCGCATTGCCCGGGTCGGCGCTGTGGCCGGTCTCGGCCTCGTAGGCTTCGGCGGCCGTGGCGCCGGCTTCCATCGCGCGCAGCTGGCGGGCCATGGACTGGTCGGTGTCGAGGATGTGGAAGGTCAGCCAGCTGGTGACGAAGGTGTACAGCGCCGGCACCACCTGGGTTGCATCGCTGGCGCCGCGCATCGCCTCCACCTGGCCGACGAAATCCCCGTGGGCCTTGCGGTGGGCGTCGAAATGGCGGGCGTCGATGCCGGCGCCCTTCATCAGCGCCTCTTCGGTGGCAAAGTGATGGACGGCGTAGCGCGCCAGGCCGTCGAGCACGTGGGCGAGTTCGCCGGGCTTGATGTCGGCCCCGCCGGCCGCCCGCTGGGCCAGCGCGTTGACCAGATCGACCAGCTTGTGATGCTGACCGTCCACTTCACCGAAACCGGTCTCGAAGTAGTCGGCCCACTGGAAAGGGGCAAACCGGGGAGGCTGGCTCATGGGGCTTTTCCATCCTGGGGCAGGCGCTGCCGCAGGGCTGTCAGCAGGGGCGGCAAGGCGCGGACCAGACGGGCGACCGGACGCGCCACCGTCTCGGCGTCGCCCCCCGACCGGATCGCTGAACACACCTCGGCAGCCATTTCGAAAATCCGCTGGGCGCCGATGTTGCCGGCAGAACCCTTGAGGGCGTGGGCGAGATGCTCCACGTCGGTCAGCCGCCCCTCGGCGAGGGCGCGTTCGAGCTTCGGGCCGGCATCGGACTGGGTGGCGACAAAGGTGCCCAGGATGCGCAGGTAGGTGGGCCATTTTCCGCGGACGATGCTCACCCCGCGGGTGCAGTCGAGGCCGTCGATGCCGGAAAGGGCCACCTTCCAGTCGGTCGTCGCGGTGTCGACCGCAGGCTGCGGCCGCGACTGGCCAAGCCACTTGAAGACGACGCCATGCAGGGTTTCGGGCTCGACCGGCTTCGCCACGAAGTCGTTCATCCCCGCGGCAAAACAGGCGGCCTGGTCTTCGTCGAAGGCGTTGGCGGTCATGGCGATGATGGGCGTGCGCGCCAGGGCGGGCTGCTGGCGGATACGGCGGGTGGCCTCGAGGCCGTCCATCACCGGCATCTGCATGTCCATCAGGATCAGGTCGTAACGGTTGGCGGCAACCCGATCGAGCGCCTCCTGGCCATTGCTGGCCCGGTCGATGACCAGGCCGAGATCGGCGAGCATCTCGATGGCGACCTCCTGGTTGAGCAGATTGTCCTCGACCAGCAGCACCCGGGCGCCGCGCACATTGCCGGAGCCGATCTCGGGCGCCGCCGGCAGGCTGCCCACCGGAAGGCTGACGCCGGGCCGGCGATACAGGCGGGCGGTGAGCCAGAAGGTGCTGCCATGGCCGGGCTCGCTCTCGACCCCGACCTCGCCGCCCATCAGCGCCGCCAGATGGCGGGTGAGGGACAGGCCCAGGCCGGTGCCCCCGTACTTGCGGGTGGTGGAGGCATCGGCCTGCTCGAAGGAACGGAACAGCCGCGCCACCTGATCCGGGGGGATTCCGATCCCGGTGTCGCTGACCTCGAAGCGCACCAGCAGGCTCTCGTCGTCCTCACCGATCGTGCGGGCGCGCAGGGTGACGCCGCCGTATTCGGTGAACTTGACCGCGTTGCTCAGGTAGTTGAGCAGCGCCTGACGCAAACGGGTGACGTCGCCACGCAGCACCGGCGGCAAGCCGACGATGTCGGACTGAAAGCTCAGGCGCCGGGCCACCAGCCGGTCGTGGATAAGCGAATGGGCCTGGTTGAAGAGCACCTCCGGTGCAAAATCCACCGCTTCGAGCTGCAGCTTGCCGGCCTCGATCTTGGATAGGTCGAGGATGTCGTTGATGAGCGCCAGCAGGTGGCTGCCAGCCTGGCGGATGCGGGTCAGGCGGTCTTCCTGCTCCTGGTTGAGGGGGCTGCGCTCGAGCAGGCGCGCCTGCCCGAGGATGGCGTTCATCGGGGTCCGGATCTCGTGGCTCATGTTGGCCAGGAAGGCGCTCTTGGCGCGGCTGGCCGCCTCGGCCCGCTCGGTGACCTCCGCCAGCTGGGCGGTGCGCTGGGCCACCAGGTCTTCGAGGTGGTGGCGGTAGTGCTCCAGCTGGGCGTCGAGCCGGCGCATCTCGGTGATGTCGAAGAAGGTCAGCAGGAAGCTGTCGCCCACCGGCGCGCCGGACACCAGCATGGTCCGCACATCGCCGTTCCGGCAGGTGATCTGGCGCTCCACCGGTTCGACGCTGCGGCGGACGGCCGCGGCAAGGCGCAGGCTCTGCTCCATCACATACTGACGATAGGTGGGATCGGGATAGGCCCGCCGCAGCCAGTCGGCCACCGTCGGCACCTCGGCGCGGGTGTAGCCGAAGGTCTCGATGAAGCAACGGTTCACGTCGCCCACGCTGTCGTCGGCATGGAGGAAGCCCAGGGGCAGCGGCGCCATCTCGAAGAGCTGGCGGAAGCGTGCCTCGCTCTCCCGCAGGGCGCTCTCCTCCCGGTGCCGGGCGATGGCGATGGCGGCCAGGTGGGTGGCGATCGCCACCTGCTCGATAGCCAGCGCGTCAGGCTCGGACGGCTCGTCCGGATAAAGGGCGAAGGTGCCCAGCACGCTGCCCTCGCGGCTGAAGATCGGCCACGACCAGCAGGCCACCAGGCCATAGCTGGCCGCCAGCGCCGTGTAGTCGGCCCACAGGGGATCGGTGGCGATGTCCCGCACGATCACCGTCGCGCCACGCCACGCCGCCGTGCCGCAGGAGCCGACGGCCTCGCCGATGGCGACGCCGTCCACCGCGCGCATGTACCCCTCAGGCAGCTGCCGCGCGGCACCGTGACGCAGATGAACGCCATCCGGGTCGAGCAACAGAATGGACGCCCGCACTCCCGCCAGCCGGGTTTCGACGCCCCACAGCAGCACGTCCAGGGTTTCAGTGAGGGATGCGCCGGAGGCCACCTTTTCGAGCACCCGGCGCTGGGCCTCCTGGGATTGCTCGACGTTCTTGCGGGCGCTGATGTCGGTCATCGCGCCCAGCACCTCGTAGCTCCCGTCTGCGGCGATGGGTCCGCGGCTCAGTTCGTCGCGCAGCCACACGTAGCCGCCCTTGCCGTGGGCGAATCGGTATTCGTGGGCGAGGGCGCCATCCTTGAGCACCCGCTCCATCGCAAGGGCGGCGGTCGGCTGGTCGTCCGGATGGACGTGACTCCACCACCACCCCGACGCCACGGCGTCGACGCAGGCATAGCCCAGGATCCGCTCGATGTTGGCGCTGACCGCCAGCGTCGTCTCGCTGCCGTCGGCGTTCACCTTGAGGCTGTAGAGAATGGTGGGGCTGGTATCGACGAGCTTGCGCAGCTGGCTTTCCGTGGAGCGCTGGAGCGCCTGCACCGCGTCGCGCTCGGCCCGGTCGCGCAGCGCCCGCAGGCCGAACAGGATGTCGCTGCCCAGCTCGACGAGCAGGCGCACTTCCTCCTCGTCGAAGGCACCGGCGCCAGCCGATGCCACATACAGCACGCACGCCACCTGGCTGTCGATCCGCACGGGCAGCGCGCACAAGGCCGCGCCGTCGGGCAGGCCATCGGCACGGCCAGCACTTCCGGGACGCGTCGGCTGCGGCCGCCAGACGAGCGGCTGCGCCGCGTCCAGCGGAGCGGGGAAGTCATCCAGCCAATGCGCGTGGGGCACGCCCGCGGCGAAGATCCGCTGCGCATCGGGCAGCCCCACCGCACCCGGCGCATCCAGCTTCACGGCGGCCAGCAGATACCCGCCGAGCTGCACCATCAGCGCGCAGACTTCGTCCAGCAGGCGGGCCGGGTCGGTCGCCCGTGCCACCACCTGGTTGCACTCACTGATCGTGTGCAGCGCCGCGTTGGTGCGCAGGAGCCGGCTCTCGGCCAGCTTGCTGTCGGTGATGTCGCTCCAGATGACCGCCAGATGGCGCCGGGCGCCCCGCAGGCGGATGCCCCGGCCGCTCACCCGCACGTCCCGCACCGAGCCGTCCCGGCGGCGATGCCGCGTTTCCAGCACGTGGCCGTTCGGCTCCAGCATCCGGGCCAGCGCCCGCGAAATCTCGTCGGGCGTCAGCAGGCAGTCGATGTCGCCCACCTCCAGCCGGGCAAACTCCTCGCGGGTGTAGCCCAGGTTGCGGTAGGCCGCGTCGTTGAACTCGACGAAGCGACGCGTTTCGAGATCCAGCAAGGCGATGGCGTCCACCGCCTGGCTGACGATGCTGGAGAAGATCTCCTCCCGCTCGCGCAGGGCTTCCTGGGCCTGGCGCGCGCCGGCAATGTCGCGGCCGACCGCAAGCACGCCGACCAGCCGGCCCTGCTGGTCGAACATCGGGGTCTTGATGATCTCCAGCAGCTCCCGATGCCCGTCGTCGGCAAAGAACACCTCCTGCTCGCTGCGCTGGGCGCAGCCGGCGTGGATCGCCGCCAGATCGCTCTGACGGAAGCTGTCGGCCAGATCCCAGCCCACGAAATCGTAGTCGGTGTGGCCGATGACGTCGTCTTCCGGCGCACCCCACAGCCGCTCGAAGCGGTGGTTGCAGGCCAGGAAGACGCCGTCCGGATCCTTCAGCCAGACCAGATCGGGCAACGCGCGGATGAGCGCCGGCGCCAGCCAGGCCCGCCCGGTGGCCGGCGGCTCGGGCGGCACGGCCTTCAATGCGTCGCCAACCCGCGCCGGATCGAGCAGCCCCACCACCCGGCCCGCCTCGTCCACCACCAGCGCCCGATGGGAGGCGGCGCCTTCGCCCAGCCGGGCCACCACGATCCGCAGGCTTTCCCCCAATGTCGCGTACCGATGCGAGGTGTCCATGACCTCGCCCACCGCCCGCCCGGCCGGATCGCCCGCCAGCATCGCGCGCAGCAGTTCCGGCCCGTCGAGACTGCCGACCGGCTTGTCGCCATCCACCACCACCAGCCACGCCACCGATTTCTCCACCATGCGGCGCGCCGCCTCGGCCAGGGAGCACGCGGTCTGGACGATTTCAACGGGAAGGCACATCGCCTCGGCGAGGCAAGGCCCGGCGCCCCCGCTGGAGGGCGTCGACGGGCTCGATGCGGAAGGAAAACCTGTATCGGTCACGGAACGAAGATTATGCCGGGTGTGCCGGATCACGAGTCGGACTCGCGCGCGGGCCTGCCCGGCCATGTGTATGGGTAACCCCTTAACGGCTTCCCGCGCGCCGCATTGAGTCCACCAACGCAGGCATCGCGGGCGGCGGGCGGCGTGCCGATCCGCCCTGACGCGCCCGCCCTCCAGCCCCCGGCGCGCCCGCGCCGCCGGAAGCAGCCCAACGAAATGGACGGATGGGGATGCCACACCGGAAACGACCGCAGCTTTCGCCGCATTTCCGGGCCCCCGGGCACCGCAGGACGCCAGGGACAACCAGCCCCGGGCCCGATAGGTGGCAGGGCAGATTGTTCAATGCAGCAATAAATCGCCGCAATCGCCGGCGAGGCATCTGGCCGGCGCCATCCGCGGCCCACCCGAAGCAACCCGAAATCGCCGATAAGCCGTTGTAAATCCGCCGTTTTTCCCTCCCCGGGCGACGCACGGCGCTGTATTTTTGCAGCGCAAGGTCGTATCATTCGGCTCCCCCGATTCACCATTTCCCGGTTTTCCATGCTCCATCCCACCCGATTCGACGTGATCGTTGTCGGCGGCGGCCATGCCGGCACCGAAGCCGCACTGGCGGCCGCGCGGGCCGGGTGCGCCACCCTGCTGCTCACCCACAACATCGAAACCCTCGGCCAGATGAGCTGCAACCCGTCCATCGGCGGGATCGGCAAGGGGCATCTGGTGAAGGAAGTGGACGCCCTGGGCGGCGCGATGGCCGC
>JAKLLO010000141.1 GCA_023150095.1 Zoogloea sp. | reverse complement strand
CCCTCTGACGCCCGGCCACACAGCTCGCCCAGCACCGCACCGGCCTCCACCGACGCCAGCTGATCCTTGTCGCCCAGCAGCACCAGCCGCGCCTTGGGCTGCAGCGCGGCGAGCACCGCGGCCATCATCTCCAGATCGACCATCGACGCCTCATCCACCACCAGCACATCCACCGGCAGCGGGTTGCCCGCGTGGTGACGGAAGTGGCGCGAATCCGGCCGGCTGCCGAGGAGGCGGTGGAGCGTGGTCACCTGCACCGGGATCGCC
The DNA here is from genome assembly GCA_023150095.1 of Zoogloea sp. Classification (GTDB taxonomy): domain Bacteria; phylum Pseudomonadota; class Gammaproteobacteria; order Burkholderiales; family Rhodocyclaceae; genus Zoogloea. The sequence goes on along the minus strand of JAKLLO010000141.1, from coordinate 10,766 downwards.
GCGCGCACCGCGTCGCCGTCGGGCAGGCCGTCCAGCTCCAGCTTCGCCACCGCGCCGGCGATGGATTCGTTGAGCCGCGCCGCGGCCTTGCCGGTGGGCGCGGCCAGGCGGATGCGCATCGCACGTCCCGCATCGCCCGCCAGCGCCAGGGTCTGCAGCACCGCCAGCAGGCGCACCACGGTGGTCGTCTTGCCGGTGCCGGGGCCGCCGGTGACGATGGCAAAGGCGCTGCGGGCGGCCAGCGCGCAGGCGAGCTTCTGCCAGTCCAGCCCGTTGGCGGCGGGCGGAAACAGTGCGTCGAGCGCGGCGCGCAGGGCATCGGCCGGCAGTTCGAGAGGCGCGGCGAGGCGCGCATCGATGGCCTCGCGCACCGAGCGTTCGTATTGCCAGTAGCGGCGCAGGTAAACCCGCCGGCCCACCGCCACCAGCGGCGTAGCGCCGGGGCCGTCAGCCACCAGATCAGGATGAGTGAGCGCGGCCTGCCAACCGGCCAAATCCAGCCCGGCCAGCACCTCGGCCGGCAGCGGCGGACGGGCTTCGCCGCCGCCATCGCCGTCGGGCGGGAGTGACAGGGCGAAGCCCGGATCGGCCAGCGTGTCAGCCAGATCAAGGCAGGCGTGGCCGCGGCCCAGCTGGTGGCTCGCCAGCGCGGCGGCGAGGATCGCCGGCGCGGGCGCGTCGGGCACCTCGCGGGCGAGGAAGGCAGCAAAGGCGGCGTCGAGCCCGCGCAGCCAGCCGTGGTCGGCCCAGCGGTCGAGCAGTTCGAGGGTCGCGGCGGTGTCGTTGAGTACCTGGCTCATGCCGGCTCCCTGGCTTCTGCGTGGGCGAAGAGGCGATCCAGCGCCTCGATCAGCGCCCGGGGCGGGCGCTCGGCGTGGATGCCGCGCCCGGGCGACTGGCTGCCCCGCAGGAAGAGGTAGATCGCCCCACCCAGGTGGCGGTCGTAGTCGTAATCCGGCAGGCGCAGCTTGAGCAGCCGGTGGATCGCCAGCAGGTAGAGCACGTACTGCAGCTCGTAGCGCTTGGCGAGCACCGCCTCGGCCATCGCCGCCGGGGTGTAGGCCGCGTCGTCCGGGCCGAGCCAGTTGGATTTGTAATCGAGCACGTAATAGCGGCCGTCGTACTCGGCCACCAGATCGATGAAGCCCTTGAGCATCCCGTTGAGCTGGCCCGGCGCCAGCGGCGGCCGCTCGGCGCCGCCGAGGGTGTGGGCGCGGACGAGGCGATCCACCTCGGCCAGATCCACCCGGTGGGCGGCGATCCAGAACTCCATCTCGGCCACCGCCACCGGCAGCCCGGCGAGGGTGAAGCCGGTCTCGTCCGGCGCCCCCAGCGGCATCTGCAGGAAATCCTGCAGCCACGCGCACAGGGGGTCGATCCACGTGGCCCAGCCGCGCACCGCGCAGCGCCGGGCAACCGCGTCGCGCAGCAGCGCGGGCGCCGCAGCCACTGTGCCAAAGCCCTGGCCAGCAGCCCATTCGAGGATTTCGTGAAGGAAGGTGCCCACCGACGCGCCCTTGGGAAAGTCGTGCAGGCGTGCGCCTTCGGGCCGGGGCGGCGTCACCGGGGCGAGCGACGCCACATCCGAGATGGCTTCTGCCGCTTCGTGGAACACGTCCTCGGCCGCGGTATCGGCGCTGGCCGCCGTCTGCAGCGCCGAGTAGCTGGCGATCCACCAGTTTTCGCGCACGGCGCGCACCGGCTCACGGGCGGCGCCTTCGACAACCGTCTGGTCGCGGCCGGTGTATAGATCCGGCGCCGGCTCGGGCTTGTCGATCACCGCGATCCCGTTGCAGCCCGCCGCCAATGCATCGAGCCCGTCCTGCAGGTCTCCGCCGACCAGATAACCGAGGGCGCTGCGCTCCACCTCCTTGAGGGGCGCGACGCCGATCCAGGTGGCGTAGCGGGCGCGGGTGAGTGCCACGTAGAGCTTGCGGAGGTCTTCGCCCAGGCGCTCGCGATCAACCCGGCCGACCACCGTGCCGTCGTCCACCAGCGCCAGTTGCAGCCGGCCGTCGGCGTCGTGCCACTTGAGCGGCAGGTCGGTGGATTTGGCGGCCCGGAAGGCGCAGGCGAAGGGCAGGAAGACCAGCGGATACTCCAGCCCCTTCGATTTGTGCACGGTGACCACCTGAACCAGATGGGCGTCGCTCTCGAGGCGGATCTGGCGGGCGTCGCCACCGGCGGCGGCGTCCTGACGCTGCTCGGCCAGATGGCGGATCAGCGCGTGCTCGCCGTCGAGCAGGCTGCTGGCCTGTTGCAAGAGCTCGGCCAGATGGAGCAGATCGGTCAGGCTGCGCTCGCCGCTGCCGCCGGCGGCCAGCAGGCGCGCGGGCACGCGGAAGTCGTTGAGCAGTCGGCGCAGCATCGGCAGCACGCCCTGCTTTCGCCAGCACTCCCGGTAGGCGCGGAACTGTTCGATGCGCCCATCCCAGGCGATCTCGTCGTGGTTGAGCCGGTCAAGCTCCGCCCAGCCCAGGCCCAGGGTGGCGGTGGCCAGCGCGGCCCGCAGGGCGCGGCCGTCGTCGGGCTCGGCGCAGGCGGCGAGCCACAGCTGCAGGTCGCCGGCCTCGGGGCGCTGGAAAACGGATTCGCGCTCCGAAAGATAAACGCTGCGCACGCCGCGCTCGGTCAGCGCCGCGCGGATCGCCTCGGCCTCGTTGCGGTTGTTCACCAGCACCGCCATGTCGGACGGGCGCAGGTGCCGGGGCGATTTGCCGCCCTCGAAGCCGGCCTTGCCAGCGGCGCCCAGGTTGAGCAGCCGGGCGATCTCGCCGGCGCACACCTGAGCCATGTCGGTGAGGTAGGCATCCTTGGTGAGCGCCTTGCCGTCTTCCGGCGCCGGCAGCCGCCAGGCGGTGAGCGCCGGCAGCGGCGCGCCGTCGGCGACGAGCACGTCGTCGCGGCCCTTGGCCTCGGCAGGCAGGAAGGGCACCGGATTGCCCTCGCCGCTCCGGAACAGGAAGGCGCCCTGCCCCGCCTCGCGGTTTTCGGCGATCTCGAAGCAGCGGTTGGTGGCGGCGACCATGCCTTCCGTTGAGCGGAAGTTGCGGCGCAGGGTGTACAGCCGGCCGGCGGTGGCGCGGCGGGCGGCGAGATAGGTGTAGATGTCGGCACCGCGGAAGGCGTAGATGGCCTGCTTCGGGTCGCCGATGAGCACGAGGCCGGTGGCGTCGCTGTTGTCGGCCACCCGATACACCGCGTCGAAGATGCGGTACTGGATGGCGTCGGTGTCCTGAAACTCGTCGATCAGCGCCACCGGAAACTGATTGCGGATGAGCTGGGCGAGGCGCGCGCCGTTGGGGCCGGCGAGCGCGGTGTCGAGGCGCCCGAGCAGGTCGTCGAAACCCATCTGGGCGCGGCGGGCCTGTTCGATGGCGAAGCGCTCGGCCACCCAGCGGGCGGCGTGGGCCAGGGTTTCGTCGTGGCCTTCGGGCAGGCCCGCGAGCGCGGCGCCCAGCCCGGCCATCGCCTCGAAGGCCTTGTGCGCGGGCGGTTCGCCTTCGCGCCAGATCTCGGCGATGCCTTCTGGCGTGAGGCGCGTCCAGGCAGTGTCGGTGAGCGCGGGTTTGTCGGTGTCGTCGCCGGCCCAGGTTTCAAGCGCCGAGAGCCAGCGCTCGCAGTTGGCCTGGTTGAGCTTGCGGGCGTCGAACTGCTTCTTCGCCCGGGCGCCGTCGAAGAGCGTGCGGAGCTCCTCGACCCAGGCCTTCCACGGGGCCTTGAGCTCCTTGATGCGCCGGCGCTTCGCGGCCTCGGCCTGCGCGATGGCCTCGGCCGGCGTCGGGCCGCCGCCCAGCAGCGCCACGTGGGGCAGCAGGTGCCGGACGACCGACTGCAAGCCTTCCGGCGAGCCCCACCAGCCGCTCACCCGGCGCGCGGCGTCCACGTCCAGCGGGTACATGAAGCTGCGCCAGTAGTCGCGCACCACCTCGGCCAGCAGGTCTTCCTCGTCGGTTTCGAGGCGCTGGGTGAACAGGCTGTCGCTGTCGAAGGCGTGCTCGCGGAGCATGCGGTTGCACCAGCCGTGGATGGTGGACACCGCCGCCTCGTCCATCCATTCGGCGGCGAGCTGCAGGCGCCGGGCGCAGCCGGCCCAGTCTTCCGGCGGATACTCGGCGCGCAGGTCGTGGAGCAGATCGGCGCCCGGCGGCTGGGGCTCGATGGTGGCTGGATCGGCCAGAAAGCCCGCGGCGGCCTCGGAGAGCCGCGCCCGGATGCGGTCGCGCAGCTCTTTGGTGGCGGCGTCGGTGAAGGTGACGACCAGGATCTCCGGCGGGTCGAGCGGCCGGCTGAAGGCAGCGTCGCCCCCGTGGCCAAGCACCAGCCGCAGGTACAGCGCGGCGATGGTGAAGGTCTTGCCGGTGCCGGCGCTGGCTTCGATCAGCCGGCTGCCCTTGAGGGGAAAACGCAGGGGGTCGAGGGAAGTCGGGTTCATCGGGCGTCGCCCTTCTCGGCAGCCTTGGCCGCGGATTTGGCGGAAAACGTAGCCGTGTAGAGGGGCCGCAGCAGGTGCTCGGCCAGCAGGGCGAATTCGCCGCTGGCGGTGAGGCTGGCGTAATCCGGCCACACCCGCTGCAGGTAGGGGCTGGTCTGTACTTCGCCCGGGGCGTTGTAGCCGCCTTCGTAGGCCTGGGGCGCGGTGTTCTTGTTGCCGTCCACGTCGGCGAGATGGGCGAAGGCGGTCTTCACCGGCAGGGGCAGCGGGTGGCGCTGGCCGTCCTGCCAGGCGGAAATCAGGGCGTCCATCTGGGCGCGGGCGTCGTCCACTTCCAGCGGCTCGAAGCGCACGTTGCCCACCTTGCTCACCACCAGCGTGGTGAGCGGCCCGCCGGCCAGATGCCCGGCGAGATGCGCCACCCAGTGCTTGACCAGATTGTGCCGGCGGTACTTGCCGTCCTTCACCACGTCGCTGGGTTCCAGCACCACCCGGCCGCGCTGCTCGTCTTCATCGAGTCGCAGGTCGTGGAGGCGGTCGTCGAGTTTCAGCCCGGTGGCCGCGCTGTGGTGGCGGATCTCGGCGTCGCCTTCCATCGGCTGCGGCCATTCGGCGAGGCCGGCGGCGTAGCGCGCGAAGAGATCGGCCATGGGCGCGGCGAGCTCGTCCCGCTTGATCAGCGCAAAGGCCCGGGCGGGCAGCTCGCCCCGGCGGGCGATGCGTTCGAGGCCGGCTTCCAGCGCGTCCTCCGGCTCGAAGCCGGCGTGGATCGCCTCGGCCTGGGCGGCGATGAGTTCGTTCCACAGGCCCCACTTCTGCAGGCCGTCCAGGTCGAAGGGTTCCTGGTCTTCGCTCACCGGATCGTCCTGCTCGAAATCCACCCGCAGGCGCTGCAGGAAGAAGCTTTTGACCGGATCGCGCAGGAAGGCCGCCAGCTCGCGGATCGTCAGCGGCTCGTCCCGCGTCACCGCAGGCAGCGTGGCATCCGGCGCCGGCCGGTCGTCGGCGATGCGCCACTCGCCGGCGTAGGTGAAGAGCCGCGATGCGGCCGGATCGGCCGGGAAGTAATCCGGGTTGAAGGGCTGCAGGCGATGCTCGACGGTGAGGTGATCGAGCAGCGCGTCGCCGTCATCGTGCCCGGCCAGCCGCCAGCCGGCGGCCAGGTGATCCCGCAACTGGCCGATCAGCACCGACGGGGGGCGCGGCGTGTTGTCGTTGATGCTGCGCCCGACCCACGACACGTGCAGGTGCTCCCGGGCCGACAGCAGCGCCTCGAGGAAGAGATAGCGGTCGTCCTCGCGCCGGGAGCGGTCGCCGGGGCGGTAGTCGCGGCCCATCAGGTCGAAGTCCATCGGCGCGCGGGTGCGCGGGTAGTCGCCGTCGTTCAGGCCCAGCAGGCACACCCGCCGGAAGGGAATCGCCCGCATGGGCATCAGCGTGGCGAAGGTGACCACGCCGGCAAAGAAGCGCTGGGACAGCCCGCCGTCGTCAAGCTGGGCCAGCCAGTGCTCGCCCACCACCGCCAGGGGCAGCGGCGCGGTGAGGCCGGCGGCGGTGCAGGCGTCGAGCCAGCGCGCCAGGGCCTGGTCGAGCTGCTGCAGGGTGAAGGCGTCGGCGCTGTCGTCCGGGGCGAAGAAATCCGCCATCAGGCTGCGCAGGCGGGCGCACCAGCCGGGCACGTCGGCATCCTGGCGGAAGGTCTGCCAGGTGGCGTCGAGGCGCTCGATGAAGGCCACCAGCGGGCCGAGCAGCGCGGCGTCCAGCCCGCCGATCTCGTCGAAGGGCTCGATCTCCTGCCACGGCGCGGCCCCTGCACCCACCGCGTAGCCCAGCAGCATCCGGCGCAGGCCGAACAGCCAGCTGTTGGCCTCGGGGGCGTCCGGCAGGCCCAGGCTCTTGCGATGGTCAGCGTGCAGGCCCCAGCGGATCTTGGCGCCGTGAATCCAGCGGTGGAGCAGCGGGAGGTCGTCCTCGGCGATGCCGAAGCGGGCCCGCAGGGCGGGCACTTCGAGCAGGTCGAGCACGTCGCTCACCGCCAGCCGGGCGGTGGGCAGGTCGAGGAGTCGGGCGATGGCATTGACCAGCGGGTCGTGGTGGCGCCGACCCTGGTCGGCGATGCTGAAGGGGATGAAGCGCGGGTCGTCCCGATCGGCAAGCCCGAACACTGCCTGGATGTGCGGCGCGAAGGCGTCGATGTCCGGCACCATCACGATCACGTCCCGCGGGCGCAGGGTCGGGTCAGCGTTGAAGGCGGCGAGGAGCTGGTCGTGGAGGATCTCCACCTCGCGCTGGGCGCTGTGGGCCACGTGAAAGCGGATCGAGGCGTCGTCCGGCGACACCGCCGGCCAGCGCTCGCGGCTCTCGCCCAGGGGGCGCAGGTCGCGGATGTCGTCCTGCAGCTGGTTGAGCAGGCAATCGCCTCCGTGGCTGTCGAAGAGGTCAATGCGCTTGCCGAGGGCGGCGAAGTGATCCTGATAGCCGGCCCGGCTGGTGTCGCTGTCGTGCTCGTCGAGGAGGCCGATGAAGTCGCGCCCCTGCTTGCCCCAGGCCGCCAGCAGCGGGTGGGCGTGGAGGTGCAGCGCCTCGTCGGGGATGGTCTCGGGTGCGCCTTCCCGGCGGCGCTGGCGGGTGCGGGTGGCGCGGAGCAGATCCTTGTCGGCGACGATGTCGGCCCAGTAGTGCTCGCAGGGGTTGTGCACACACATCAGCACCTGCGACCAGCGGGCCACCGCCGCCAGCGCCTCAAGGGACTGCCGCGGCAGCGCCGAGATGCCGAACACCATCACCCGCCGCGGCAGCCCCACGGGGCGCGGCGCGTCATCAGGCCAGGCGGCCACGCGGTCGAGGAAGGCCTCGTGCACCGCTGCCCGCCCCTGCCCGGCTGCGCCGCCGCCCACGTCGGCCAGCAGCGCCCGCCACAGGCTGGCCTGCCAGCGCTGCTCATCGGGCAGCGGCACGCGATCGCCGCCGGCGCGGATCAGCACGTCGTCGCCTTCGGCCCACGCGGCCAGCCAGTCGGCGCGATACACCTGATACTGGTCGAACAGATCCGCCAGCCGCTCGGCCAGCTGGAAGCGCTTGCGCAGATCGGCGTCGGACGCCAGAAAGCGCCGCAGCGGCGCGTAGGCCGGCTCGCCCATCACGTCGGGCAGCAGGCGCATCAGCCGCCACATGAGCAGCGGCTTGTCGAAGGGCGAGACTTCCGGCACCGCGTCGCGGCCCAGCACGGCCCGGTACACCTGCCACAGAAAGCGCGACGGCAGCGACATGTCGAGCCCCGCGGCAATCCCGCAGCCTCCGCCCATGCCGTCCTCGGCCGGATCTTCGGCCAGCGCGAGGCGCAGCCACTGGGCGATGCCGTTGCTGTGCACCAGCAGGGTCTCGGTTTCCAGCGGGGCGAGCGGATAGCGCCGGATCCACGCGACCAGCAGGTCGCGCAGGGCTTCGGGGCGATTGCCGTGAACCAGCATCAGCCCGGGTGGCAGCGGTGTGAAATGCAAGGTGAACTCCCGTCAGGACGCGGCGGATTGTAGGGCCTGGGCGATGCGCCGGAAAGCCGCGTCTGCCGTGCGTTGCCGCCGCCACCGACAAAACCCGCCGATGCCGGAACCATGCCCGCCCGCTTGAGCTACGCTATGAAGATGGAAACCCACCCGGGAGCCCCGTCATGACCAACCCCATCGAGCGCGCCCGCCGCGCCATCGCCGAAGCCCTGCGCACCCACCCCGCCACCCTCAGCCTGCGTGGTGACGGGCTGACCGAACTGCCCGACGAGCTGTGGTCGCTGGTCGACCTGGAATGGCTCGACCTCGGCGACAACCTCCTCACCCGACTCGACCCGCGCATCGCCCACCTCAAGGCCCTGCGCTACCTGGACGTCAGTGGAAACCAGCTTGCAGACGTGGACATCCTCGCCCAGCTCCCGAATCTGGCCGAGCTCCGCGTCGCCGGCAATCCGCTGAGCAAGCTCCCGCCCAGCCTGGCCACGCTCCGGCCGACCATCGACCAGCCAGCCCGACATCTGAACTTCGACGCCCTCCGGACAGACCGGGGGTTCGGGTTTGCCGACGGCAAGCCGGATTTCGGCCTCCACTCCCGCTCCACAGGTGGTGGCGATGAGTTGCTGGGCGGGCAGCCGTCGAGCCCGGGTGTGCATCACTACGAGACGAGCTTCAAGCACGCCAAGCCTCCCGCGCGCAGTTTCGAGATGCCGACCTTCGAGATCCCCACCGCCGGCGCCGAACCGCCGGAAGCACCTCCGCCCCCCGCCCCAGTCCAGCCGGCCACGCCCGCCCTGCCCGCCGCCGACCGCAGCGCCGAGCCCGCCCCGCCGCCCGACGCCGAAGCCGTGGATGCCGCGGTGTTCTGCCCGCCCACGGTGGCGCGGGAGAGCAGCTTCCTCGTCCAGTGCTTCCTGTACCCGCCGGAATCCTCCGCCGCGGTAGACGCCCAGGCACGCCAGGCCGACAACACCGCCACCCGGCGCGGCGTCTATTCCCTGCCGCTCGACATTCCCCGCGGCGCGCGGATCGACCTGCACCTCGAGATGCCCGGCCTCACCGTGCCCGAGCCCGACGCCTTCATCACCTGGCGCGGGCGGATCACGCCGGTGCAGTTCGACGTGACGGTGCCCGCCGACGCGCCGGGCGCCAGCGCCATCGGCCGCATCCGCTTTGCCGTGGACGGCGTACCCGCCGGCACCCTGCGCTTTCAGGTGGCGCTGGCGGCGGCCGGCACGCCGGCAGAGGACGCGACCACCCGCGAAGTCCGCGCCCGGCGCTACCGACGGGCCTTCATCTCGTATTCGTCGAAGGATCGCGCCGAGGTGCTCAAGCGCGTGCAGGGCTTTCAGCAGGCCGGGATCACCGTCTTCCAGGACGTGCTGAGCCTGGAGCCCGGCGAGCGCTGGGAGAAAGCCCTGTACCGGGAGATCGACAACTGCGACGTGCTCTACCTGTTCTGGTCCAGCGCCGCCGCGCAATCCGAGTGGGTGCAGAAGGAGATCGACTACGCCCTGGCCCGCAAGGCCGGCCAGGACGACAACCCGCCGGACATCCAGCCCGTGCCCATCGAAGGCCCGCCGATCCCGCGCCCACCGGAAGCCCTCAAGGCGCTGCACTTCAACGACGCGCTGCTGGCCCAGATCGTCGTGGCGTCGACGCCCAGACCTTAGCCGCGACGCAATGGCAACGGGACGGCGCCTGAAACCAGGGGCCGTCCCGAAGGGGAACAACGCGGGCGGGGATTTACTTGGTGTCGTGCGCCTTCTGCTTCTCGGCGCTGGCTTCGAGGGGCTTCTTGAGAAGCAGCAGCCCCCACAGCTCGAAACGGGATGCGTTGGTGCTGACCGCACCGACGCAGTAGTCGATCCACCAGGCTAGCGGGTTCATGATTTGAACTCCTTTCTTCTTGCACAGCCCCAACGAGCCCGGACTGAATACCGGCCGTCCTGACCTTCCCTGGCGGCCGGATGGATCCGGGTCTCCTGTGGCGTGACGAAAGCATGCGCCTGCCCAGGCCGGGCTGGATGAGAACTATGTCACCCGCCCTGCATGAAAACCCGTTTCGGGGCCATCCCGATGCATTTGCGCAACACCTGGGCCAGGCTGGCCGGCGCGCGCACTGCAATCCGCCCGGCCACCGCGCCCCTGTCGCCCCGATGGCTGCGCCGCTATGATGTTGCGGCGCACCTACCGTTCTGCTCCCCATGCCCAGCCAAGACAACACCCCACTCCACGCCGCGCCCCACACCCTGCTCGAAGACATCCAGGCGATGCTGGTCGGCTGCCTGTTCACCGCCCTCGGCGTGGTCATGTTGCGCGAGGCGCGGCTGCTCTCCGGTGGCACCACCGGGCTCGCCTTCATCGCCCATTACCTGGGCGGCTGGCGCTTCGGCACGGTGCTCTTCCTCATCAACCTGCCCTTCTACGTGTTCGGCTACAAGGCGCTGGGGCCGCGCTTCACCATCAAGACCTTCTGCGCCATCGGCCTGCTGTCGGTGTTCACCGAGCTGGTGCCCGGCCTCATCGGCTTCACCCACCTCGACCCGGTGTTCGCCGCGGTGATGAGCGGGCTCTCGATCGGCATCGGCATCCTCATCCTGATCCGCCACGGCGCCAGCCTCGGCGGCGTGGGCGTGCTCGCCATCTACCTGCAGAAGACCCGCGGCTGGCGCGCCGGCACCGTGCAGATGGCCTTCGACAGCCTGATCCTCACCACCGGCCTCCTCGCCGTGGCGCCCCATCAGGTGATGCTGTCGGTGCTGGGCGCCGCGGCCCTCAACCTGGTGATCGGCGTCAATCACCGGCCGGACCGGTATCACGGGTTCTGA
>JAKLLO010000140.1 GCA_023150095.1 Zoogloea sp. | reverse complement strand
AGGAAGCCCAGCATGTAAACCTTGAATTCAGTGGCGCAGAAGAGCTCGATCACCGCCTCGCGGCTCATCCCGCTGGCGGCGGCCACGTCGGCGAGATCGGGCGCGCAGTCGGCGTCGAAGCACACTGACAGCGTCCAGGTGGTGCCGCTGGCGCTGGCTTCGTGGCCTTCACGGGCGAGGGCCAGCAGATCGGCTTCGAGCTGCGCGGCATCGACCCGGTCCGGGTCGAAATGGATCGTCACCGAGCGGAAGGTGGGCACCCATTCGACGATGCCCGGGTGGCGTTCGGCGAGCGCCGGCAGTGCCTGCGCAAAACCCAGCACCCGGGCGTGGATGGCGTCGGCGATGGCCGCGCCGAACTCGACGGTGAGCGCCGCGTCGCCCAGCGGCAGCAGGCGGACGGGCGCCGTCATCGGTCGGGCTTACTGGCCCAGCGCGCCGAAGGCCTTCTTGGCCAGCTTCCCGGCAGCGCCGACCGGGTCCTTGCGGATGGCTTTTTCTTCTTCGGCGATCATCAGGTAGAGGCCGTCCAGCGCCTTGCGGGTCACGTAGTTCTCGATCTTCAGGTCGTCGCCCTTGCCGAGGCCAAACGCGCCGGCCTTGCTGGCGAGCTTGTTGTACTGGTCGGCCAGGGCCAGCTTGCTGGTGGTTTCGCGCACCGTGGGCAGGAAGGATTCGGTGAGCTGGGCGGAGGTCTTCTCGCGGAAATACTGGGTGGCGGCATCGTCGCCGCCGGAGAGGATCTTCTTGGCGTCCTCGACGCTCATCTTCTTCACCGCATCCACCAGCAGCGCCTTGGCCTTGGGCACGGCCTGCTCGGCGGCGTGGTTCATGTTGTTGATGAGGGCGTCCAGATCCTTGCCGCGGCCCATGGCGCGCAGGCCGGTCTCGAGGGGCGCGAGGCTTTCGGGCAGGCCGATCTTCACTTTCGGGTTGTTGAGGAAACCGCCGTCGGCACCCAGTTGTCCAACGGCCTTGCCGGCACCCTGCACGAGGGCCTCCTTGAGGCCGCCGGAGGCATCCTTGTCGGTCAGGTCGGCCAGGCTCAGCGCCCAGGCCTGGGAACAGATGACAAGCAGCACCAAAGCTCTCAGAATCGCACGCATCGCAAAACCTCCTCTAAGCCGAACGCGGTAACAAAAAGATGTTTCTCAAGGCTATCACGCGCCTCGTCGCCCCTGTGCTGCTCGTTGCATTCCTTGACGGATGCAGCCAGCCCGCCACCCCCGACGTGCGCTTCACGACCCTCGACGGCCAGACCACCCAGCTCTCGTCCCTGCGCGGCAAGGTGGTGCTGGTGAACTTCTGGGCCACCACCTGCACCACCTGCGTGGCCGAGATGCCGCAGCTGGTCGACACCTACACCAAGTTCGCCCCGCGGGGCTTCGAGACCGTGGCCGTGGCCATGGACTACGATCCGCCCCAATACGTGCGCAACTACGCCACCAAGAACGCCCTTCCCTTCAAGGTCGCCCTCGACACCGACGGCTCGGCGGCCAAGGGCTTCGACGGCGTGCGCCTCACGCCCACCACCTTCCTCATCGACAAGCAGGGGCGGGTGGTCCAGAAGTACCTGGGCGCGCCGGACTTTCCCAAGCTCCACGCCCTGCTCGACAAACTGCTGGCCGACCCCGCGTGAAGGCCCGCGGCCTGATGCTGGCGCTGGCTGCGGCCGGCGCCATTGCCGTGGCGGTGCTGTGGCCCCGCGGGCGTGACGTGGAAGTGGCGGTGGTGAAAAGCGTGCCGCTCACCCAGTCGGTGGTCGCCACCGGGCGCATCGCCACGCCGGCGCGGATTTCCATCGGCAGCCCGATCGCCGCCACGGTGCTCGAGATCACCGTGCGCGAAGGCGAAGTGGTGGCGCCCGGCCAGGTGCTGGCCCGGCTGCGTTCCGACGATGCCGCCGCGCTGGTCGCCCAGGCCGAGGCCGCCCGCGTCGAGGCCGAGGCGCGGCTCACCCAGGTGGAAAGACTCGGCCAGCCGGTGGCCGCCCAGCAGCTCGCCCAGGCCGAAGCCAACCTGAAGGTCGCCCAGGCCGAGGCCGAGCGTGCCCGCCGCCTCGTCGCCCAGGGCTTCTACGCCCAATCGAAGGTGGACGACGCCCTGCGCAACGCCGCCAATGCCGCCACCGCCGTCGACGCCGCCCGCGCCCAGCTGGCGGCCCAGGCGCCCGGCGGCACCGAGCGCGAAGCCGCCCGGGCGCGCGTCGAGCAGGCCCGCGCCCAGCTCGCCAACGCCAGGGCCCGCGCCGCGCTGCTCACCCTTACCGCGCCGTCGGCCGGCATCGTGCTCACCCGCAAGGCCGAGCCCGGCGACGTGGCGGCCGCCGGCAAGGTGCTGCTGGAGCTCGCCGACGCCGGCGAGACGCGCATCTACGCCACTGTGGACGAGAAGAACCTGCGCCTCCTCACGATCGGCCAGAAGGCCGCCGGTGTGGCCGACGCCTTCCCCGGCCAGCCCTTCGATGCCGAGCTGTACTACCTCGCCCCGGCGGTGGACCCGCAGCGCGGCACGGTGGAGATCCGTTTCCGCGTGGGCAAGCCGCCGGCCTTCCTGCGCCCCGACATGACCGTCTCGGTCGAGACGGTGACCGGCCGCAAGGACGCCACCCTCGTGCTGCCCGCCGAGGCGGTGCGCGAAGCCGACAGCGCCCACCCGTGGGTGCTGGCCGTGCGCGACGGCGTGGCGACCCGCGTCAACGTGGGCCTGGGCCTTGTCGGCATCGGCCAGGTGGAGATCACCTCCGGCCTTGCCGACGGCGATCAGGCGATCCTGCCGGCCTCCGGTGCGCTGGAAGGCGACAGCGTGCGCGTGCGCCCGCCCAGGAAGCCCAAGGTCGGCGGCCTGCAGGTGCCCCAGGGCATGACCAAGTGATCCGTCGGTCCGCATCCGCCGCGCTGCCCGCGAAAGCCGCGCGATGAAATTCCGCCTGCCCTTTGCCCCGATGGTCGCCCTGCGCTTTCTGCGCGAGGGGCGCATGCAGACGCTGCTGATCCTCGCCGGCACCACCGGCGGGGTGGCGGTGATCGTCTTCCTCACCCAGCTCATCACCCAGCTCCAGGCGCAGATAGTCGACCGGGTGCTGGGCAGCCAGGCCCACGTGGTGATCCGCCCGCTCGAAGAGGCCAACCGCCGCGCCATCGACGACGAGGGCTACGCCACGGTGATCGAGCCCCGCGCCCAGCGCCTGCGCTCGGTGGACCAGTGGGAGAACATCGCCCGGCTGGCGGCGGGGATGGAGGGCGTCACCGCGGTGTCGCCGGTGGCCACCGGGCCGGCCTTCGCGGTGCGCGGCCAGGCCAACAAGTCGGTGGCCCTGATGGGCGTGGACGCCGAGCGCTACCGGCGCATCGTGCGCATGGAGGAATACATGGTCGCCGGCCGCTTTGCGGTGGATGGCCCGCGGGCGGTGATCGGCAGCGAGCTCGCCAAGGATCTGGGCATCGGCCTGGAAGACAAGCTGCGCGTGATGCTGCCCAACGGCCGCGACGAGCTGCTGGTGGTGGGCGGCGTGTTCGACATCGGCAACAAGGATCTCAACCGGCGCTGGGTGTTCGTCACCCTGCCGCTGGCCCAGAGCCTGCTCGACCTGCCCGGCGGCATCTCCAACCTGGATCTCACCGTGGCCGACATCTTCGAGGCCCAGGCTGTCGCCGACCGCCTGCGCGCCGCCACCAACCTCACCGTGGATAGCTGGATGACCACCAACGCCCAGCTGCTCGCCGCGCTGCGCAACCAGACGGTGTCCAACAACCTGATCCGCAGCTTCGTGACCATCATCGTGGCGCTGGGCATTGCCAGCGTGCTGGTGGTGAGCGTGGTGCAGAAGCAGAAGGAGATCGGCATCCTGCGGGCGATGGGCGCCAGCCGGGCGATGATCCTGCAGGTCTTCCTGATCCAGGGCGCGCTGGTGGGCGCGGTGGGCTCGGTGGTGGGCAGCGTGCTGGCCTTCACCCTGCTCAAGGTGTTCTCCCACATCTACCGCAACGCCGACGGCTCGCCGCTGTTCTCGGCCGAGCTGGAACCGCGCTTCATCGTGATGGCAGCCGTCGTCGCCACCGCCGTCGGCCTCGCCTCTGCGCTGATCCCGGCCCGCCGCGCCGCGCGGATGGACCCGGTGCAGGCGATCCGCGCATGAGGGCAATGATCCCCACGACCTGTAGGGGCGGCTTCAGCCGCCCATCCGCGCGCTCCACAACCGCAGGTTCCGGGCGGGAAGTCCGCGGGCGACTGAAGTCGCCCCTGCAAGTGTTGTGGCGGTACGCCCGATGAGCGCCCCCGTCATCCAGCTCGCCGGGCTCACCAAGGCCTACAACGTGGGTACGCCGGTCGAGACCGAGGTGCTCCACGGCATCGACTTCGCGCTGGCCGAGGGCGAGTTTGCCGCGTTGATCGGGCCGTCCGGCTCGGGCAAGAGCACGCTGCTCAACATCATCGGGCTGCTGGAGCGGCCCACCGGCGGGCGGCTCTCCATCGCCGGGCGCGACACGGCGCAGCTCTCCGAGGCCGAGATCACCCAGCTTCGCGGGCGCAGCATCGGCTTCGTGTTCCAGTTTCACCACCTGCTGCCGGCCTTCAGCGCGCTGGAGAACGTGATGATGCCCACCATCATCGCCCGCGGCCGGCCCGACGACGAGGCCGAGGCCACCGCGCTGCAGCTGCTCGACGCGGTGGGCCTCAAGGCCCACGCCCGCAAGAAGCCGGCCGAGCTCTCCGGCGGCCAGCAGCAGCGGGTCGCCATCGCCCGGGCGCTGGCCCTCAAACCCCGGCTGATCCTCGCCGACGAGCCCACCGGCAACCTTGATACCCACACCGCCGACGACATCTTCGCGCTGCTGCGGGAGTTCAACCGCCAGGCCAATTGCGCTTGCCTGATCGTCACCCACGACCCCCGCCTCGCCGCCCGCTGCGACCGCATCGTGAGGCTGGTGGACGGACGCATCGCCGAAGACGGCCCGACGGGCGGGTAGGTTGCCCGCTTTCGGCGGGTTGGCGGTGGGTTGGCTGTAGGGGCGGCTTCAGCCGCCCGTCCACGCGTTCCGCAACCTTGGGTGGTTGATTCGGAGTCCGTGGGCGACTGAAGTCGCCCCTACACGAACCCCTACACGCCCCCCAGCGCCTCGGCCGCGCGGCGCAGCATCACGGCCCGTTCGCCGGCGTTGTGGGTGAGGCGGGCGGCTTCTTGAAACGCTGCGGCGGCGTCTGCGCCGCGGCCGAGCTGGGCGAGGAGATCGCCGCGCACTGCGTGGCGCAGGTGGTAGCGGGCGAGGGCGGGTTCGCTGGCGAGTTCATCCACCAGCGCCAACGCGGTCTCCGGCCCGTAGGCGCGGGCCACCGCCACCGCGCGGTTGAGGCGCACCACCGGCGACGGGACGAGCTGGGCCAGGGCGTCGTAAAGGCCGACGATGCGCGCCCAGTCGGTGTCGTCCACCCGCGGTGCGCGGGCGTGGCACGCGGCGATGGCGGCCTGCAGGGCGTAGGGGCCCAGGTGGTCGGGGGCGAGGCTTTCGGCGCGGGCCAGGGCGTCCAGCCCGCGGCGGATCAGCAGCCGGTCCCAGCGCCGGCGGTCCTGGTCGGCCAGCAGCACCGGCTGGCCGTCGGGCGCCACGCGGGCGGCGAGGCGCGAGGTCTGGATCTCCATCAGCGCCACCAGGCCCGCCACCTCGCTGTCGTCGGGCATCAGCCCGGCCAGCACGCGGCCCAGGCGCAGGGCTTCGTCGCACAGGGCCGGGCGCATCCAGTCGGCGCCGGCGGTGGCCACGTAGCCTTCGTTGAAGATCAGGTAGATCACCTCCAGCACCGAGGCCAGCCGCGCCTGCCGCTCGGCGCCCCGGGGCACCTCGAAAGGCACCCGGGCGGCGGCGAGGGTGCGTTTGGCGCGCACGATGCGCTGGGCGATGGTGGCCTCGGGCTTGAGGTAGGCGCGGGCGATCTCGTCGGTGGTGAGGCCGCCCATCACCCGCAGGGTGAGCGCCGAGCGGCCGTCGGGCGGCAGGAGCGGATGGCAGGCGGTGAAGATGAGGCGCAGCAGGTCGTCGCCGATGTCGTCGTCGAGGCGGGTGTCGATGGCTTCGAGCGCGTCGTCGCTGGCGGCCGCATGCTGGAAATCCAGCTCGGCGCCAAGCTCCCCGGCCTTGCCGGCGGCGAGGGCGGCGTGGCGCAGGTGGTCCAGCGCCCGGTGGCGGGTGGCGGTCATCAGCCAGGCGGCGGGGTTGGCGGGCACGCCGTCCTCGGGCCAGGTTTCGAGGGCGGCCACCAGCGCGTCCTGGGCGATGTCTTCGGCGAGGCCCACGTCGCGCACCAGCCGGGCGGCGCGGCCAATCACCCGGGCGGCCTCCAGGTGCCAGATGGCCTCGATGGCCCGGCGGGTGTCGGCGTCGCTCACTGGGCCGGCGGCGGGGTGAAGTGGACCAGCTCCCAGATGTGCCCGTCCGGGTCGCAGAAGGCGTGGCCGTACATGAAGCCGTGGTCTTCCGGCGCCTTCCAGGTGCTGCCGCCGTGGGCCAGCGCCGCGGCCACCATGTCATCCACCGCCTGGCGGCTGGGCAGCGACAGGCAGTTGAGCACCTCGGTGCTGGTGTGGGCGTCGGCCACCGGCTTGGGGGTGAAGGTGGCGAGGCGCGACGCCACCATGATCATCAGGCAGTGCTTCTCGCCCAGCACCACGCAGGCGGCGGTGTCGTCGGTCCATTGGGGGTTGAGGGTGAAGCCCAGCGCGGTGAAGAACGCGATGCTGCGCGGCAGGTCGGCCACCGGCAGGTTGATGAAGAGCTGGTCGACCATGATGGCCTCCGTTTCCCGGGTTACAGCGAACGCCCGTCGAAGTGGCGCACCGGCAGCGCGGCCAGGTCGACGCCATCGAGGCAGCGCACGTTGATGGCGGTCATCGGCGTGCCGTCGGGCATGTTGCCTTCGCCCAGCGGGTGGATGCCGCATTCGGGGCAGAAGCGGTGCTTGATGCGCGCCGGGCCGAAGGTGTAGGTCTTGAGGTTGGCGTCGGGGGTGAGCAGCTTCACCGCCGTCCGTGGCACGAACCACAGCAGCGCGCCCTTTCGCTGGCAGATCGAGCAGTTGCAGTCGAGCACCTCCTTCAGTTCGCCTTCCACCTCGAAGGCGACCTTGCCGCAGTGGCAGCTTCCTGTGTAGCGCATGATGTTCTCCCGGGGTCAGGCCATCGAGTGCAGGCCGATGAGGTTGCCCTCGCTGTCCTTCACGATGGCGATGTGGCCGTAGGCGCCGATGGCGAACTTGGGCTTGACCACCTCGCCGCCATTCCAGGCTGCCAGATCGGCCTGCTCCGAGCAGTCGGCGCAGCTGAAGTAAACCAGCACGCTGTTGCTGCCGCCGCCCGGCCCGAAGCCGTCCATCTTCGCCAGTGCACCGCTGGCGCCGGCGTTGGACGACTGCATCGGGAAGGCCCACAGGTCGATGGGGCTTTCCAGCCGGGTGAATTCAAAGCCGAACACCGCGGTGTAGAAGGCCTTGGCCCGGTCCATGTCGGCCACGTAGATCTCGAACCAGCCCACCGGGTTGGCGCCGCTGCCGCAGCTTTCGGGGGAAGCATCGAGCGCGGCCTGGGCGTCGGGGGAGAGCACGGCGCGCTCGGTGTAGGGGTTGAAGGGGGCGGAGCAGTGGTCGTGGAGGATCAGCCAGCGGCCGTCGGGCTGCTTCTGCCACACCGTCGAGCTGCGGAACCAGTGACGCCCGGCCGGGTGGCCCGGCGGCAGCTGGGTGAAGTGCCACAGACAGTGGGCGCTGGCGAGTTCGGCACCGACGGTGACGGCGAGGTTGCGCGTCTCGATGCGGGTGTCGTCGGGAAAGTAGGGCAGGCAGCCGATGATCTTGTCGCGCATCCCGGCCACGTCGTCGACAAAGGGCGGGATGGCGTCGAACAGCACCGCGCCGGGGGCGTAGAGGGCCATCAGGGCGTCCACGTCCTTGCGGCAGAAGGCCTGCTGCCATTCGGTGAGGCCGGCGCGGATGAGGGATTCGTCGTTCATGGGGTCTCCTTAAAGCACGTGGCAGGGCGCGCATTCGCGCACCTCGATGGTGGCGAAATCCACCGCCGGACATTGCCTGGCGATGGCGACGGCCTCGTCGCGGGTGGCCACATCCAGCAGATAGAAGCCGCCCACCATCTCCTTGGCCTCGGCGAAGGGGCCGTCCACCAGTGTGGTGGCGGCGGTGGGGGCGCCGCGGCGGATGCGCACCGCGTGATCGTCCGGGCGCAGGGATTCGGCGCGGATCAGCACGCCGCGTTCGGCGAGGCCTGCGCCGAAGGCCATCATCGCGTCGTAGCGCCGGTGGGCCTCGTCGCCGGGGGTGGCGGCGCGCTGGCCGCGGGGCTCAACGATCAGCAGCATGAAGGGCATCTCACTGGCCTCCGCAGGCAGACTTGAAGCCTTCAGTGATCTGCTCGGGGCTCAGATCGCGGATGTGGGTGGCCACCGACCAGTGGTGGCCGAAGGGGTCGGTGATCCGGCCGTAGCGGTCGCCCCAGAACATGTCCGCCACCGGCATCGTCACGGTGGCGCCGGCCGCCACGGCCTGGGCCACGGTGGCGTCCACGTCGGCCACGTAGAGGTGCAGCGTCACCGCCGAGCCGCCCGTGGCCTGCGGCCCCTGGCAGCCCTGCTCGGGAAACTCATCGGACAGCATCAGCGCGGCGCCGCCGATGGTGATGTGGGCATGGGCCAGCCGGCCGTCGGGGGTGGGCAGGCGGGCGCAATCCACCGCGCCGAAGGCCTGCTTGTAGAACTCGATGGCGGCGGCCGCGTTGCGGCACACCAGGTAGGGCGTGATGGCGGTCATGCCGGGGGGGATGGCTTGGGTCATGGCAGTCTCCTCGGGGTGGCCGGCTCAGTCGGGCAGGCCGATGGTCTTGAAGCGCTCGATGGCGTCGGACGGGGCAAAGTCTTCCAGCTCGTACAGGGGGCGCACCTCGATCTCGGTGGCGATGCCCTCGCCCGCCGGGTTGGGGTAGCGCCGGCTCCACTCCAGCGCCTCCTCGCGGCTGCGTACCTGGATGAGGGTGTAGCCGGCGATGAGTTCCTTGGTCTCGGCAAACGGCCCGTCGATCACGCTGCGCGTGCTTCCATCGTAGCGGATGCGCCAGCCTTGCGAACTGGGCTTGAGCCCGGCTGCATCGAGCAGCACGCCAGCCCGGGCGAGCTCCTCGTGGTAGGCCGCCATTGCCGCCAGCAGCGCCTCGTCCGGCGCCGGGGTGGTTTCGGCCTCGCTCGCGGCGGTGGCCTTCACGACGATCATGAAACGCATGGGGTTCTCCTGTCTGGGGCCGCGGAGTGCGGCTTCATCACCACGACGGATGACGGCAGGCCGGATCGACAGGGTGGCAGAAATATTTTTCAGCCGGCTTGCTGCGGCGGCAGCCAATAGCCGGGTAGCCGCGTCGGGTTAGCCCGCGGGGCGTAGCCCGACGTCCTGTTGCTGGTGCGTGTCGGGTTACGCCCTGCGGGCTAACCCGATCTGCCTGATTATTCATAAAGATTATGCGAATTATCTAAGTTGAGACTAGAATCCGGCCCGCGCCGGATGTCCGGTGCGTCCGACTTCCTTCAGCCACCGGAGAACCGCCCCGCCATGACCCAGAACCTCGTCACCCTCGACTTCAGCGCCGACGACATCGCCGCCATCGACCAGGCCCTCGACACCCTCGAAGCCAGGCTCGCCCGCCTTGTGGTGCTCACCCCCGATGAGATCCGCCACCTCACCAAGATGGGCGACAAGAGCGAAGCCTTCTGCCGCCAGGCCGCCGTGGTGCTCGAAGACAACCCCAAGCTCATCCCGCCGGGCTTCAGCGTCGCCGACATGCGCCAGGACATCACCGACCTCGACCTCATGCGCCCCCGCTTCCTGCGCCTGCGCGAGCTGCTCGAAAAGGTGGACAGCACCGAGATGGCCCTCGGCAGCGACATCATCAACGCCGCGCTGGAGGGCTACGGCTACATGAAGATGGGCGGCAAGAGCGCGGGGCTGGATGGGCTGCGGGAGAGCATGAGCGTGCGCTATACCCGCCGCCCGCCCAAGGCCGCCGGCAACTGATGGCGGCTTGCGTGCAAGCGCCCATCGCTTGCGCGCAACTGAAAACCCCTTGTACGCAAGCGGCCGCCAGTCGCGCGCAAGCAAAAATCACTTGCGAGCAAGCAGCTGGAACTTGCCCGCAAGCCGCAATCACTCGTGCGCAAGCAAGCGGAACCCAATCGCAAGCAGATTTCGCTTGCGCGCAAGCGGTCGAGACTTGCGCACGAGCGCCCGTTGCTTGCGGTTGGATGAAATCCCCTTGCGCACAAGGGGCCGTTGGATCGGAGCCGGAGTTCGCAGTCCAGGCGTCAGACATAAGCACCCGGACGGACGGGCGCTGGTGCTCCGTTGAGTGGCCTCACCGACCCCTTATGGCGCGCGACGGAAACGTCTCCCAAGCCAGTCCGCGATGCGGCCCAGCCAGGTCGACGCATCGCCATCGTCCGATCTAGCGTCACCGCCCATCTGCATCAACGTCTCCGCGGCGTCGCGGGTCTGCGGATGCGTCGCCCCCAGGACACGCGTACGACCCGCAACACAGAGACGCTGCAGCCGTCTCGCAGTGTCGGACTCCCCCTGCTGCCACAGCGTGATCGCCAAGTTGTTCATCGACGTCAAGGTGTTCGGGTGCGCCTCGCCCAGCACGCGCTTCCTGACTTCCAGCACCGCCTCTTCCAGCTGCCTCGCGCCGGGCAGGTCGCCCTGGCTCCAGAGCGTGCTCGCCAGGTTGTTCATCGACGTCAAGGTGTCCGGGTGCGCCTCGCCCAGCACGCGCTTCCTGACCTCCAGCACCGCCTCGTCCAGCCGCCTCGCGCCGGGCAGGTCACCCTGGTGTGCGAGCGTGTCCGCCAGGTTGTTCATCGATCTCAACGTGTTCGGGTGCTCCTCGCCCAAGACGCGCTTGCTGAGCTCCAGCACCGTCTCGTGCAGTTGCCTTGCGCCGGGCAGGTCGCCCTGGTTTGAGAGCGTCATCGCCAGGTTGTTCATCGACGTCAAGGTATTCGGGTGTGCCTCGCCTAGAGCATGTTCTGAACGATGTTCGTGGCATCAGCCAAGTGGGGCAACATGAGGCAGGCAAAGGCCAGATAGTGCAACCCAGCCAAGGTTTCGGGCAGGCGCTCGTAATCGCGGGCCAGGCGGCGG
>JAKLLO010000139.1 GCA_023150095.1 Zoogloea sp. | reverse complement strand
AAGCATTTCGCGAAATCTTTTTAAACCTCGCTGAAAACACCTGACTGCGCAGAAGCAACCAATCCTCCGGCCTACCTCCCCCTTCACCGCGCTGAACAACTGCGCTGCGAAGAGGGCCGAATTATAAAGAACTATCAGAACACGTCAAGAGGTTTTTACGAAAACCTGAATATTGTTTGTGCGGCACGCAAATCCATCCAGTAGCTTGCTTTATAAGCAAGGAGGGAGGCGACTGGGTTCCGCTCGAGATGGTCAGCGACGCTGACACCAGGGCATCGCACGTGCCGGCCCCGTCACGGCCAACGCACAAAGAAGACTAGCCCAGACCTTGCCGCCAAATTACAATGCGAGCCTCTCGCGGACGTGGCGGAATTGGTAGACGCACCAGATTTAGGTTCTGGCGCCTTTGGTGTGAGAGTTCGAGTCTCTCCGTCCGCACCAAAAACTTCTGATGTCCTTCCGGACATCGTCAAAGCCATCCGGCTTCGGCTGCATTCAGATACGGCTTCAGGCCGATCGGAACGGCCACACTACCGAGCTGCGGACAGCAGTTCGCGCTCCTGGCCGATGGCGGATCGACAATCCTCCCGCCCACTTCCGGCAACTTTCTTCCGATCAGGGGCTGACAGCCCCTTCCTCTTCAGGCTCATCCCGAAAGCTGGTCGCAATCTCGGCAAATTTGCCTGCGACTTGCTCCAGCGCGTCGACGATATCCGGGTCGAAGTGGCGACCGCGCTCAGCAACCATCATGAGGATGGCCTGCTCGTGGGGAAACGGCGGTTTGTAGACTCGCTTCGATATCAGTGCGTCGTATACGTCAGCCACCGCCATCAGGCGTGCCGAGAGGGGAATCGCATCACCCGCGATACCCTGAGGATAGCCGCTCCCGTCCCAGCGCTCGTGATGGCCGTAGGCAATCTCGGCCGCATAGTGAAGAAAGGGGGCGTCACTCAGGCCCCCCAGGGCGTTCTCAGCTTGCTGGATCGCATCGCGACCGGATTCACAGTGCCGCTGCATGATCACCCACTCTTCCGGGGTGAGCTTGCCGGGCTTGAGCAGGATCGCATCTGGCGTGGCGACCTTGCCCACGTCGTGGAGCGGCGCCGACTTGAAGAGCTGCTGGATCACGTCATCGTTGAGTTCGCCACAGAAACGCGGATGATCGCGCAGGGCTTCGGCAAGGATGCGCACGTAGTGCTGGGTTCGGCGGATGTGGTTGCCGGTTTCGTTGTCGCGGGCTTCGGCCAGGGCGCAGAAGGCCGTGATGGTGGCGGCCTGGGCGGCGATCACTTCCTGCTTGCTGGCAACGAGCCTGCGGGCCTGTTCGCTGATTTCGGCAGTGCGCTCGGCAACGATGAGTTCGAGATCGGCATTGCGGCGCTGGAGCGCGCGGGTTGCCTTCGACAGCGCCAGGTGCGTCCGGACCCGCGCCAGCACCACCGGCGGCGACACCGGCTTGTGGATGAAGTCTTCCGCGCCAAGCGAAAACCCCAACTCTTCGTCCTCAGGGCGATCGAGACTGGTCAGGAACATCACCGGAATGGACCGGGTCGACTCACTAGCCTTGAGACGCCGGCACACTTCGAAGCCATCGAGTTCCGGCATCATCACATCAAGCAGGATCAGATCGGCCTGACCGCCGGCCTCAAGGAAGCCGAGGGCCTCGACGCCATTGATCGCCGGATGCACATCGTAGTGCTCAGACAGCACGTCCTCTAGAATCAGAAGATTGTCGGCCTGATCGTCGACCACCAGCACATGAGCACGCTGTTTCATTCCCCGCCCCCGGGATTCGGACATATCGGTTGCAATCATCGGCGCTTCACCACGCCGACCCGCTTCGCGCTCGGCGCAAAACCATTTTCATGAGCCTGATCTTCAGTTTTCCACCTGTTTCGACGCCCTCGGCCACCACATTGATTCTAGGAAGCATGCCCGGCGGGGCTTCGCTGCGTGCAGCAGAATATTACGCTCATCCGCGAAACCTATTCTGGAAGATCCTCGGCGAATTGATCGGCGCCACCCCGAACCTCCCCTACCCCGCCCGGCTCCAGAAACTGACCGGCGCCGGGCTGGCTTTGTGGGACGTGCTGCAAAGCTGCGAGCGGGAGGGCAGCCTGGATGGCGACATCGATCCGCGCTCGATCATCCCCAACGATTTCGCCGGCTTTTTTGCCTCGCATCCGAATATCGATCGGGTGTTCTTCAATGGCGCCATGGCCGAGACGAGCTTCCGGCGACACGTGCTGAAGCAGCTCCCGGCGGCGACCGCCCAGTCGATGCGCTTCACGCGGCTGCCATCCACCAGTCCGGCCAACGCCGGCTACAGCTACGACCGACGCCTTGAAGCGTGGCGGCAGATCATCGCTGCCAGCAACAGGGCTCAGGACTCCTTCACGTAGACCCCGGGCGCATCCGCAAGTGCCGGGAACGCATCGGTTGCCACCGGGCGGGCCGCCACGAGTTCTCCGCTTTGAGGCTTGAGCCACGCCATCCAGTCGTCCCACCAGCTGCCGGGCTGGGCTTCGAGGTGGGCGTGCCAGTCGTCGGCCTTGTCGGTGCGGCGGGCCGGACCAACCCGGTAGTTGCGCTTGGGCGGCTTGACCGGCGGATTGACGATGCCGAGGATGTGGCCGGAACTCGACAGCACGAAGCGCTTCGGGCCGCTCACGTAGTTCATGGTGCGGAAGGTCTGGCGCCACGGCGCGATGTGATCGTCCTCGGCCGACACCGCGTACACCGGCTGGGTGATCGCGCCCAGGTCGATGGGCTCGCCCGCCACCACCAGAGCGTCCTTCTCGATCAGCTTGTTGTGGAGGTAGAGCTCGCGCAGATACCAGGCGTGCATCGCGTAGGGCATGCGCGTGGTGTCCATGTTCCAGTAGAGCACGTCGAACGGCGGCGGCGTCTCGCCGTACAGCCAGCCATGCACCACGTAATGCCAGATCAGGCTGTTGGAACGCAGCAGACGGAAGGCCGACGCCATCTCGGCGCCATCCAGGTAGCCCTTGCGCGCCATGTTCTGGGTGAGGAAGCGGATGCTGCCTTCGTCCACGAACACCTCGATGTCGCCCGGCTTATGGAAATCCACCAGCGTGGTGAATAACGTCCAGTGGGCCACCGGCATGTCTTCGGGCTTGAAGTGGCGGTTCGCCCAGGCCATGTAGGTGGACAGCGCCGTACCGCCGATGCAATACCCCACCGCATGCACCTTCGCCGCGCCAGTCAGGCCGCGAGCGGTGTCGATGAGGGGCTGGATGCCTTCGGTGAGGTAGTCGTCGAAGCGCACGTCGCGCATGTCGTCGCCAGGGTTCTTCCAGCTGGTGATGAACACATCGAAACCCTGGTCGAGCAGATAGCGGATCATGCTCTTCTTGGGGTTCAGATCGAGGATGTAGAACTTGTTGATCCACGGCGTGACGATGACGATCGGCGTCTCGTGCACCTTCGGCTTGGTGGGGGTGTAGTGGATGACTTCCACCAGCCGGTTGCGGAACACCACCTTGCCCGGCGTCGTCGCGAGGTTTTCGCCAACCTTGAAATCGCCCGGATCGGTCATCCGGATGTTGCCGGCCGACAGATCATCCAGAAAATTCCGGAAGCCCTGGACCAGGCTCTCGCCGTTGGTTTCGACCGCCTTGCGCATCGCCACCGGGTTGGTCAGCAGGAAATTCGACGGCGCCATCGCGTTGAGGGCATTCCGCCACCAGAACGCCGCCCGTCGACGATCCTTTTGCGACAGCCCGGGCGTTTCGTAGAGCATGTCCTGAAAGTGGCGGGTCATCAGCAGATACCACTCCTTGACCAGATCCCAGGTCGGCGACTCGGCCCACACCGGATCGACGAAGCGGCTATCGTCATCCACGGGACGGACAGGATCGGCGCTGGGCAGCCCGACGATCCGGCGCATCGAATGCCATTGCAGCGCCCACAGGCTGCTCGACATGCGCCCGAGGGCCTCGGTGAGCTCCTGGGGATGCGCCATCCAGGCCAGCTGGGCATGCACCAGCGGCGCAGCCATGCCCAGCGGGTCGACGGATGACTCCACCGAATCGTGCAACTGGCGAAGCGACTTGCGCGCGACGTCAATGGGAGGAACGGGATCGTGACGGGACATGGTTACAGCCTCCTTCATGTGCTTTGCGGCCCGGAAATCCGGACTTGAACGGCATTTCAGTCGTCAGACAAAATCGTGATCCATGCAGGTTTCAGTTCGATTGACATTCGTCAATCCGGTTGCGAACATGGGTCGCCATATAATTAGAACGCCCACCCCGAAGGCCCACCCTCACCAAGGAGTGACAGCATGTTCCGCAACATCCTCGTACCCACCGACGGCTCCGAACTTTCGGCATCCACCGTCGCCCGCGCCATCGACTTCGCCAAGGAAGCCGGCGCGAAGCTGACGTTCTTCTACGCCCAGCCCGACTTCCCGACCCCCATCTACGGTGAAGGCGCCCTGTTCGACCCGACAACCCCCGAGCAGTTCAGCCGTGCCGCCGCCGCCGAAGCCGAAAAGATCCTCGGTCTGGCCAAAGCCGCTGCCGATGCCGCCGGCGTGACCTCGGTCGGTGACACCGTCATCAGCGAGGTGCCGTTCGAAGCCATCATTGCCTCGGCCGAGCGCAACCGCTGCGACCTGATCTTCATGGCCTCCCACGGCCGTCGAGGCCTGAGCGGCCTCCTTCTCGGCAGCGAGACCCAGAAGGTCCTCACCCACAGCAAGATCCCGGTGCTCGTGTATCGCTGACCCCCCGGATCAACCGGGCACAGCCCCGCCCGGTCGGCGCGTAGCAGCGCCGGCCGGGCGTTTCATTTGATGGGCGGCAACTTCACGCCGACGTCACAAAAAAGAAAAGGTCAATATTATTGACCTTTTTATCTGCTCATCTGCCGCATCGCCTCAATCGTCCTGCTGCCTGATCCACGCCTCGAGCGAGGACGCGTTCATCGGCTTGCCGTAGAGGAAGCCCTGCATCTCCTTGCAGCCCATGTCCTGCAGCAGCTGCGACTGGCTCTCGGTCTCCACGCCCTCGGCGGTCACCTCCAGCCCGAGACTCCGGGCGAGCTTGACGATCATCGTCGCGATGCAGTCTTCGGCGGTTTCCGGCGTCAGTTCGCGCACGAAGGCCCGGTCGATCTTGACCCGATCGAAGGGCAGCCGGTTGAGGCTTCCGAGGGACGAGAAGCCGCAACCGAAGTCATCCACCGCCACGCGCAGCCCCAGGGCCTTCAGCTCGCGCAGCTGCCGGGCGACGGATTCCGGATCTTCCATCGCCACCGATTCGGTGATTTCCAGCTCCAGCCGCTTCGGGCTCACGCCGGTCGACGCGATCACGCCCGCCACCTTGGCCACGAAATCCGGCTCGCGGAACTGGGCCGCCGAAATGTTGATGCCAACCCGGAACGGCGGCAGGCCCTCGCGATCCCAGCGCACGATCTGGCGACAGGCCTCCGCAAAAACCCAGTCGCCGATCTCGACGATGAGGCCGGTGTACTCGGCAAGCGGAATGAACACTTCCGGCGAGACCGCCGCGCCGGTGGGCTTGACCCACCGAATCAAGGCCTCGCAGCCCACCACCTGACCGGTGGCCGGCGACACCTGGGGCTGGTAGTGCAGCTCCAGCCCGCGCCCGAGGTTGAGGGCCGAACGCAGCTCGTTGAGCAGCTGGACGCGGTTCTGGGTGTTGGCCTCCATCTCGATGGAGAAGAAGCGCCAGTGCTGGTCGCCCTCCTGCTTGGCGTGGCTGAGGGCCAGATTGGCGCGCTTGAGCAGCTCCACCGCGCCGCCCTGCACCGGCGTCACATCGACAAAACCCGCCCGCGCCCGCATCGGGATCGAATGGCTACGCACATGGAACGGCGCCGCAAACACGTCGAGGATCTCCCTTGCGCCCCGACCGCCCGGCCGCCAGCACACGCCGAAAGCGTCGCCCGCGACACGCGCGACCATCGCATCCGCGCCCACGTGGGCCTGCAGCCGGCGGGTGACCTCCACCAGCAGCAGATCACCGCTGCGGTGGCCGAGGGCGTCGTTGAGCTCG
This sequence comes from Zoogloea sp., assembly GCA_023150095.1. Classification (GTDB taxonomy): domain Bacteria; phylum Pseudomonadota; class Gammaproteobacteria; order Burkholderiales; family Rhodocyclaceae; genus Zoogloea. The sequence continues at coordinate 5,292 of JAKLLO010000139.1, read as the reverse complement.
GAGAAACGCACGATGTCGATGATCCCGAGCTTCCAGCCGTCCGGGGCCAGCCCCGGCAGGCGCTCGTCCAGCCGGTCGAGGAAGCGCGTGCGATTGGGCAGGCGGGTGAGCGGATCGAAATAGGCGAAGAAATTGAGCCGCTCGAAGAGCACCACGTTCTCGAACCCGATGCGCAGATTGACGCACAGCACCTCGATCACCTGGCGGATCAGCGCGCTCGATGCCGGCGGCAGGTCGAGATGGATCAACGCCTCCTTGCCGTGGCTGCGGCCAAGATACAGGCAGCACGACGTAGCCTCGAAGACGTGCCCACGCTGGGCGAGCCCCTGCCGGAGCGAAGCCCGCAGCGGCGTATCCCCCAGCGCCAGGGTCGGCTGCCCGACGAGGCTGCCGTAGCGCCCGGATGCCGCCATCACGCCCAGCGACTCCTGATCGCCCTCCCCTTCCCGCCAGTCGACCGGTCCGACGAAGACCGCGTCCACCGCCCCGCCCAGCAGTGCTTTCAGGTGGCTCAGGGCGGCATCGGAAAACGAACGCAGATCACGCGGAATGAACAGCTGGTTGCCCGCCTGGATCAGGAACTCGAGCCCCTTGCGGCTGGCGTGGAGCTCGCACAGCTGCCCGTACGAACGGATCGCCGCGGTGAGCGTGGTGACGAGCCGGGTGTGGGTGAGCTCGGCCTTGGTACGATAGTCGTTGATGTCGTATTCGCGGATCACGCTCAACTCGGGCGCGTAGCCCGGCTGACCGGTGCGCAGGATGATCCGCACATCGGCAAGGCGGAGCTCCTCGCGGATCACCCGGACGAGATCCAGCCCCGCGTCGTGGCGCTCCATCACCACATCGAGGAGGATCACCGCCACGTCGCCGATCCGCCCGAGCATTTCATGGGCCTGGGCGGCAGAGTAGGCATGCAGCAGTTCGAGATCGCGCCCGCAGAACACCGCGCCGTGAAGGGCGAACTCCGTTGCCTGGTGGACTTCTTCATCGTCGTCGACGACCAGCACCTTCCAGCGCTCGGCGCTGGCAGCCGATGGCATGGAGCGCTCGTCGTCGAGAAATTCAACCAGCTCGTCAGTGCGGGGCGAAGCGGAGATATTCATTTCCAGTAAATCCGGGCGCCGCGTGCCGTCGGCACTTTTACGGTCAATGTATCGGTAACGGCACAGGAGCGACCCGGCTTTAACCTGAAGTGGAAGTCCGTCCGGCGCTCTTCCGGCCCCCGCAGAATCGGCGCAGAATCTAGCGGAAAAGCGCATTGCGCGCGCTTCTGCAACTACACGGAGGCCTCCCATGAGCACCCTGGAACGGCTTGGCAGCCTGGACATGACCTGGCTGCAGATCGAGCAAAGCACCAACCTGATGCAGGTCGTAGGCGTGCTGGTGCTCGCCACGCCCCTCGACCGCGCGGCCCTTGTCGACTGCCTCGCCACCCGCCTGTTGCCGATGGAGCGCTTCCGCCAGCTGGTGCTGCGCGACACCGCCGGCGCCATCTGGGAAAGCGCGCCGGTGGATCTGAACGCCCACATCACCACCGCCGAACTGCCCGCCGGCGACGAGGAAGCCGGCCTGCGGGCACTGATCGGCGAGCTCGCCGCCACGCCCCTCGACCCCGCCCGCCCCCTGTGGCACCTGCACCTGGTGCCCGACTACCAGGGCGGCAGCGCGCTGATTGCCCGGGTGCACCAGTGCATCGCCGACAGCATCGCGCTGATCCGCGTGCTCCAGTCGCTCACCGACGCCAGCCCCGCGGCCGAACCGCCCCTGCCGCCCGAAGCGCCCAACTTCTTCGACCGGCTGTGCGCCCCGCTCACCGACGCGGTGATCGACGGCATCAAGCTCTCCGGCGCAATCTGGGCGCGCTACCTCAGCCTGCTCTTCAACCCCACCCAGGTGTTCGACTACGCCCGGGCCAGCACCGCGCTGGCGCTGGAGATCGGCAAGCTCGCCGGCCTGCACGACGACAGCCACACCTTCCTGAAGGGCGAGCCCAGAGGCATCAAGCACGTGAGCTGGAGCGCGCCGATCGCCGAATCCGCCGTGGCGGCCATCGCCCAGGCGCGGGAGACGACGCCCAACGCGGTGCTGCTGGCGGCCCTCAGCGGCGCGCTGCACGGCTACCTGAGCCGCCAGGGCGAACGGACCACCGGTGCCGAGCTGCGCACCCTGATGCCGGTCAACCTGCGCAGCGAAGACACGCCGGACGTGCTCGGCAACCGCTGGGGATTCATGCCGCTGGAGCTGCCCGTGGGCATCGCCGACCCGCTCGACCGGCTGGCCGAGACCCACCGGCGCGTCGCCCACTTCACCGAAACCTACGACGCCCAGCGGGCGCTGGGCATCTTCAGCCTGATCGGCCAGACGCCGCGGGCGGTACAGCTGCAGGCGCTAAAGCTGCTGGCCACCAAGAGCACCGCGCTGCTGTGCCACGTGCCGGGCGCCCACGAACCGCGTTACCTCGCCGGCGCGCGGATCGTCGAGCAGATGTTCTGGAGCCCGCCCTCGGGCGACTTGGGCCTAGCGGTGAGCATCGTGAGCTACAACGGCCACTACCAGGTGGGCCTGCTGGCCGACACCGCGATGGTGCCCGCCCCGGCAGCCATCACCGGTGAGATCCAGGCCCAGCTCGACGCCCTCGGCACCAAGGCCCCGCGCCGGCGCAAGGCCCCGGCCTGAAGGGCGATCAGCTACGGCGCGGATCGAAGGCGTCGCGCACCACGTCGGCAAACAGGTTGGCGGCCAGCACCAGCACGAACATGAAGACGAAGGCCGCCACCAGGCTCCACCACACCATGGGCTCGCGGGCGAGCTCCATCCGCGCGGCGTTGATCATCGTGCCGAAGCTCACCGTGCCCGGATCGACGCCAATGCCCACGTAAGACAGCACCGCCTCGGCCAGCACCAGGCCCGAGAAATCCATCACCAGCGCAATCAGCACCAGGTGCATCAGGTTGGGCAGCACGTGGCGGGCCAGGATGCGCGCCGTGGACACGCCAAAGGCACGCGCCGCCTGCACGTATTCGAGCTCGCGCAGCTTCAGCGTCTCGCCCCGCAGGAGCCGGCACAGGCCGGTCCAGCTGGTCATCCCGAGGATCACGCACAGGGCCAGCAGGCGCGCGTCGGCCCGCTCGGCGGCGGTCTCGAACCAGTGGGGATGGGTGTCGATCACCACCTGCATCATCAGCACCGCCGCGGCGATCAGCAGCACGCCGGGGATCGAGTTGAGCACGGTGTAGACATACTGGACCACGTCATCCACCCAGCCGCCCAGATAGCCGGCCATGATGCCCAGCGCCACCGCCAGCGGCAGGGTGACGAGGGTCGTGAGGGTGCCGATCACCAGCGCCGTGCGGATGCTCTTGAGGGTCAGGAAGAGCACGTCCTGCCCCACCTTGTCGGTGCCAAACACGTGATATTCGGTCGCCAGCGCCGCCAGCGGGCCGGCCACCAGCGCCACCACGCCCACCGTGACCAGCACCGAGCGCCACGCCAGCCCGCCCTTGCCGCGCCAGATCGCCCGCCACGCCGCGCCCACCGGCACCCGCCGCGACCGGGCCACGCCCGCCACCAGCACGCCCGCCAGCGCCACCCAACCCACGGCCGCCGCCGCGAGGCCGATGCCGACGCGCCCGAGGATGTCGCCAGTCTGGTCGTCTTCGGGATACTTGAGGCTGCTGCCACCGAACTTCAGCCGGGGGAATTCGCGCCGCTGGGTGCCGTCCGGGCCTTCCAGCGTCTGCTTGGCGAAGAGCTGGTAGGCCAGCGGCGCCGAGTAAGTCTTCTCGACCCGCGTCCGGAGCGGCGCGGCCACCGCATCCAGGGCGCTACGCAATTCTGTGGATAGCTGCGCCGTGTCACCCGCCCCACCCGCCGGCGCGAGGCGCTCCCGGTAGTGCAGGCTATCCACCACGCCCACCAGCAGGAACAGCGCCAGCACGGTGAGCGAGGCCATCCCCACGCTGCTCTCCCCCACCCGACGCCAGGCGTCGCGCATGGGTTCGCTGCGCCGGGCGCTCCACGCCGCAAGCGCCACGCAGGCGATGAGTCCGAAAAGCAGCAGATCGGTCCACAGGACCACAGGCTGGAATCCCATCAATCCAATTCTCCATTGCGCAGCGCGCCACCCGCGACGCATGAAACACAAGGCACGGGCGAGGCCTGCCGCGCGCGGCCGCTCCGAAGCGGCCGGCCTGCCCCCCAGTGGGGGGAGGCGCCGTAGGCGCGTCGGGGGGCGTCCATCATTCGAGCCTCACGCGCGGATCGACAAACGTGTACGACAGGTCGGTAAGGATCAGCCCCACGATGTAGAGCAGCGATCCGATGAACACCATCGCCCGCACCACCGGAAAATCCTGGGCGTTGATGGCGTCGATGGTGTAGCTGCCGAGGCCCGGAATGCCGAAGAAGGATTCGGAGATCAGGCTGCCCATGAAGAGGGTTGGAATCACCACCACCACGCCGGTGAGGATGGGGATCATCGCGTTCTTCAGCACGTGGCGGAACAGCGCCTGCAGCTCTGACAGGCCCTTGGCCCGGGCGGTGCGCACGTAATCCTTGCCGGCCTCTTCAAGAAAGATGGTGCGATACCAGCGGGCGCTGCCGCCGATGCCCGAGATCACCCCGATCACCACCGGCAGGATCAGGAAGCGCCACGAATCCAGCCCGCCGCCATAGCCCGAGATGGGCACCAGATGCCACACCTTCGACACCAGCCACTGGCCACTGATGATGTAGAACAGCCCCGAGATCGACATCATCGCCACGCACATCACCACGCCCGCAAAGTCCAGGTAGCTCGTCCGGAAGAACACCAGCAGCAGCGCCAGCGACACCGTGACGAACAGCCCCAGCACGAAGGTCGGCAGCGCGATGGCCAGCGACGGGCCCATGCGGGTCTTGATCTCGGTGGCGATGTCGCGCCCGTCGTCGGCGCGGCCGAAATCGAAGGCGAACATCTTCAGGGACTTCTCGAAGAAGATGGTGTTGGTGAGCTTGTCGGCGCCATCGGCGGCGGCATTGAAGAGCAGCGGCTTGTCGTAGCCCCGCTCCACCTTCCAGCGCTCGATGGCCTCGGGCGTCACGCGCTTGGCGCCCAACTGCATCCGGGCCATGTCGTCGGGCGTGTTAACCACGAAGAACAGGGCGAAAGTGAGGAGATTCACGCCGATGAGGATCAGCGGCGCATACAGCAGGCGTCGGACGATGTAGGCAAACATGGCGCAATCCTACATGGCCCGGCCCGGATGACGAAGCCCCGGCGACCGCCCATGGCGCCACACTGCAGGGGGGGGC